>NZ_FYBH01000044.1 GCF_900185595.1 Calothrix rhizosoleniae SC01
AGGTTGACTGCTGGCTAAATTTTCCTAGTTACTCTAGAAATGCAGATTTTATAACCCCAAGAAAGCAAGACTTTCAGGAACCTAATTCAGAATGTGTTCCCCATGATTGAGCAATGACACATTGATTGAATGAATCGGCGGCTATAAGCAGCAAAAATTCATGAGGAATGAGGCTAGCTCATTTTCTGAGTTAGCAATTCCAAAATTTCACAACATCAAAATTAATATGCTTTTATCTCACTTCAATAAGTTTTGAGCCATAAGAGAAGTTCAAATATTCACATATTTGCTTGACAATGATTGACGAATTTATACCTTTTATAGATATATAATGTTTATTCTATTTTTCTGAGACAGTAAATATAAATTTATCAGAACTTCAGTGTAATTGCAGAAAAAATAAATTTTGCGGTAATTTGTACTATTTGTTCTTGCTATTAAATTCACGAAAATGTTAATTTGGAAGGCTTTAGAGAATTTACTCTTACTAACTAATTAACTTTCTGATAACCTTTTCTTAATCTATTTTGTAATCGAATGTGCTCTAGAAAGCAATGTTTTAACAACATATTTTTAGATAAATATTCTATTAAATTAGAATTTCCTCTAATTGGCGATCGCACCATTGCCCTTGTAAATATTCCACAACAAATGGTCTAACAATGAATTGAGGAGGATTGCCGCTTTTCACATCAATCCGTACAAAGGAATAAGGGCGTTGGGTAAGTTCTCCGTGTCTATTCTTTCCAACAAACAAAAGAGAATCAGCAACTTTACTAAGACTTTGTCCGGGAAGTTGTTCTAACAATTCCTTACCTTCTTGCCTTTGGCGACGGGGATGACGACCGCTACCACCACTAATGATACAGTTGAGATGAGAATCACCATGTCCTGTATCTGTTGTCCGCAGATATTCTAGACAGTGAGCATGACCATTGAAAATTAAATCAACTAAGGGGCGATTTTGTGCCAAATTACCCACCTGCTGTCTTACCCCATCCAATACCCAACGTAGGCGATGACGAACGGCTAAAGTCTGGGACTGATACCATTTACTGGATTCTGTAACATAGGGAGGATGATGGAAATAAATGATTCTCCCCCTTACCTCCTCTGTATTCCAGGAGTCGATTAATCTTTGTTTCAGCCATTCTAATTGCTCCCAGTCCACATCCGGTTTCTGGTGCCACC
This sequence comes from Calothrix rhizosoleniae SC01, assembly GCF_900185595.1. Classification (GTDB taxonomy): domain Bacteria; phylum Cyanobacteriota; class Cyanobacteriia; order Cyanobacteriales; family Nostocaceae; genus Calothrix_A; species Calothrix_A rhizosoleniae. The sequence continues at coordinate 1,192 of NZ_FYBH01000044.1, forward strand.
AATTCAGTTGTTTTTCAATATCTATTTTCACTTCATCAATTTGATATAACCTAGCTCGCAGGGTATCAAGCTGTTCTGCTGACTCCAGATTATCGGCATTAAGCTTATTACAAGCATCGAGAATTTGCAACTCTTCCCGTTCGATTTCATGGCGACGCTGTTGCAATTCTCGCCGTTGAGTTTCCCCTTCTTTGGTATCTGGTAGTGGAGATGGTTCGTTAAAAGTGTTAGAATCTAGGGCGAAAAAGTCAATACCACCGTAACGAAACGTATAATAACGGTTGGGTAGACGGGTGAATTTTCCTGGTTCGTAGCGCAAACACCGTCCTGTATCAGTTTTAGCAGTGTAGTATTCATCGAGGTGAAATTCTAACTGTTGTGGGGAACGAAACCTTTGTAAATAATCCAAAAAAGCTTTAGCATAGGCATCCCCTTGATAAGAACCATGCCAACCAATTTCAAAATCTTTGTAGCGTAGTAGGGTGCGTAGGTGTAGGGTAGTTCCGGCTAACAAGCGGTACATCCACGGAACATCATAATAATCATGATTACCTAGTACGGGGAGAATTGGCTTGTTGAATACCATATTGTCATAGGTAATGGCTTGGGGATTTTCTCCACCCCGTAGAAACTCCCGGTAAGGCTGGATAAAGTTTTGGGGATAATATTCCTGGGAACCCACCACATAAATCACATCTCCTGTGTGGAGGACAAAATTGCAATCTTGTTGGTGCTTTAGCATGGCTTCAGCTACCTGGCGTTGGGGATGGTAGTTTTTATGGGGTTGAGTGCCGGTATCCCCAATTACCATAAAAGAAAAATCTGGTTCTCCATCCTTACCATCATCCAAAACCATGCTTGTTTGGTCAATTCCCCTTGTTACAATACTAGGATGCTGCCACCTCACCCTTTCTTTCATTTTGTGGATTTTCACCGCAATTGCTGGGTCAAATATGAATTTCATCAGTGATGACTCCGAGGTGCAGATATTTTGATATCCCGATTGTAACTATTTGTTAACCCAATTGAGCATCTATTTTGTAGGGAGTTGATATTTGATAGTTGGGAGTTGGGAGTTGAGGGAAGGAAAAATTCTACTTATACCATTTCTCTAAATCCTGGCTACAGATAATTCTCCTCCTGCTCCCCTGCTGTTCATGGGTAGCTTTATTTTGGAGAATTGGTATTAGATAATTGATGGTGAAAATTTTTCATCGGGACTTCCTTACCATTAGTAATGGGGAGAATACTTTATCCATATCCCCCCATTATGGTATCTGCACCTAAATTGTCAAATTTTCCTTCACAAACAATATCAGAAGCGGTAGCCAACTCCGGCTTGGATGCTAACAGCATCAGCTGAAGTATTTTCATAGGCATCAATTGCCCATTTAGCATCACCATAAACGACGATATTTTTGTGTACTTCGGATTCTGCACCTAGGGTAACTACAGCCGCATCCTTGTTACCCAATGGAGAGTTGCGATTTTCATTGGTAACAAAGGAGTAACCAGCACCAATATAGATATTTGTATCTTTAGCGATTGGTACATCATAAGTTACATTTGGTACAATAGCAATAGCATCTCCACCAAATAGAACCGCACCACGAATGGAAACAGGTTGTGTGGGAATGGCGTAACGTCCTTGAACATTAGCACCAAATACGGCATCATTGCCTCTTCCGTCATCAGTAACACCCACAGCGATACCTGCACCTATGTAACTAGCATTTTTACTTGGTTGGGCGATCGCAATTCCTGCGGAAAGTACTATGGAAGTGACAATAAGAGTAGAAAGAGCCGAGATTTTTAAAGTAGTAAGTCTCATACTTTTACCTCTCCATAAGACCCTCTAGTACTAGAGTATCATATTTCCCATCAACTCCTGTTGACTATTACGCTTGCATGTCTTGTGACAGTCTAGGGTGTATAGCGCTATACGCAAGTAATAAGTAATCAGAATAAATAGAAAAAATATATTTCTTTTCACAACATAAAGATATCAAAAATACATTATTTTTATCTAGACGAAGTTTAAAAAATAAGCCAGCCTATAAGCATAACAAAAGTGCTCGAAGACACATAAATATGGCGCAATACAACGGAACTTTTGGGAATGATACTCTCTATGGAGGAGATGGTAACAATTACCTCTATGGAGAGAATGGCGATGATATTCTTTACGGTGGTGGTGGTAATGATTATTTAGATGGAGGAGAT
>NZ_FYBH01000197.1 GCF_900185595.1 Calothrix rhizosoleniae SC01
CCAGCAGCTTGATGAACAAAAAGATATAGCCGATGCTTATTATCAGCTAGGTCGAATTTATCAAGCATGGGGTAAATACGAAGATGCAATCGCTCACCATCAACAAAGCCTCGAACTGTACCAGCAATTAGGCAAACAAGAAAATGTAGCTCATCAGTGGGATTGGCTAGCTGTTTGCTATCGAGGATGGGGTAAGTATAAGCAAGCATTGGAGTGTGAACTCAAAGATTTGGCAATATGGCAGGAGATTCAAAAACAACCAGAAATTGCGTTAGCTTACTGGCGATTAGGTCGTATCTATCAAGCATCGGGTCAATACGAAGATGCGATCGCTCATTACCAACAAAGCCTTGAACTTTATCAGCAATTGGATTTACAAAATAATGTAGCCAACCTGTTATCATGGCTAGCTAGCTGCTACCGAGATTTAGAAAATTACACCAAAGCAATTGATTATGACCAACAAAGCCGAGATTTACACCAAAAGCTTGGTCAAAATGAAAGTGTAGCATGGCGTTGTAGGGAAATTAGTAACAGCCAGCGCCGATTAGCTAAAAACACCCAAGATAAAGCAGAAGCCTTGAACTTACTCGCACAAGCCAAGCAAAATATCCATCAAGCCATTGAAATTAACACCACAGGGGAGTACAAACAAAATCTGGCATATGACCATATAGTTCTCAGCTTACTTAACTCAGAATACCTACGCCTATTACCTGCTGATGACCCATCCCTACCAGAAAAAATTGGTCAATTTGAGAAAAATTACCACACTGCTTTTACGTATTTTCACCAACTTGGACAAACCATAAATAAAGCAGATGAAGCATTAGATATTGCTCGTGCTTACCTGGAAATTAACGCCCTAGAAAATCTAGAACGAGCCGAAGAACTAGCTCAAACATCTCTGCAAGTATTCCAAGAATACAATCGTCGCAAACTAGAAGCCTCAACACGCAAGCTTTTAGGGGAAATATATCTCAAACGTGCCCAAATTCATCAACCTAGTGCTGAAATAACTGCTCGCCAATTCTTATCCGCAAGTCTGCAAATTTACCAAGAACTTGATTTACAGAAAAAAGCTGCTGAAGTGGAAAAATTAATATAGGATTACTATTTGATTTTTGTTGGTGTAACCTGCGCTTGCGCTTAAAACACGTCGCGACTGTCTTGATTGTCAAATGCGATCGCTACAGATACCTAATATTATTCAAAACTCAAACCGGATTCCTATATAGTAAAAAGAAATATTATAGCACTACGCAATCAGATTAGGACATTCTTGAACCCCTAAACCCATGAACAGTAAACTTATTACTTATTACTTATTACTTATTACTTGCGCGTAGCGCTATATTAACGCGGTAAAATATCATCCAATTTGAGTTGAAGGCGAGGTAAAAGGGGTGAATGAATTGGTTGATCGAGACGATATTGTTGTTGAATATAAGCATCATCAACTAATTGACAAACAGTGAAAGTTGGTTGTTTTGGTTTACCAATAAATGCAGTACCACCCAGTCCCCGATAATCGATAATCCAATATTCAGGAATACCTAAAAGCGCGTATTCTTCAACTTTTCTAGCATAATCAGTTTCCCAATTGCTACTAACAACTTCAACCACTAATTTTACAGAGCGCCCTAAAGTAATTACAGGTTCTCGCTCCCATAGAGGTTCATTTCCTAAAACAGTTTCATCAAGAACTACAACATCGGGACGACGAACAGTTGCAGCATCAGCAAGAGGATAAATTAAGCAAGTACGGGGAATGAACCAGGGAAGTTTTTCCGCTACAAGGTGGATACCTATTTGAGTTGCTGTTTTTCCACTCACCGTTTCATGAGGACCAGTTGGTTCCATATCTATTAGTTCTCCATCTGCTAGTTCGTACCGGGGATTATCCCTATACAGAGAGAAGAAATCCTCAAGAGTCAGCGTTTTTGGGGATATAGATGTCATTTCAGTTATCAGTTATCAGTTATCAGTTACCCCATCGATAAATCGAGGGGCTTGAATAAGGAAAATACTTTTTCCCTTTCCACGGATAAATCCGGGGGCTTGTACCCTTTTCTTTTTTGGTCATTGATCAACCTGATTTCATTCGCGGTTTAACTAACTTTTACTGGTGGTCTGAACTCACTGCTTAATTACGGATTTTCCAAAACAGGATGCTCCTTAATTGCTTCAATCTCCTTTGCATCCACTTGACCACAAACAAAGCCAATTCTTTCAGTCTGATTTTTATTATAAGAGCCAAGGGCAGGCACAACACCCCCAATGGTAAAACTGCGAAATGGCCATGATTGAGAATTATCACAGTAAACTTTTGTACAAACACAAGCATATAAAGGAATATTCGGATTCTTCCTGTACCATTCATCAAGAATCCAACTTAGGGGTAAATCCCTCTTGATGAATTGCTTACTGGGAGCATCTCCAGCAAATGTCGGGGAACTAAATCCCAAAATTGATACCCCCAAAGGTAGTGCTATAAATATTTTTACTAATCTTTTTAAATTTGATTTATACATGATTAAACCAAAACTATCAATGTATTCCTTTTGACAACTTAATTCAGTAAAACAATAACTTCATACGTATATTCACGAAATCTGATACATTTGATCTAAATGTTACAATCCATATTTAAGAAATTGGGATATCTCCATGCCAGTTGCAGTTAACTCAATCAAATTTGGTACAGATGGCTGGCGCGGTGTAATAGCTGACGAATTCACTTTTGAACGCCTAGCTTTAGTCGCGCCAGTCGCCGCCCAGGTATTACTTAATACTTATGGAGAGCAAGTTGGTAACCGTAAAATTATTGTTGGTTACGATCGCCGCTTTATGGCAGAAGAGTTTGCAAGTAAGGTGGCTGAAGTGGTTTCTGCGGCTGGATTTGATATCTTGCTAAGCGAAACCTACGCCCCGACTCCAGCTTTTAGTTGGGCAGCAAAACAACAAAATGCTTTAGGAGCCTTAGTAATTACTGCTAGCCACAATCCAGGTAAATATTCGGGTTTAAAAGTCAAGAGTGCTTTTGGTGGTTCTGTACCCCCAGAGGTAACTAAGGAAATTGAACGTTTATTGACTAAAGAAGTCCCCCCGGCAGAAACACCAGGTAAAATAGAACACTTTAACCCCTGGCATAGTTACTGTACAGAATTGGCGAGTAAAGTCAATATTGCCAAGATCCAAGATTCGATCGCTTGTGGTAAATTGACTGTGTTTGTGGATGCTATGCATGGTGCAGCTTCTGGGGGATTAGGAAAAATCCTGGGAGCAGGGGTGAGAGAAATAAATAGCGATCGCGATCCCACTTTTGAAGGGGGTGCCCCGGAACCTTTGCCGAAATACCTCTCCCGTTTGTTTCAAACCATGAACGAGCATCGGCAACAGCAAGCCACAGGTTTAGTGGTAGGCTTAGTATTTGATGGAGACTGCGATCGCATTGCTGCTGTAGATGGAGAAGTAAATTTCCTCAGCTCCCAAATCTTGATTCCGATCCTCATTGACCACTTGACAAAAAGACGAAAATTTGCTGGGGAAATAGTCAAAACAGTTAGTGGTTCGGATTTGATTCCTCGGGTTGCAGCTTTGAACAATTTATTGATATTTGAGACACCCGTTGGTTATAAATATATAGCTGACAGGATGTTAGAAGCTCAGGTATTGTTAGGAGGTGAAGAATCCGGAGGGATTGGTTATGGGAACCATATTCCTGAACGGGATGCTTTACTATCAGCTTTGTACGTGCTAGAAGCGGTTGTGGAGTCTGGTTTGGACTTGAGGGACTATTACCGCCAATTACAGTCACAAACAGATTTTAACTCGGCATATGATCGCATTGATTTACCCCTGGCAAGTATGGAAGTGCGGGAGCGTCTTTTAAAGCAGTTGCAAACCCAACCATTAACTCAGATTGCTGGTAAATCAGTAATTGACTGTCAGACAATTGACGGTTACAAACTCCGCTTGGAAGATAAAAGTTGGTTAATGATTCGTTTTAGCGGTACAGAACCAGTTTTGCGGCTTTACTGCGAAGCTCCCACCTTAGAACAGGTGCATCAAACTTTGGCTTGGGCGAAGGAATGGGCAGAGTGAGGGAGTGAGGGGAGTGAGGGGAGTGATGGAGTGAGGGAGTGATGGTTGGGAGTTAAGATTTTTTATCTTTCCCTCCTTCCCTCCTCCCCTCTTTCACTCTTTCACTCTTTCACTCTTCCCCTCCTCCTTATGAGGTAAGATGGCAAGATTAAAAACTGATAACTGATAACTGATAACTGAAATGACAACACTTGTTGTAGCTACTGGTAATCCAGGTAAGTTAAAGGAAATGCAAGCTTACCTGGATAATTCTATCTGGGAATTAACCCTAAAGCCCCCAGAATTAGAGGTAGAAGAAACCGGTGATACATTTAGTGCCAATGCCCAACTCAAAGCCTCTCAGGTGGCATTAGCAATGGGTAAATGGGCAATTGCCGATGATTCTGGTTTGGAAGTGGATGCCCTTAATGGCGCACCTGGGGTATATTCTGCTCGTTATGGTAAAACAGATAGCGATCGCATTTCTCGATTGTTAAGAGAATTAGACAACCAAACTAATCGCCAAGCCCAGTTTGTTTGTGCCGTTGCGATCGCTAATCCGAGTGGCGCGATCGTTTTACAATCAGAAGGTATTTGTCGTGGTGAAATCCTCCATGCACCTCGCGGTAAAGGTAGATTTGGCTATGATCCCATTTTTTATGTCCCAGAGAAGTTATTAACCTTTGCGGAAATGTCACCAGAATTGAAAAGTTCTGTCAGCCATCGAGGAAAAGCATTTGCGACTTTATTACCCCAGCTAGAAAAACTTCCTATTTGATGTAGTGGGGAGATGAGGAGATTATGAGTCAAAACACATCATCCCATCATCCCTCATTGTTTTACAATGCCTCGAAGTTCGATTCTCCAGTCCGAATCCGCACTACACGATCAACCGTAGAGATGAATATCTTACCATCACCAATTTCGCCAGTGCGGGCAGCAGAAATAATTTTCTCTACTACCATATCTACTTGGGCATCTTCTATTACAACCTCTATCTTCAATTTTTGCAGAAATTCAACGGTATACTCAGAACCGCGATAGCGTTCTGTTTGTCCCTTTTGCCTACCAAATCCCCTGACTTCGGAAACAGTCATGCCTACGATACCAGCATTGACTAAAGCAATTTTTACTTCATCAAGCTTAAAAGGACGGATAATAGCTTCGACTTTTTTCATTTTTGTGACTCTTATATGTTACTAGTTTTTCACCCTATCTAAATAGATCCTCTGCTTGAAGCTTTAAATAGCAGAGGAATTGTCCATCAATTATGTATCCAATGCCACATTTTTTGATAGTCAATGTAGTGCTGAAATATGATGGCAAGAGCATCAGCCAGCATTCTCTATCTAAAACTATAGTGGACACTGTGACACGGGAATTTTATGTTCTATTCTGAATTATGGAAGTTTTTGGTCAAACAATTTTAGATTTTAGTATTTGCACAAGTAAGGAATCATATAAAAATAGGTGAATAAGTAGTGCAAGCGTCTCCCTTACGATTTTCCAAAAGTGAGCAAGATGACCACACTACAGTGTAGTTTGTAGCTGACATCAATAATGTTGGGATAGTTGAATCTAACGACTATTCTTTTGAAAGAACGGACGAACAATCAAATATCCGGTACCAAAAGCTGTAAATATAATTAGCAAGATACAGAAGACTAGCCACCAACCACTAGCGATTTTTTTTTCTTCTTCACTGGTTGGATAGTAGGATACTTGTTGCTCCTCCAAATATACTGGTTCTGGAGACACAGGCATTTCTATGGTGGGGGAAGTAAAAAATGAGTCTGGAGGGTGGAATTGTTCTGTAGTCTCAGGTATTGGGAATTCACTAGTCTGGGAGTGAGGAATAGAAGTTGCAACGGGATGCTCCACGGGAGGATCTGCTCGAAGGGAATCATCATCAGAAGTATTAGCCCACTTTTGTAAATGGAATACAGATTTAACTACTTTATCTATTTCTTGGCGTAATAAATGATTTTCTTGGACT
>NZ_FYBH01000131.1 GCF_900185595.1 Calothrix rhizosoleniae SC01
AGCAGTATTACCTGGACAAAGGGTTGCTTTGCTGTTGAGCACTGAAGAACCAGCATTAGTAAAAATAGGCATAGGCGATCGCGAATTCATATCCAGACCCCATCCTACCCAAACTAATACTTTGGAATTTGAATTGGGGGATATTCCCGCAGGTGCATATCAAGTGCGTCCCAGATTGCGGGTGGATGGGGTAGATAGTTTGGTTGTGGACTATAGTGTTATACCTCTGGTTTTACCGCTTGGTTTTATTCCGGAAGTTTCTTTGGTAATTAGTTAGTTGGTGATTTATTTCACGCAGAGGCGCAGAGGCGCAGAGAGAATGGATTAATGAATTATTTAGAAAAATGGCAACATAATAACCAAGAATATTTGACGAAAGTCTTATTATGGTTGCGTTTGTGTCTCAAAAGACAGGTGCAAACGCTGGAAAAAGGAAAAGAAATACCACAACCCAAGGAAGTATCACCAACCAAACAAAAACAACGTTTTTTCCGACTTGACAAGTCGGAAGTTTTACACTTACCTGCTTTACCTGCAGATGAACGCATTGTTAATTACATTAAAGGACTGAACTACTTAGATGACCGTTTAGTTTCCTTAGTTACACCCTTAGATGGTGGGAATATTCAGTATCAATTACCACAGTCCCATCAACAAGCAGTAGAAGCGATCGCCACTTATCTACAACCCTCTCGAACTCCCTTAGTGATTCAACTTCTCGGTTCCGACTCCTCTAGCAAGCAACTTTTAGCACAGCAAGCAGCCCAAAGTATGGGTTTGTTTGTTTACCGTTTATCATTAGAATTATTACCTAGTCAAGCCGCCGAATTAGAAACCTTTATCCGTCTCTGGGAAAGGGAAAGCTTACTTTTACCAATTATTCTTTACCTCGATGCCCAGGAAATTACCAGTTCCCCAACGGAAGCACAAAATACATCCCTATACCGCTTCCTGAATCGTACTAACAGCTTATTATTTCTCAGTAGTCGAGAAATTCGCTCTAACTTAGGTCGTCCAACTGTTCCCATAGATATTGAAAAACCCACCCCAGAAGAACAAAAACAACTTTGGCAAACAGCATTAGGTAATAGCTGGGATGATATTCCAGCCCAACTAGCCAGCCAATTTAACCTCAACCTACCCACCATTGAGCAAATCAGCCAAACCGCACTTACCACAGCCTCCAACCAGAACCTACGGGACAAAATTTGGTCTACCTGTTTAGCCAATACCCGTCCCCAATTAGATATTCTCGCCCAACGACTCAACCCCAAAGCCACCTGGGAAGATATTGTCTTACCCCCAGAAGAAACCAGCCTGTTGCAGCAAATCGCCGACCAAGTCAGACAGCGTAGTAAAGTTTACCAAGAATGGGGATTTGAAAACCGGATGAATCGCGGCTTGGGCATCAATGCCTTGTTTGCTGGGGAAAGCGGCACGGGTAAAACAATGGCGGCTGAGGTAATTGCTAATGAATTACGTTTGAATTTATACCGAATTGATTTATCGGCAGTAGTGAGTAAATATATCGGGGAAACCGAGAAAAACCTGCGAAGGCTATTTGATGCAGCAGAAGATGGGGGAGCAATTTTATTTTTTGATGAAGCAGATGCTTTGTTTGGTAAACGTAGCGAAGTTAAAGACTCCCATGACCGTTATGCCAATATTGAAATTAACTATTTATTGCAAAGAATGGAAGCCTTTCGCGGATTAGCTATACTAGCAACTAATATGCGAAGTGCTTTAGATCATGCCTTTGTGCGGCGTTTGCGGTTTATCCTCACCTTCCAATTTCCCAACCCCCCCGAACGCCAGAAAATATGGCAAAAAGCGTTTCCGAGGGAAGTACCCAGAGAGAACTTAGACTTTGCTCGGTTAGCAAGATTGAATTTAACAGGAGGTAGCATTCATAATATAGCCCTGAATGCCGCATTTTTAGCCGCCCAGCAAGGAACAGGGGTGACAATGCCCTTAGCATTGCAAGCAGCGCGGACAGAATTTCGCAAATTAGATAGACCCATAAACGAAGTGGATTTTCGCTGGGAAGAACCAGTGGGGGTGAAGGTATGAATATTAACGTTAATATTGAGCGGTTAATTTTGGATGGCGTGGCTGTTCCCCATGCCGAACGACCTTTTTTGCAGGCGGCAGTAGAGGCAGAATTGGGGCGACTTTTGGCAGATGGAGGGTTGGCTCCTAGCTTGGTTGCGGGTGGTGCTGTGCCTCGGGTGGATGGTGGTAGTATGGCAATTGAGAATAGTAGTAATTATACGCAAATGGGGCGGGATATAGCTCATGCTGTATATCGGGGGATGGGTTCATGAGCAAGCAGACGGTAGCCCAGCAGACACCGACGACATCACCGCTTTCTCAGGGTGGGATTTTGCAGAGGAAGTGTGAGACATGCGGGCAGCACACCATTGCAGGTGGGGAGTGTGAGGAGTGTAAGAAAAAAGCTGGAATAATACAACGGCGTGCAGCGAATCATAATGAATCTTCAGAAGTGCCGCCCATTGTGCATGAAGTATTACAGTCTCCCGGTCAACCTTTAGACCGAGATACTCGTAGTTTCATGGAATCTCGCTTTGGACATGACTTTAGCCAAGTGCGGGTTCATACGGATACGAAGGCAGGAGAGTCAGCGCAGGCAGTGAATGCGTTGGCGTATACCGTTGGTCACAATATTATCTTTGGTAAAGGGCAATACGCCCCAGAATCCCCACAAAATCGGTACCTCTTGGGGCATGAGTTGACACACGTTGTTCAACAACGCAGTGTCAATTATTCCTCACAAACAGACATTAATTTTGGGGCAGAACATGATGGCTTCGAGCAGCAAGCCGAGCGAAACGCACAGACATTGAAGTCCAATCGATTGATTTCGAGCGTTGGTTCTGTGTTAGCAACACCTATGCTACAAAGAGTATCGGCTTGGCAGAGATTTATTCGATTTATCGGATTTGAAGGAACTTTCGACGATCAGGAATTACAGGATTATCTTACTTTTCTAGACGACAATAATCGCATTGAAGATCGCTTTGATAGTGATAATAAAGCCCGCGCCATTGTGCGGCGCTGGATGGGAGGAGCCACTGGCTATACCCTTTCTCCACAAAGAAAGATCCTCTTGATTGAGGAGATGCTCTCCGGTCCCACTGGAAATGCTGACGAAGAAGCTATTCTGAATCTGATAGCCGGTTCGCCGGATTCCGAATTGACCACAATTTTCAGCCAGGTCAGCCCTCAAACTATCAGAGATGATGTCCACGGTAAAGAACGTCGCCAACTGGACCAGTTGATAACTGCCTATGAAGCGAGAACACGTCCTCTCTTACGTCGGGATATTTTTTCCGGGACACATGCCGTAACACCGACCGAACACGCGGTTGTAGAATCCATTCTGACACCGGGCGCAACCCTCGTACAACCACCACCACCGACCCCTGGGGCAGCCCTGCCACCACCCGTGGTCCAGGGACCGCCTGCGATGACTGGACTCCCCCCATCACCGGGTACCCCAGGCACTTTTGAGAACGACATGGTTGCTACACTAAGTAGCTATCTAAATACACAAGCAACACAGTTTCGTGCCCTTCAGGCGGCAGGTCCCCCCGCCTTTCCCATATCACAGGCCAATAGCATTGCCCTTTCAGCGCAGAATGTTACGGAACAATATTTTGCACCCTACATTCGTACAGCCAGTCGCACACCTTCCGGAGAGTACCACCCCGCAGTATATTCCCTCGCTTCAATGATACGGGATCAATCTACTGTGCCAATTACAGATGCCGGCACCGCTGCAGCGCCGGGCGTGACCCCCAGACCCGGCCGCATCGGTTGGGTTGGATACTGGATGAAGCAGGATTTTTCGGGGGGCGAGGCGGTGATGAACCGTTACAATTGCGTGCCTTCGTCACGACTAAGCCCCGATGGGATCGAGTTTGCCCGCGTTCGGAATAGATTTGCTACTGACCCAGCCAATCGTGCTGACATTGACGATACCATTCATAGCTGGCCAGCTGAGGCGACCGGGGGTATTAACATTCAGCCCTACCGACCTTCCGGCTCAACAAATGCCGAACGTAGGACACGTTGGGACCTTTTCACTACCCTGATACATGAGTTTATGCATATTCTAGACCACCCCAATTATGAGCGCACCTATAGGCTCATCGGTGGCGAGGCAGGTGAGGTTCTTAGAGAAGGTATGGCTGACGTGATGCGGCGTGACCTCTGGGATGGTCCAGGGAGACTGCAATCCCGGCTCGCTACAGCGGAATACGCGCCAATTCGCAGGCAAGTAGAAGGACGGGACTACCCCTATAAAAGCAGTGTCGTTCACTACCACCCCGACTACAGGGAATACGCAGATGCACGCGATATTGTTAATGGAAGGTCGGGGCAGCCAGGGGTGGGGATCGAAAACGCCAAGGTTGCGTTTTTTATGGGACATACAGAATTATTGGGTCTGGGCGCAGGTACATCAACATCCGGTGGAGCCTCTCTTGCAGGGGTTGCGATGTATTCAAGTACTGAAAGTGCCGAGGCTGAGATAGTAGTAGTTGGCACGGGTGACACTTACGCTAGCATTCAAAGCAGAACTAACGCATCTCCAGGCGGAATATTGGATGCTTCCTCTGGTACGCCTCTCAGTCCCGGTGCCGCCCTGACTGTGGGGACGCGATTACGAGTACCAGGTATCAGATATGTGTATGCTATACAGGAGGATACGATAGGAAGCATTGCTAGGCAGCATGGGGTGTCAGTCGCCGATCTCGTGAGAGCGAATAATCTTCCGGCTACTACGCCTGATAGCTACAGGTTTCCTACCGGTACACGTGTCTTGATTCCTATTCATACAGCTAGTCCATGAGAAGCACTATGAGCTTGAAACTTATACTAAGTGGACATTTGAATTCTTGGCAATATCTTTGTGGAACCGAAACATTTTTTTAGTTCAGCAACACCACAAAGGATTTTTTTATAAGTAATTAAACAAACTTGATATTAGTTGCGAAATTGGAGAAAAGAACTAATGAAAACGCGATCGCCCACCCAAACCCAAAACCAAATATCATCCTTTACCCCTGTCCCCACTGGACTGCTACAACGTAAATGTTCATCCTGTGGACAAAATGCTGTAACAGGTGGAAAATGTAGCGAATGCAGTAAGAAACAACAGTTATTACAACGTCATGCGACAAATCAGGCTGAATCTTCAGAAATACCGCCAATTGTGCATGAAGTATTGCGTTCTCCTGGTCAATCTTTAGACAAAGATATTCGTGGTTTTATGGAACCGCGTTTTGGACATGATTTTAGTCATGTACGAGTGCATACCGATGGACGGGCAGCACAATCTGCACGAGCCATTGATGCCCTAGCCTACACTGTAGGAGAAAATGTGGTATTTGGACAAGGACAATATGCACCCAAAAACAATAGCGGAAAACAATTGTTAGCGCACGAGTTGAGCCATGTTGTCCAGCAATCAAATTCCATTTTCTCAAACTCATCTCCCCTAGCAATCGATGAAGCAGGAAGCAAATTTGAGGCACAAGCCGAACAGTCGGCAAATCAGGTAATACATGGTTCTGTACCCCAACCAATGTCGCAGCATCAGACGACAATGGTTCAGCGTAAAACTAACGATTCTAGTGTACCTTCACCCTTACCACTGCTACCTAGACGGGATTTGCAGTTATCTGTAACAACAGCAGAATTAGCTGCAAGTGAAGCCCTATCAGCAAGTAACCCCAAGTTAGTTAGTGTGGCAAAAAGTTTTCAAGATTTGATCGCTACAAACCCGCAAGCATATATTGAAATTTCTGGCTATTTGAGCAGTGATTCTAGATATAGCAGTGCTAAGGAAAAGCAAAATCGTCGCCAAATTCTTCAGCGATTTGATCTGGTTAAAACTACATTAATCGGTTTGGGTGTACCCGCAGACAAAATTGAAATCCAAACCAGCCCACCGTTTTCCGATAAGAGGGGTGGAATAATTGAAGTTGAGGTTCACAAGAAGCGAGCTTCGTTATTGAAGTTGCCGTTTCCCCCTACTCCATCTCCTAAACCAGGACAAAAACTTCCAACTTCGACTCCTGCAACGGGCAAACAAAGTACTGGTGGAGGTTTTAAGTTACCTGACTTCTCGAAATACACTAAGTTCAGCATCAATATCTTTGGCGACTCCAAACTAAATTTTGACTTGCCATCATCTGTTGCCGCCGAATTACCATTTCAGGTTGGGGATGGCAAACAAGTAATAATGGAGTTTAAAGCACAGACATCCCAAGTATTTAGTTTCTCTATTAAGGTTAAAGGCTTACCTCAAGTGGAACTGGGTGCTTCTGCTTCGGTGAATATAAGTGGCGAAAAACCTAAAGGCAAATTTGAAGTTGGTGCTACTGCCACCAAACAAGTATGTCATGCAGAGAATGCTAAAAGTCTTAAATCCCAAATGCAAGCTAAAGGCAAGGAACTCGTTGATGCTGTCAACGCCTTTAATGCAGCTAGAAAGAACAATGACGGCTCATTTGATTCTGACAAAGATATGCTAGAAAAAGCTGGCAAGGTAGGAGGAAAACTTAAGGATCTTTATGACTTGAGAAAGAAAGCCATGGAGTCATGTAAACCCGTTCCCATTGGTTCACTCAAAATTGTTGGACAAGGAGGGATCGCAGATCCAAACAAGCCCCCAGAAAAGCTTGACTTAAATAAACCAGAACCTCTGGGGAATTCAATTATGTTGATATTTGAATGGAAGTTTTAATTAACATCACTTCAGCTCAATCATTACAATAAGTTGGGGTAAAAGTGTTGAGCTAAGCCGGTTCTTTGGAAAGAGGACTAACATAGGGATAAAAGAATTTTACCCCTATGTATTGGAAGTCCCTTACCCAATCCTAAGAATCCTTAAACGATTGACATTTTCGATCGCTAAGACCTTTAACGATGATGCAAGTATTATACTCAATCATACCAGTGTAAGTTCCTTCTGGAGTTCCTTTTGCACCGATACCGTCAGCAATTAAGGGCTTTGGTGTCACTTCAACCCCCGCTTGTTTAGCAACTACTTTCAATACTTTGTCATTAGCCGTTAACTCTGCAAAAACAGTGGGAACACCTTTGGATTTGATTTCATCAGAGAGTTCCTTGACCTTAGTTGCGCTGGGTTGTTCTTCTGTAGAAAGTCCCAATAATGTTCCTTCTACTGTTAAACCGTAAGCTCTGGCATAATAGCTCATGGCATCATGGGTTGTGACCAACCTACGCTTGTCTGCTGGGATTAAAGCTATTTGCTGTTTAATCCAAGCATCGAGTCGATCTAATTTGGTATTGTATTTTTCCGCATTGGCTTTGTAAGTATCAGCATTACCCGGGTCAACCTGAGCTAGAGTATCGCCGATTAACTTCACCATCTCTTTGCCATTATTAATATCATGCCAAACATGAGGGTCTGGTGCTTTTTCTCCGTTTTCTTCGTCAACTTGAATCACATTTGCAGTTGCTTTTTCATGCAGAGGAATTTTTGGCGCTGGAGTTTTGGTCGCTTCTGACATCTCGACAATGGAAGGTTCAAAGTTTAATCCTGCATAAAAGACTGCATCTGCATCCTCAATTGCTTTACGGTCTGAGGGTTTCGCTTCGTAGGTGTGGGGGTCTTGGTCGTAGCCTATTAAACAATTGCTGTCAATTTTGTCAGCACCAATTTTTTCTACCATGTCACAGATGACGCTGTAGGAAGCAACAACTTTTGGTTTTCCATCATTACCTGTTGTTTGGTTTGCTTTTTCGCCTTCAGTAGAGTTACATCCAGTCAAAATTACGAACGCAGTTAAAGCCGCCGCACTCACAAGCTTGCGAGAGCTAGTTTGTAGTTGTTTGATCACTTTACCTTGGAAATATACTGTGAATATCATTTATGATATAATTTATGATATAAAATATCAAAATATGATATAAAATATCAAAATTATTGAAAATTATTTTCAATACAACTATAAAATCTTAATATTTTTTTATTTTGATAGCTAGACTTTCATCCAAACATGCCTTGTTATCATAGTGTTAAATAAATGCAAAAAGAAAATTTACGCTAATATAATCCCTAATCATATATGATTTTTGGTCAATTATAACATAAACTTTAACTAATAATTACAGTAAAAAAATATTATGATTTAACCAATAATTAAGGAAAATATTAATTACATACTTTCTCAATTACTTTAGATTAGTATAGATTAAATTTATAGAGAATAATTTTTATTTATTTCAGGAATGAGGTTTTTGCGTGATGTTGCAAGTCAAAAACTTGTCAGTTTCTTATCGAGGTAATTACGCACTTAGAGAAATTAACTTTAATTTAGAGCCTGGTCAATTAGTTGGTATATTCGGACCAAATGGAGCAGGTAAAAGTACCATGATTAAAGCAATGTTGGATTTAATCCCAGCAACTAGTGGTGTAGTTACTTTCAAAGGTAATCCGCTCAAGCAGAAATTAGATAAAGTTGCTTATGTTGCACAGCGATCGCAAATTGATTGGGATTATCCAATAAAGGTGAAAAATGTGGTGATGATGGCTAGAACAATCCCTACGGGTTTATTTCGCTATCCTTCACGTCAGTCACAGGAACTGGTGAAAATGGCATTAAAAAGGGTAGAAATTTGGGATTTAAGAAATAGACAAATTGGTGAACTTTCCGGTGGACAGCAACAAAGAGTTTTTCTCGCCCGTACTTTAGCTCAACAAGCAGAAATATTCTTTTTTGACGAACCATTTGTAGGGGTGGATCGGAAAACGGAAAATATCATTTTTGAAATTTTTCATGAGTTACAAGAGCAAGGCAAAATTGTCATGGTAGTAAGTCATGACTTAGGAGAAAGTATCAAAAATTACACTGACATCTTACTTCTCAATCAGAAAATTATTACTTTTGGTCATCGTGAGGAAGTGTTGAATCAGCGGAATCTTGATATTGCTTACGAAAATCACATTTTACCAGAAGTGTAACGAGAGGATGAAAGCCCCTGAAAAAGATCAACACAGTTGCGTATTTTGTTCTTTAGACAGGGGATGAAACCCGATACGGTAGGATTTATCCCACAGTCCCTACAGGGTGAGCGCAAAAAAGTGTGGAGACTGTGGGAGGTGTAGGAAGTGATTTTTTTGGATACTTAGCTAGAAATACGCCCAAAATTTCGTTCACCCGTCCCCAGAACATGGGATAATTAATAATATTCAGGAGGTGATTTGTTTGTACGGTTGTCAGCAAGTTTTAATTCACCCAAATCCAGATTTAAAAGCAATTTTATCATTTATTTGTTCCCAATCTAATAAATTGTCAAATTGCGCTCTCTACTATGCACGACAAATTTGGTTTAAAGCTAAACGCTACATCACTAAATTTGAGTTAGATAAGGAAATGAAATCAAACCGTCATTTCCAAACCCTCTATTCTCAATCTGCGCAACAGTTATGTCGTTCTGTATATGAATCCTTTGCTAGTTTTAAACAACTTAATGCTTTGTATAAACGTGGTGAGTTATTAGAAAGACCTAGACCACCAAAGTATAGAAAGAATGGTTTAAACATTGTTAGCTATCCCAAGCAAGGGTTAAGGTTAATAGAAGATAGGCAAATTAGAATCCCTCTTGGTAAAACTATAAAGGTATGGTTTAAGTTGGATTTTTTCACCATACCTATGCCGTCAAATTTGAAGTTTGATTCTATTCGAGAAGTCAGGATTTTGCCGAGAAATCGCTGCTTTTATGCAGAGTTTGTTTATCAAACCGAGGCTGTAATATCTGATGTAGATAAAGGTAGAGTA
>NZ_FYBH01000239.1 GCF_900185595.1 Calothrix rhizosoleniae SC01
ACAGTCAAGTGTTGAAATTTCGGTTAAAAACCGTACACTTGACGAAACTAGTTTTCTAGATTAGTTCCCTACACTAGAATAAAACTATAGGCATAAATGAGAAAGTTACTGAATACAATCAGCAATTAGTACAAATACAATGGGATTTTTTGACTCTGATATAGTTCAACAAGAAGCAAAACAGCTATTTGAGGACTATCAAGCTCTGATGAAGTTGGGTAATAGCTACGGCAAATTTGATCTCGAAGGTAAAAAGCTGTTCATTGAAAAAATGGAAGCTATGATGGAACGCTATCGCATTTTTATGAAACGCTTTGAGCTTTCCGAAGACTTCATGGCACAAATGACTGTAGAGCAATTAAAGACTCAGCTCAATCAATTTGGTGTGACTCCACAGCAAATGTTCGATCAAATGCAACTAACTCTAGAACGGATGAAATCCGAATTAGGTCAATAATCTTAGGAAGTTGGATTTATTAACTTACAATCAGATTTGTACTTTATTTTATCCGTATTCCTTAACGGCTCTGAGGAACCGATAGATTTTCCCGCCTATTTTGACATCCTCAAACTGAATTTTACACATTGCCTGCATATAGTCCGGTGAGAAAGTAAGTCACTTACAACTTATACAACTTATTCGGCTTTGGGTTTAGGACGACGGAATTTAGATGGTGGCTTAAAACTAGTTTTAGGAACTCCTTTGAGCGCTTGCAACATAAAACTACGCCAAATCGGTGCTACCATACCACCACCAGTAGCACCCCGAGAAAGAGTTCTATTATCATCTCTACCCACCCAAACAGCAGTTGTTAGTTCCGGTGTTGTCCCTACAAACCAAATATCTTTTTCAGAGGAAGTCGTTCCGGTTTTTCCGGCTGCAGGACGACCTATAGCCGCATTTTTACCAGTACCGCCATCAATTACCGATCTCATGGTATTTATTGTTGCTGCTGCTGCCCAAGAGTCAAGTACAAGTTGGGGTTTGGGACTATTATCTAAAATTACATTACCACTACTATCAGTCACTCGCACAATTATAGTAGTGGGAGATTGCCATCCATAATTAGCCAAGGTAGCGTAGGCTCCCGCCATTTCTAGGGGGGTAACTTCAATGGCTCCTAAAGGTAAAGATGTAACAGGTTGCATAGGACTCATAATTCCCAAAGTCCGGCAAACTTCCACAACTTTGTTCATTCCCACCGCTTTACCTAGTTTAATTACAGGAATATTACGGGACAAAGATAAAGCTGTGCGGATAGTCATAGCTCCCCCGAAACTACCATCGTAGTTTTTTGGATAGTACCAACCACTACCATCACGATAACGCACAGGAGTATCGTATACTTTCGTCTTTGGTGTATATTTCCCAGTGGCAAAAGCAGTGTAATAAACAAATGGCTTAAAAGAAGATCCTGGCTGTCTTAAGGCTTGAGTCGCTCGGTTAAATTCACTAGTTTTAGAATTCACCCCACCTACCAAGGCTTTGACAAAATGAGTACGGGGATCTACAGCCACTAAAGCAATTTGATTTTTGTATAAACCTTTTCTTAGAAGCCGGTAATGCCACTGAGAAACAGTTTTTTCCGCCATTTGTTGAAATTTGGTATCAATGGTTGTTTGTATTCGCATTCCGCCTTTAATCAGGGCATCACGACCAAATTTCTTAGTCAACTCCGATGACACAGCATTAGTAATATAAGGTAGGGCACTACCTTGGAAAGATTTGATTTTACCTAGTTTAATTTTTTCCTTTAGGGCTTGCTCATATTCTTGTTGGCTAATCCAGTTCAAGAGACGCATCCGCCCCAGTACTTCTTTTTGTTTTTGTTTAGCCCTTTTCATACTCACGAAAGGACTATATTGTTCTGGTGCTTGGATTAAACCTGCCATCATGGCTGATTCACCAAGGGTTAAATTTTCAGCAGATTTATTGAAATAGCTCCTAGCAGCAGTTTGGACTCCATAATTATTATGACCCCAATACACTTGGTTGAGATACATCTCCAAAATGTCATTTTTCTCAAGAATTTGCTCCAAGCGAATTGCTAATACTGCTTCGGCTATTTTCCTGGTAAAGGCTCGTTTATGGGACAAAAACAGGTTCTTTACCAACTGCATCGTTACAGTTGAAGCACCTTCCCGTACACCACCAGATGTCCAATTGGTGACAACTGCCCGTCCTACACCCTTAGGGTTAATCCCATGATGATAATAGAAATCACTATCTTCACTAGCTAACACAGCTCGCTTTAGTGCTGGTGAAATTCGATTTAGTGGTACAACTTCCCGGTTAGCTTCTCCGTGGAGACTAGCTAAAAGTCGCCCCTTAATGTCATAAATATATGATGTTTCTGAGGGGAAGTAGTTGCGTAACTGTCTCACATCTGGCAAATTGCGGAAGCTAATAGCTAACCCAACTAAACCCCCAGCTACAATCGAACTACTTAGCATAGTGATGGATAGTAAAGTCCCACCAGCTACTTGACCAACTCCTTTTAAAAATTCAAATCCTGATGAGGCTTGGGTTTGACCTTGTTTTTTTGGAAAAGTCCTAGAAGACACGATGCTCTCACTTCCTCACTTGTAAATAATAATTCTAGTTTCTTGGCTGGCTAATTTTTTGCAATTATATTAGTTTGGCGGGTGGACATGCAGACAATTTGTCAGTGATTACATTTAATCCCACTTTTTTTGTCAAAAGTATAGCTAATAATCAATATTTTATTATGGAGCAAAATTTTTCTTGGCTGCACCGTGGTACT
Source organism: Calothrix rhizosoleniae SC01 (assembly GCF_900185595.1). Classification (GTDB taxonomy): domain Bacteria; phylum Cyanobacteriota; class Cyanobacteriia; order Cyanobacteriales; family Nostocaceae; genus Calothrix_A; species Calothrix_A rhizosoleniae. The sequence goes on from NZ_FYBH01000239.1 coordinate 2,766, forward strand.
GTTGAAATTTTCCCACAACCAAGTGACCCTGAAAATAAAGTTGATAATCTGGAACACATCCTGAGGAAGAGCGATCGCCCTTTAAGGATAAAATTGGGAATTGACCCTACAGGTACGGATATTCATCTTGGTCATAGCATACCAGTCAGAAAATTGCGAGGGTTTCAAGATGCCGGACATACAGCAGTTCTAATTATTGGTGATTTTACTGCTCAAATTGGCGATCCTTCGGGAAAATCTGATGTGCGTCGTCAATTAACACCAGAGCAAGTGAAACAAAATGCCCAAACATACCTGGAACAGGTAAGACCAATATTGGATTTTGACACCCCTGGGAGATTAGAAGTACGTTACAACTCAGAATGGCTTTCTCAGCTAGATTTAAGCAAAATTTTGCAATTACTTTCTACCATGACTGTGGGACAGATGTTGGCGAAGGAAGGTTTTGCGGAACGCTATCAAAAGGAAAATCCCATTTTTATTCACGAGTTCCTTTATCCGTTGATGCAGGGTTATGACTCGGTGGCTATAGATGCTGATGTGGAACTAGGAGGGACTGACCAGAAATTTAATATTGCTGTAGGACGAGATTTACAGCGCTATTTTGGCAAAAAACCCCAGTTTGGTCTTCTATTACCAATTTTAATTGGTACTGATGGGGTACAAAAAATGTCCAAGTCCCTGAATAATTATGTGGGTTTATCCGAGCATCCATCACAAAAGTACCAAAAGCTACAGGGTACTCCGGATAATATTTTAGAACAGTATTTTGAGCTACTAACAGATTTACCCTTAGATAAGTTACCAGAAAATCCTCGCGATCGCCAAAAGTTATTAGCATGGGAGATTGTCAAACAATATCACGGTCAGCAAGCTGCCGATGAGGCAGAAAAAGCCGCAGAGTCAGGGGGAGAAGTGGGAGATTTACCCGAATTTTCCCTAGCTAATGTGGAATTTCCCACCAAATTGTTCCAACTTCTCAATCTCAGTGGTTTGTGTAAAAGTGGTGGGGAAGGTAAGCGGAAAATCAAGGAAGGTGGTATAAAAATAGATGGCGATCGCATTACTGATATTGATACTACTTTTCAACAACCCAGTGAATTACAAGGGCGAGTTTTACAACTAGGGAAAAATAAGTTTGTGCGATTTGTGTTGTGAAAAGAGTTATTAGTTGTTAGTTGTTAGTTGTTAGTTAAGACGCACGGTTTGCCCATTTTTTTTGAAGTTAGAGAAATTGATAAATAACGTGAGAATAAAGATTTGGAATCAATCAGGTTTTTTGTTGGTGGCATTTGGAGGCAAAATTAATATGCTCCCTTGGGCTCACAATCTAAATCAAACGCTAAAACCTTGATTATTTCGTTTTGCATTTTTCCTAACTCGATTTCAAATGGGCGAACCGGGAGTAACAACTATCAACTAACAACTATCAACTAACAACTATCAACCGTCATAAATGAGTAGAGAAAAACAGATTATTGTCCCTTTAGATGTACCAAATGTAGAAAGTGCGATCGCTCTTGTGGATCGACTACCATCGGTTACTTTCTGGAAGGTTGGTTTAGAACTGTTTACTAGTTGTGGACCAAAAATTCTCGATTTTCTCAAGTCTAACAACAAGAGAATTTTTCTCGATTTAAAGTTTCACGACATACCCAACACCGTAGCCGGCGCTTGTCGGGCTGCTGCTGGCTATGGAGTGGATTTATTGACGATTCACTCCACTGCTGGCAAAGATGCCCTCCAAGCTGCCACAGAGGCGATTCAGGAAGGAGCCACAAAAGCGAATGTCACACCACCAAAGCTGATTGCAATTACCCTACTAACCAGCATTTCTTCCCGTCAATTGGCATTTGATTTAAAAATTCCCCTAGAATTGCCAGAATATGCCCTACACATGGCATTAATGGCACAGTCAACGGGATTGGATGGAGCTGTATGTTCTCCTCAGGAAGTGGCACAATTACGGGATACCTGTGGAGAAGATTTTCTGCTGGTTTGTCCTGGTGTCCGTCCTACCTGGGCTGCAAAAGGTGATCAAAAGCGATCGCTTACCCCAGCACAAGCAATCCAAGCTGGTGCTGATTATCTTGTCATTGGACGACCAATTACTGCTGCTGAGGTACCAGAACTAGCTTGGCAGAAAATATGTGAGGAGTTAGCAATTGTGACATGAATTTTTCAGTAATTAAGCAAAATCAGAGATTATGGTTAATAATTTGTGTTTTTTGGCTACTCCTATCCCCCAATGCATTATCCTTATCCGTTGCTTCTGTTTCTAAAGTAGGACAAAAAAAACTGAATTTTTCTCAAAATACCCCTAAAAAATCAGTCTGTTCCCAGCAGAATCTAGAAATATTAGCTACTAAGCTGTTGCGTGATTTACCTAATTATGCAAATCGAGCTAGTCAACGCTCCCGTCGCCTAGCCAGAAAAACAGATATTTTTAGCTATGTAATTTTGGCTGGTAGACCAGAATTTACACCCCTACCTTTGAATCCTAGTGGCTATACATCGTCATCTAACCAAATAATCTCTCCAGGGGTAGAACAACTGTTTTTCACAACTTTGGAACGCCGGTATATAGCCAATAAAATACTGGATTCTCAAGAATTTCATTGGCTATTATTGACTAAAGCCAAAACTGGTTGGCGTAAGGTAATGATGTTTTCCCAAACAGGTTCTTCTCAATCGCCAAAAACGTCAGCACCACCAAGAGAAAGTAGTAATGGATATATTGGACAAGCTATTGAGACTTGGTTGCGAGATTGTCGTGCAGGGAGTGTGGGAAGATGGGGAAGAGGGAAAGAGGGAAAGAGGGAAGGAGTGAAAGATAAAAAATCTTAACTCCCAACCATCAACCATCAAATCTCACTCCATCACTCCATCACTCCCTCATTCCTCTACTTCGCTGCTTGCTCTGTCAACTTGGTGAGTACATCATTAGAACGCTCAACAAAAGATTTCATCCCTTCCGCATCAAATCCTTTTTGAGACATCAAAGCCAAATCATAAACATGTTGACAAATCATATTCACCAATTGACTGCTTGGTGATTCCCCATCTCCTTGAATAATTGCCCCTTGGCTGATTTCTGCTAAATTTTGAATCATAGGGTGAGCAGTATTCACCAACAAAATATGTTCTTCGGGAAATTCTGTTCCTTGTTGCTGCATCAAAGCATTCATATCCCGCAGACGACGCAAAATTTCTGGTAACAACACCATAGCCGGTGGGGTTCCTTGTTGAGTTTCCGCTTTTAATGCTTCAGCGCGGATATTCACCTTGGGTTTGTTGATGGCTTTCTCGAACAGTTCTTTAATAGTTTCGCTGCGGGTTTTGTTAGTTTTGGGGTCAACAATTTCCCCAGATGTATCTTTATCCAACAGGGTATTATCCAAATCGGAATCTACCCGTGTGAATTTGACATCATTGTATTCCTGTTCTAGGAAGTTAATAAAATGGGTATCAATGAAGGAGTCCATAAATAGGACTTCTAATCCTTGACTTTTATGTAATTCTACGTAAGTAGCTTGTGAGGCTTCATCAGTACAGTAGAATACTTTGTTCTCATGGCGTTCCTTATTCCGTTCCAGGTATTCCTTGAGGGTAGTATATTCATCACCATTACTATCCTGAGTGGATGCACTCACATCTTGCCAAGCATCTCCCTCATCAGATTGTACCTGAACTTCGGGGGTTTCAGCAGTTTTCGCCTCTAGTTTAGCAGTGCTACGAAAAACAACTAAATCTTGTACTTGCTTTTTAAACTTCTCATCATTGAGTACCCCAAACTTGACAAAAGTGCTTAAATCCTTCCATGCAGTAATATACTTCTGGCGATCGCTACGATATAATTCCTTCAGGCGATCGCCTACTTTTTTGGCAATGTAGTCACCGATTCTTTTCACGGTGCGATCGCCTTGCAATGCACTCCGGGATACATTCAGGGGAATATCTGTACTATCAATAACTCCCCGCATAGGTAATAAAAATTGAGGAATAATTTCCTCGCAGTTATCACTAACAAAAACCTGATTGCAGAATAACTTAATTTGTCCCTTAGTTACATCTACATCTGGTCTAAGTTTCGGGAAATAAAGGATACCGTTGATAATAAAAGGATAATCAGTATTTAAATGTACCCATAGTAAAGGTTCTTCCTGGAAAGGATATAAATAGCGGTAAAACTCTAAATAATCTTCTTGACTCAGACTATTAGGACTATCTCGCCAAGGAGCCTTTTGTTGATTTAGCTGCTCCCCATCCATCTTAATGGGTACGGGCATAAAGTCGCAGTAAGTTTTAACTAGATTCTTCACCCGTGGGCTTTCTAAATACTCTTCTTCTTCTTCCATGAGGTAGAGAGTAATAGTTGTACCGCGAGTAGTGCGGCTAGAATCTTCCAAGGTAAAAGCAGGAGAACCATCACAACTCCAGTGAACGGCTTGGGCTTCCTCTTGATAAGATAGGGTATCAATTTCTACTTTTGTCGCCACCATAAAGGAGGAGTAGAAACCCAAACCAAAGTTACCAATAATTGGTTGATCTGCTTTTCCTTCATACTTATGAATAAATTCTTCAGCACTGGAGAAAGCAACCTGGTTAATATATTTTTTTACCTCATCGGCTGTCATACCAATACCATTATCTGTAATGGAGAGGGTTTTTTTACCTTTATCTATAGCTAATTGAATTTCCGGCTCTCCCATCTCTCCGGAATATTCCCCAGCGCGGGACACCATATTTAGCTTCTGGATCGCATCCACAGCGTTAGATACTAGTTCCCGCAAGAAGATTTGGTGATCTGAGTATAGAGACTTCTTAATAATCGGGAAAATATTTTCAGTATGAATACTGATGGTTCCTTGTTCTAGCATAGTTGGTAATCCTCAAGGCATCTGTCTAAATAATAAAGGTAACAAAAAATCCTCTAGCTGAGAGTTTCCAGGATAATCGCGGAGAAAGCAAGAGGAGATGATACCAACTAGGATTGTAAAGGTATAATGGGGGCGATCGCTGCAAAAAAAAGCATTGTTAGCCGTCAATGAATGATTCGGATTACCCTACTGGTAATGTTTTAGGAATCACCATTAATATGCATTAATATGAATTAGCATTAGCTATGCTGGATAATTAATCTTCGCTCCAATGTAAAGCAGCTTGATCTATACGGCTATGGCGTTTACGAATATTATAAATACTGGTGTACCAAGTGCAACGTTTGCAAACATCAGGAAAGTCACCTTGTTCGTGACGCTCAATAATTTTATCAATTTCTTTACCAGCCCAAATCTCTGATAATTTTTCTTTTTTCAGATCACCTATAAGCAATTCTACTTCCACATCACGACAAGCACAGGCATTTACTTTACTATTTGCTAAAATGATGGGCTTCATATACAGTAGCTCACAAGCACCTCGCTTATGGGGCATAGGTGTGGGTTCGAGTCCAACTTTCCTTAGGTCTTCTGCTTTAACTTTACCAGCCCAGGTGTCATAACCATCAATAAAATACCAATTGATTAATTTCTCTCGTTTCCACTGATGAAACTTTTCCCAGAGTTCTCCGTTGCAATTACTAAATGGGCAGCGTAAAGCAATAGTCAAAATAGTAGCAGAACCTGATTCACGTTTAGCATTAATAAATCCCTCAATATGTTTACGAACAAGCTCAAAGTAGTCCACACCCATAGCTGCTTTGTAAGTTGCTCGATCAAATCCTCCCCAAGAAACATAAATGCTCAATTTATCACCATAAGCAAGCAATTTCTCGCTGACTTTTGGCTTCATCAGAATACCATTAGTATAAAAGTAAAAACCTTTAATTTCAGGTATTTTATCAAGGTAATTTAACCTATCAAAAAAATAGCGATCTACTAAAGGTTCGCCTACTATTGGTGTAAGAGAAACGTACTTTCCACCCATTGCCACATATTCATTGATGATGCGCTGAAACTCTTCCATTGGCATTATTTCTTTTACTCTTTCCATCTGGGGATAAGCGCAAAAGACACATTTAGCATTACAAGTATTTGTTACCTCTATATGTAAATTTTTGGGAATTTTACGGGTTGGATTTAATTCTTCCTGAATTTTACGTCTATGGAATTGGAAATTATATTCAGTTGAAATAAAATCAAGAATATGATCTATTTTTAGCTTTATTCTTTTTTTTAACGCTGATATATTTATTTGTTTAAAAGGAAGAAAAATTTTCAAAATAGCAATTAAAATAATTTTTGATTGCTTTAAGATAAAATCTTCGTGTATCATATATTTAAATAATAAATAAGCGGCTGTAAAATTGATATATTTGTCTGTATTAATATCGATAGATTTAAACGTAAGATATTTATAGATATTAGCAAGTGAATTTTTTTTAAAATGCCGTAAATGCATTGCTTTTTCATGGGAAAAAGCTTTTTCAATTACAGTTAGTAATGCTGACTCTTGCCTCTTCAAATTACTAGACATTGAGTGATTAGATATTCTATATAGTATCTGCGGTTTTTCAACGCATACAAATTCATATTTTGCAGATAGACGTAACCACATATCCCAATCTTCAACAGCAGGAAGAGTTTCATCAAACCCACCAATTTCATTTATAGCTTTTTTATCGATTAAAGGATTAGAGCCATTTTCTAACAAATTAAGCTGTAAAAGTTGATTATAAACATCTCCCGTTGCATTAATCCGTTTACCGGCTTTGACAAACTTGTCTGTTTCATCAATATAATCTGTCCAACTGTAAGCTACAGAAGCATTCTGATTCTCTTTGAGTGCTTTATATTGAGCTTCTAATTTATCATTTGTCCATAAGTCGTCAGCATCAAGAAAAGAAATAAAATCCCCATGTGCTTTTTCAATTCCTCGATTACGACTTGCTGCCAAGCCCGCATTGGTATAAGAAAATATCTGTACACGAATATCATCAATATTATTGACAATTTCTAGAGTAGAATCAGTTGAGCCATCATTAATGATGATTATTTCTATATTAGAAAAACTTTGCTGTAAAACTGATTGAATTGTTTGTTTAATTGTTTTTTCCCCATTATATACAGGGATTACTACAGAAATATCGGGTCTGCAATTCATGATTCAAATAAAGATTTATATGTTTTTTCATACCCCAAAAATGTACTCACATTAGATAAAACAGGAAATTTACTTAATATCTCTTTCGCTAGCTTATAAGGGAAAAAGCTCATCACCAAAAGTTTCAACCAAGCTTTCCAGATAACAGGTTTAATGAGAATAGATATATCTGTATATATAGCAGTAACCAGAAACCTTGCTACATGTAAAGTCTTCTGCTGTCCAGGTAATGTATCCAGAGATTTATAACTTAAATATTTGTAAAGATTACCAAGGCTATATTTTTTCAAATGTTGATAATTAGCAGCTTTTTTGTCAGCATAAGCTATATTAATGACAGCTAAATTCGATTTTTCTAAAGGTAAAATATTAGAAGACTTAGAATAGAGAGATACTCGATATAAAACTTGTACTTTACTAACATTGACAAATTCATATTTTGCAGCTAACCTTAACCACATTTCTGTATCCTCTGCATTCGTTAGTGATTCATTAAAGCCACCAGTTGCTTGAAATGCATCCCTACGAATCATGACATTGGAACCATTACCAATAAAGTCATCTAACAAGAGATGAGGATAAATATCTCCACTCCAATTAACATAAGAACACTTACGTAAAAAATTACCAGATTCATCCACACAATCAGTCCAGCTATAAACCACCGCAGCTTCAGGGTTGTTTACTAGTGTTGTGTACTGCAACTCTAATTTATCTGGTGTCCACAGGTCATCTGCATCTAAAAAAGTGATAAAGTCTCCAACTGCATGGTTAAAACCTCGGTTGCGATTAATAGCTGCATTCCCTTGAGAATAGTTGAATAATTGCAGACGAGGGTCTTGTATTTGAGAAATAATCTCTGATGTAGAATCTGATGAATTAGAGTTGATAACTATTAATTCAAAATCAGATAGAGTCTGATTGAGTACTGATTCTATAGTTTTTTTAATAGTTTTTTCCGCATTATATGCAGGAATAATAACTGATATGATAGGCATATATATTAGATATTTTTTTGTTCAAATTTATGTAAATTAATTAAATACGTTGAGAAATTTGATATGTGCTAAATAAAAAGGACTTTGTAATATCCCAATTAACCGTTCCTTCTCATATGAAGCAGTTACATCATCATTTAATACTTTTCGATAAGTGATTAAATGTGTAACTAACTTTCTGACATCATTAAGTACATATATTAAAAATAGAAAAGGTCTTTGCCAAGGCTTAATTAATGCCATACGTAAATAATAATGAGGCAAACCAATACTCCGCATTAAGCCCATCATATAGTTTTTTTCTAACCGTGACGATGGAATTTTATGTTCTATTTCCATATCTGGGTTATACCATATGTCCCAACCTGCATTATAAATATGTAAAAGAGCTTCTATATCTTCTGAAGAGACCAAAGATTTTCCTTTTCTACCAGAGAAAAGAAGACGGGTAGGAACATATTTTTTCCATACATTTCGACGTACTACTAAACCTCCTCCTGGAGGAAAACCTTTTTTTCTTGGTTCATATAGTAGAGGTTGGTTACCTCTTTCATTAATAGCTAGATAAAAAATTATAGGTTTAATATGCTCAGGTGGTTCTACCTCAAATGCACCATGAATTTGACTAGCATATGCACCAGCTTGAGGATATTTTTGCCCAAATTTATATACTTCACTTATCCAATTGAATGCAGGTATATTATCATCATCCAAAAAAGCTACTAATTCACCTTTTGCTTCTTCTATAGCGCGTTGTCGAGCAAATGCTAACCCTTGTTCTGGCTCAAATACATATCTTAAAGGATAAGAATGTTGCCAATTTGTTTGATATTCCTGGATGAGTTTAGCAGTATTATCTTGACTATTATTATCAACTACTAAAATTTCCCAGTTGATGTTTTCTATACCTGTTTGCTTTTGGATTCTTTCTAGTACTTGAGGTAAACGATTTTCCCCATTATAAGTGGGTATAGAAACAGTTAAATGAATAATCATTACCCATTTTGCCAACTTAAAACTACTTTACGAGCCATAAGTTGTATTTAACTTAGACTGCTATTCAAAATCTAACAATTTATACTTGAAACAATCTCAGTGAAGTTACTCAAATATAAAAATATTAGAAGAAGTCAGTCCCGATGGAAACATTTTTCACCATCAAGTTATACCAATTTGAAAAAGAATGCGACACATGGGTATGGGTTTAGCATTGCTAAACCCATACTACAAATAATTTATCTGTCGCAAACATTATGTGAATTGGTATTACTTCTTACTTATTACTTGCGCGTAGCACTATATGTAGATAGCTGGCTGAAGAACTGATTAACACAATCTCAAGAACTACAACCAGCATGATTAAGGAATTAAAAGAACCAGCCGTAGGAATGTAAACCCTTACCGAGTAAATTAACCCCCAAGTAACATACCCAAACCACAACAAAGCCACTAGCTGCTAAAATTGCAGGACGACGACCTTGCCAACCACGGGTAATACGAGCATGGAGATAAGCTGCAAATACTAACCAGGTAATTAATGCCCAAGTTTCCTTGGGATCCCAACTCCAATAAGAACCCCAGGCTTCATTTGCCCATACACCACCGGAAATAATGCCAATGGTGAGTAGAGGAAACCCCAATCCAATGATGCGATAGCTAATATTATCTAGGTTTTCAGCAAGATTTAGGCGTTGGGGGGAGAGCAATTCTGTGAATACTCCTGCTTGGGCGGATGTGGTAGTAACTACATCCAAAACAGCAGTTTTACCATTGCTAAATGTTTCTGGAGTAAAATCATTCTTTTCTACAGGTATTGTTTCCTTATTCGCCACCAACTCACTAGCTTTCTGTAAATGATAGCCATTCTGACGATAACTACCAGCAGTACCAAAAGAACTACCCACTAATTGCACATTTTGACCGCGAGTAACTACCAAAAAAGCGATCGCTAATAAAGAACCTACCATTAAAGCGGAATAACTGAGCATCATGACGCTAACGTGCATCATTAACCAATTGGATTTTAAGGCGGGTACTAAGGGCTCTGCAACTTGCATGTCTGGAGGTAAGCTTATGGCTGCAAAGGCTGTAATTCCCATTGCGACAGGAGCTGTAGCAGCTCCTACCAAACGACTACCACTGGTATTTTCAGCAATTAGGTGAATGGTAGTGATACCCCAAGTCAAGAAAAATAGGGATTCGTACAAATTGCTGAGGGGAAAATAACCAGCTTCTAACCAACGGGCTCCTAGGAGAGTCGCTATAGAAAGATTAGCGATCGCCATGCCACCTGTACCTACAGCTGGTAAACTAGTTAGCTTGGGAAAAGCTGCCCCACACCAATAAATCAACATGGTGCAAAATAAGATGGCAAAGGTAGCATTATCGAGATAATTCTGGAGTACAACCAGATTCATAAATTTACTCTCCCCTGTAGATTTTTATTTAAATGTATGGATTCAGATATTTATGATCCTATCTGTTTCTGAAGATTTATGAATTACAAGTTATTCCTTAACTTTTCTCAACTCCAAAAAAATGTCATAACGCTGACTACGACTATCACTAATAGCAGATTTTACCCCAATAGAACGTGTAGCCCCTAAAATCATGTTCTGATTGGGAATTAAATTGGGTAGGGGGAAATTTTTCATCCCACGTTCAACATCCACAAATAATTGAGCATTGCTGGGATTAGGTTGAGAAGGAACAGTATTTTGAAATGATTGACTGTTAGCTAAAGAATTCTGAGATTGAGGAATAATCCTGTTAGTAATCGGAGCACCTAACACTAAAAAAGATATATTGTTATCTAACCAGCCGTGGGTACCAGTTAAAGTTCCAAAAGGTGCAATCCAGTTAACCACAGGTTGATTACCTATATTCCCCGGTTGAATTTGGAACTGGTACTGGCTTTTCATGGTCTCATCTAATTGTGTAAAAACTGCTTCTGCTTTTTGACGATCGCTTGTTTTGACCATGAATAATAAAGCTGCCCGAAAATCTTCCTGTTTCCCTTCTTTCGGTAAATTAGGAATCACCGATACGGAAAATTCTCCCTGCATCCAACTCAGTAAATCACGCTCTAAATCCAAATTAGTGTAATTTTTAATGCTCTTCTTTAACTGTTCTGGTGGTAATGGGGAGATGGGATTATTTTTGGATGTGGAAACGTAATCTTTCCATAGCCGACGTAAATTATTTCCAGATAGCATCATCAAGGTTTCTGGTGGCAAAAGTTTTGCCATATTTCCCCCTTGATTTTCTACTACTAACTGGCGTTGACTATTGGGATTTAACCAGGAAATTCCTTGTAAACTGATGCCTGATGATTTCAAGGAAACCGTGCCAGCTAAACCTTGATTATCCTGTAACTGTGCTAAAACTTGAGCTGGTAAACGACGGTTTGGTGCTGCTGCTGCAATTTGAGCAGATGCAGGGACATTGACATAAAATTGGGCAAAGGGTCGAGAGTTAGCAATTTCTGAGAAATTCTTGGAAAATCCTTGACTTTTAATTAAAGATGTGCTTTCAGCATAAGCATTAATTGTTTGTCTAATGACTTGGGAATTGTCAGCGATCGCTAAAAATCGGCGTTCTATAATTGCCGTATAAAACTTGGTTCCCGATTTAGACTTAATTTCCTGAATGGGATTTTCCGCTACATTGCTCGATGTATTCTTAGGAAGATTAAACTTTTGTGTCCATATTTGTTCAGCCTTTGCCAGATTTTTAATTGGCAGTATCGTCACCAAAGGTTGTTGCTGGCTGTTATTATTACGATTGGTTGCAACTGATTTGCCAGAAGATACATCAGGTTTGGGAGTAAGAATAGCAAAAGTAATGCGATCGCCTACCCAAGGTTGAATGTCTGTTTGAAAATCATAACCATGGTTCGTGAGAAAGCGATCGCCCAGTGCGACTAAATTTTTATCCAGTTCTACCTGAGTTTCTTGAGTGCCAAATTCCCGCAATTTCTTCCACTGACGAGGATCGGTAGTCAGAGAAACTGCTAACAGAGCATCTTTAGGAATCAGATGGGCACCTGTGAGCAAATCCCTCGCCAGTGGCTTTCCCTGGGTGAGAAAAAAATATGTTGCCACTCCAGCACCAATCAACAATCCAGTAGCTGAAAGCGTCAACACAAGAGACGGTTTCTTTTTATTCTGCATTGTCACAGATTCTACGGGCACTGTCATTTCAGTTATCAGTTATCAGTTATCAGTTATCAGTTTCCCTATCCATGCATCAAGAGGCAAGAGTCAGTCAGAGGCAGGGGAGCAGGGAGCAGGGAGCAGGGGATAAATCCCATACATGAATGTAGAGAGCAGCGCGTAGAAAAGGGGTCTCCCCCATGAGCGACTGCGGAGGGCTTGAAATAAGAAATTATTGCGAAAGAGTGCTTATACATCGCGGCACAATTATCTCTAATTTTTCCACTAATAAATTTGGGGGCTTGTATCCTTTTCTTTTTCGGTCAGGGATTTTTTCACTCCTTCACTCCTTCACTCCTGCACTCCTGCGCTCCTTCACTCTTTCCCTCCAAAATTTGGCTGACGTAGATGCCAATCTGTAGATTGTTCATAGGCATAGGCAACCTGAAATAGTAAATCTTCCCTGAGAACATTACTAATTAGTTGTAAACCAATCGGTAAACCTTGATCATCAAAGCCACAAGGCACACTTAAACCAGGTAAACCAGCAAGATTAACAGGAATTGTCATCAAGTCAGTTAAATACATACTCAGGGGATCGGCTGTTTTTTCTCCAGCTTTGAATGCCGTTGCTGGAGCTGTAGGGCATAGCAGTACATCAACTTTGGCAAAAGCATTTTCAAAATCTTGCTTAATTAAAGTTCTGACTTTTTGAGCTTTCAGGTAATAAGCATCATAATAACCTGCGGATAGGGCATAGGTACCAATCATAATCCGGCGCTTGACCTCTGAACCAAAGCCTGTGGCACGGGTACTGGTATACATGGACATGAGGTTATCTGCATCTTGGCTGCGATAACCGTATTTTACTCCATCGTAGCGAGCCAGGTTTGCTGAGGCTTCTGAGGGGGCAATAATATAGTAACTGGGTAAACCATAACGAAAGCGGGGACAGGAAATCACCTGAACTTCTGCACCCAAGCTTTTTAACTGCTCAATGGCTTTGTTTACGGCTTGTTCTACCACAGAATCTAAACCTGACCCAAAAGTCTCTTTTATCACACCAATTTTCAATTTTTCTGGAGATTTCAAGTCTGGTGTTAAATTGGCAGCATAGTCGGGAATAGGGACATTCAGACTAGTAGAATCCTTAGGATCATGACCTGCGATCGCACTTAACAAGATTGCTGCATCTTCTACGGAACGACCAAATGGTCCAATTTGATCTAAGGATGAAGCATATGCTACTAAACCATAACGGGAAACTAATCCATAGGTTGGCTTCATCCCCACCACACCACAAAAGGATGCTGGAAGGCGAATAGAGCCACCAGTGTCAGAACCTAGAGATACCACACATTCATCTGCCGCCACAGCCGCCGCCGAACCTCCAGAAGAGCCTCCAGGAACCCTGGATATATCCCAAGGATTCGCGGTTAATTGGTAAGCAGAGCTTTCACAGGAACTACCCATAGCAAACTCATCCATATTGGCTTTTCCTACCATTACAGCCCCAGCATCGAATAATTTCTGGGTGACTGTGGACTCATAGGGAGGTACAAAATTTTCTAAAATACGGGAGGCACAGGTAGTTGTGATTCCCTGAGTACACATATTATCTTTGATACCAATGGGAATCCCCGCCAACAAACCGATTTCTTCACCAGCAGCGATTTTGGCATCCACAGCCTGAGCCTGTTCTAATGCCTTTTCTGCTGTGACGCACAAAAAGCTATGTACTTTTGGCTCTAGGGATTGGATTTTGTCTAAAGCTTCCTGGGTAATTTCCACAGCAGAACGTTCTTTGCTAGTTAGCTGTGTGTGCAACTCGCGGATGGATGCCATGATTGCTATTGCTTCCTTGTTATGACTCAAGTGTTTGATTTTAATACAGATTGATGGTTATCTGCTCCACCAGATAGGAACCGATGCCAAAATTTCAAATAGGTTATACCATTTTAGATTTTAGATTTTAGATTTTGAGGACAGTGTGGTCTTGGGGGTTTCCCCCATGAACAACTGTCCGGGATTGTGAAAGAGTTAATGTATAAGCTTTTCTTGCTTTCCATCTGTCGCAATCATTTTTCAAATTGGTATTAACAAAGCTTGCACTAATTTATTATGTATTCAGGAGTGCAGATAGAAAATATTATTCATCAAGGCAGTCCCGATGAAAAAAATTCACCATCAAGAATGAAAATAACTCTTCCCTATCCCCCAACCCCTAGGGACTGTTTTCAAACTCGCCGACACCCTGGAAGGGTGCGGCTACAGGCACTAAGTCCGCCTGCGCGGACTAGGGAAAATCAAGGATGAAAACACTTCCTTCACTCCTTCACTCCTTCACTCCTTCACTCCCCATTTTCTAGCTAGGAGGCAGTGCCGTTTTTTCCCCTGCTCCCCTGCTCCCCTGCTCCCTGCTCCCTACTCCCTCCTGCCTCCTGACTCCTTCAACACCTTCTGGGTATAGTAAATAATGGTTAAAATTTTAACTCGTAAATCTTTAGGTACGCAGCAAGTATATGACATTGGCGTGAAAAATGACCACAATTTTGCCATCAAAAATGGTTTAATTGCTGCCAATTGTTTTAACAAATCTCACTCTACTGCTTATGGATACGTTACCTATCAAACAGCATACCTAAAAGCTAACTACCCATTGGAGTATATGGCGGCACTGTTAACCGCTAACAGTGGTGACACAGATAAGGTGCAGAAATATATTTCCACCTGTTTGAGTATGAAAATCACCATTGAGCCGCCAGATATCAATCGTTCTGGAGTTGATTTTACTCCCTTGGACAAGAAGATTTTGTTTGGATTGTCGGCGGTACGGAATGTAGGACAAAATGCGATCGCCGCAATTTTAGCAGCTAGGGATGAAGGGGGAGAATTTCAAGCCCTGGGAGATTTTTGCGATCGCGTGGATTTAGGTACTGTTAATCGTAGGACTGTACAATCTTTGATCCACTGTGGAGCTTTTGATCAAATCAACCCTAACCGCAACCAATTAATTCATGATTTAGAATTGGTCTACGATTGGGGACAATCCCGTGCCAAGGATAGAGCTAGTGGACAGGGAAATCTGTTTGATTTATTCGGAGGGGGATTCTCTTCTACAAGCACTGCTAGCCCCATTAAAAATGCTTTTGAGATGGCTCCCAAAGCTAAACCAATAGCTGATTTTCCCCCCCAGGAAAAACTACGCCTAGAAAAGGAAATTCTTGGCTTTTATGTTTCCGATCATCCTTTGAAATCTTTAAATCAATCCACTAAGATTCTGACTCCCATTAATCTCAATCAAATAGGCGATCGCCAAGAAGGATCCCTTATCTGTGCTGTTGTCATGCTCAATGGAGTCAAAAAGGTGATTACCAAAAAAGGTGACCCTATGGCAATTTTACAGATAGAAGATTTGACTGCCCAATCAGAAGCCGTGGTTTTTCCTCGCACTTATGAACGAATTCATCCTTTACTAGAAGTTGATGCGAGGTTAATTTTGTGGGGTAAAATAGATCGCCGCGATGAGCAAACTCAGTTAATTGTTGAAAATACAGAAATAGTGGAAAATATCCAGATGGTAATGGTTGAACTAACTCCCCACCAAGCAACTACCATTGAGGAGCAAGACCGTTTAAGAACAATTCTCAAAGAACATTCAGGGGAAAAGGAAAAAGCCAAAGTACCAGTTATTGGGATTGTCCAAGCTGGAACTTCCCGACAATTAATCCGTTTTGGTCGGCAATTTTGGGTACAGGATTCCATGAGTACCATTCAAGCTTTGAAAAATGCTAGTTTTACAGCCCACATACAACAGTTGCATCAAACGTAACCCAAAATTCAAAAATAAATTCCCCTTACCATTATTATTTGGTCATAATCAATACAGTTTATTCTACTGAAAAATTTCTAATATGATGACCGCGATATTCGTCTATTCCTAGAACGTCGCGGTCATTTATCTTAAGTGCATAGACGTATGTGTAGTACAAAAATATGTTTTTTTAGTTACTTATGCGGATGATGATTACTGAAAATAGATGATACTTTTGAATCCCATAACAATTCTATGTGGAGGAGGCTGGAGAGCATACCCATGACTGCACATCAAATGTATACAGCATCATATGCAATTAGTAATTTTTTTACATATTGCAAAAGAATGCAGCCCCAAACCCATGAAGAGATCACCAGATTTTTTGAGGGAGTGGTAAGTTTTCCTTATGACAAAGAGCTGCTATTACAGGCGTATCTCTTTTTGAATATCAAACATTTATTTCCTTTGTGCTCAGAACTATTGCTATTTGAAAAGTCACCAATATCTGACTATACAGACTTAGGTAAATGTGATTTTGTTTATCTTACTCCTCACTATAAATTATTTTTAATTGAGACTAAATTTATTGATACAAATGCCACAGGAGCGACTGAAAGGAAAAGACGCAATAAGCATAGGAATAAAGTTTTTGACCAAGTAATCACTTTGAAAAGTCGGTTTAGTGAATATTGGAATATTGATGCTGATGAGCTAGAAACTGCTGTATTTACTACAGATCCTGAAGTTTCTTGGCGTGGGAATGGAATGAATGTGTTAACTAAATGTATATCTATTGAAGACTTGGAAAATTGGCGTAGAATGTATCGTCAATTTAATTAATTAGTTGGTTACTGTGTTTTATTTTATTATTAGTTACTTTCTTTCTTCATCAATGTGCACAGGATTTTGAATAATTATTGGAACTTTTTTTAGTTTCAGTTTTCTGTATTATATCGCCTGTGCTATCTTTTTTAAGATGTTTTAGTAATCACTATTAATTGCAAAAATCAAAAAAAATAAATAATATTTACTTATCTAATCTCTGGATTCCTGAATTATTGCTGTTATTTGCAAAAAAACATTATAAATATTCGGTGGGTGATTACCTCTAGGTTTTCTGGGAGCTATGCTGATGAGAGTAGTAGCAAGTACGTTAATGTAGAACAAAGATTCTAGTTAATTACTTAACTATTTACCAGTAGTAAGTTCCCTGGGTATTTTCCTCTTCCCTTTCTGGAACAGAGATATCCCAGATAAAGATAAGCACATAATTAAAGAGGTAATGTATCAAGGTGTGGAAAACACTTTTAGTGATTGCCGTTGGTTTGTTTCCGCCCGTATTATCTTTATGGGTAATCCGTAAAGTCCATGTGAGAGCGAGATCCCGCTTGAGGCGATTAAGTATGACCTTTCCATCCGTCCAAGAAAGGTATAATATGTTGCCCAGCGAAAGTGATCGCTACTATCTCGAAGGAGTGGGTTTTCTCATTGGTGACATCAGTTGCCAATATAATGCTCGTTCTGCCCATATACGTTGTGCAATCAATCCTTATGGGCCTTGTGAAGGTTGCCGTGATTATGAATCAAGGGAATTGAGTGATAGCAAAAATATGGTTGGTTAACTCATGGTTGATATTATGGAAGAATGTCTGTTAAAAAAGTATCAAAGTAAACATAAAAAACAGTAGTTGGTGGAGATGCCACCCATGTCTACAATTTGGACTCAGGAGCAAATTTTATCTCTAGCACCAGATGCTAGTTCGGCAAAAAATGGTAAATCTTTAGCTGTACGCCACAAATGGTTATCGTTGCATTACAACGAGCAAGCTATTTGGGGAGAATTCCAAGGTAGTGGGAAAAATCCCTATCGTACCCAAATCGATATTGCAGAACCAGCTTTTAAATGTTCTTGTCCCAGTCGTAAGTTTCCTTGTAAACATGCACTGGGATTATTTTTAATGTTTGCCAATACTAAAGATGATTTCCACAACAGTACTCCTCCTGACTGGGTGAAGCAATGGCTGGATACTCGCCAGCAAAAACAAACTCAAAAACAAACAGCTGCTAGCAAAAAAACAGTAGATCCCCAAGCCAAAGTCAAACGTGCTGAACAACGCTACAACAAAGTTAAAACCGGAATGGAGGATTTAGAGTTGTGGCTACGGGATTTATTACGTCAAGGTTTAGCTGCATCGCAAGCACAATCCTATAGCTTTTGGGATACAGCCGCAGCCCGATTAGTAGATGCCCAAGCAGGGGGTGTTGCCAGATTGATTAAGGAAATGGGTAGCATTCCTCACACTGGAACGGCATGGGAAGAAAGATTATTGAGTCGTCTAGGAAGGATTTATCTATTACTAGAAGGGTTTAAACGCTTGGAAAAGTTACCTACTCCTTTGCAAGCAGATATTCGCAGCCAAATTGGTTGGACGCAAAATCAGGAAGAGTTATTAACCAAGTCAGGATTAGAGGATAAATGGTTAATATTAGGTCAACGGATAGAAGAACAAGATGCCCTCAAAACCCAACGGATTTGGCTGTGGGGAACAGCAACAAGAAAAGCTGCCTTAATCCTCAATTTTGCCTATGGTAAGCAATCCTTAGATGTTAGTTTAGTTCCAGGTAGCTGTATAGAAGCAGAGCTAGTATTTTTTGATAGTGCTTATCCTTTACGAGCAATTGTCAAAAATCGTCATGGCATACCAAGATTAATACAAGAAATACCGGGTTATAGTGGGATTAAAGAAATGATGTCTGTGTATGCCCAAGCCTTATCTTGTCACCCTTGGTTAGATCAATTTCCAGCATCAATCAATGGAGTTATACCTTTTCAGCAGCAAGATCAATGGCTGATTCGAGATGCAGCCAATCATCAGTTAATATTGATGCCTAATTTTGTTCAAGGATGGCAACTCTTGGCAATCAGTGGTGGACATTCTATAGATTTATTTGGGGAATGGAATGGAGAGTACTTTTTACCCTTAAGTATATTGGCAGAAAATACTTTCCTCCATTTTTAAAGGATGGGGAAATTGGCAATTATGGATTTATGGCAAAACTTGGTATCAGCAGCTTTAGTCGGTACGGAACGACAAACAGTGACAATATCTGCACCAGATAGCCCTCTAGGTAAAGTCATAAATCGCCTAGATAGCCAAGATTGTGAAGGTAGTTTACTCGCTGCGGCTGGGGCGATCGCACTTTATCAAAAAGCTGGTAAATTATCTACAGCTAAAACCTTATCCTCAATAGAACCTTGTAGCCTCGAAGACTTGCCCTGTTGCAACTCCTTGGCAGTACAACATCTAAGTATGATGCTAAATGGAGAACACAATCAGGTGTTGCCAGAATGGTTAACTGTAGCAGCTACAGTTGGTAAACGAGTTTCCCCCCAGTGTTTACCAGAATTATTAGCATTAGGAAAACGAAAAAATTACCTACAGTCAGCCATCTTGCCTGTGTTAGGTAAAAGGGGGTTATGGCTGGCAGCACAAAACCCAGAATGGAATTATGCCACCAGTGAAAATACTGATTTAGTTTGGGAAAATGGTAGTTGTGATGGGAAAAAATTAGCACTCACAAAACTGCGACAACAAGATCCCGCAGCAGGGAGGAAACGATTAGAAGCAACTTGGCAGGTAAACAGTGTGGATGAGAATGTAGCTTGTTTGCAAGCCCTGGAAACAGGCTTAAGTTTGGAAGATGAGCCATTTTTGAACTCTGCTTTAGCTCATAGGCGCAAGGTAGTTAGAGACACAGCAGCTAAATTACTGGCTAGATTATCAGCATCCCAATTATGCCAAAGAATGATTCAACGAGTCCTACCACTAATTCAACTCCAGGCAGGTACCATAGAAATCACCTTACCCACAGATTGTAGCCAGGATATAATCCGTGACGGTATCGACCAGTCTCAATATAGTTCCAGTTTCGGGGAAAAGGGTAGTTTACTTCTGCAAATGTTGGCTTGTGTTCCCCCCAGTATATGGAATCAGCATTGGCAAAAATCACCAGCAGAACTTTTATTAGCAGTTGAGGCTAGTGAGTGGAATAAATTATTAATTGAGGGTTGGGTAAAGGCTACTATCAACCATCAGGATGTTGCTTGGGCACAAGTTTTGTTACCAGTATGCAGTAGTATTTACTACGAACATTTCCAGTATCGAGAACAAATCATCACACAATTGTTAAGTGTTTTCCCCCACAATAGGCTTAATGAATTTATCCTAGAATTATTTGCAGAGTCCGAAAAACAGGCTTTTAATTCCCAGCATCCTGTCTGGCGCTTATTAAATCACAGTCACCACTATTGGGATGCAGAAATTAGTAATTTAGTGTTAT
This sequence comes from Calothrix rhizosoleniae SC01, assembly GCF_900185595.1. Lineage (GTDB taxonomy): Bacteria > Cyanobacteriota > Cyanobacteriia > Cyanobacteriales > Nostocaceae > Calothrix_A > Calothrix_A rhizosoleniae. The sequence continues at coordinate 23,180 of NZ_FYBH01000239.1, forward strand.
CAAAAATACAGGAAAATTTCCAAGAGCATAATTGGCAACATGATTGGCAATTGCAAGAGCAGATACAACACTTTGCCCTGTATATGGAACCGTCCTTAGCACATCAAGCAAATACTACCCTATCAACTGTATTCCCTAGAAATTGGCAAGAGACAATGAATCGGTTTTTAGCTAGGCTGCAATTTCGCTGGGAAATGATACAAGCACTGCAAGATTAAATCAAGGATATAATAGCAGAGGTCAGGATGACAGAAGTAAATAAAAATACTAAGACCAGAACATCCAGAAAAAAGAATAATAACTCCCCAAACAATAGCAAAACACTATTAAGGGAACATGCAGAACACCATTTTTCCGAAGAATTAGAGGAATTATCAAAAATTGATAATCGCCATCGTCCCCCTAATTGGCAATTATCGCCCTGGGCGGTAACCACTTATTTATTAGGTGGCAAATTAGACAATGGCTTTGAAGTATCTCCCAAATATATCGGAGACAGACGCATCATAGAAATTGCCGTAGCTACCTTAACTACAGATCGAGCATTGTTGTTAATTGGCGTACCGGGAACGGCAAAATCTTGGGTTTCCGAACATTTATCAGCTGCAATTTCAGGTGACTCTAAGCTATTAATCCAAGGTACTGCGGGCACTAGTGAGGAAGCAATTCGTTATGGTTGGAATTATGCCAGATTATTGGCTGATGGGCCCTCTATGGATGCATTGGTTCCCAGCCCTTTAATGCGAGCAATGGAAGATGGCAAGATTGCCAGGGTGGAAGAATTAACCAGGATTCCCGCAGATGTGCAAGATACATTAATTACTATCCTCTCCGAAAAAACTCTACCTGTGCCAGAATTAAATTCCCAGGTACAAGCAAATAAAGGGTTTAGTGTAATTGCTACGGCTAATGACCGGGATAAGGGGGTAAATGACCTTTCCAGTGCCCTCAAACGCCGCTTTAATACAGTAGTTTTGCCCCTACCCAAAACCATAGAAAAAGAAATAGAAATCGTACAGCGCCGGGTAGAAAGTTTGGGAAGGGCATTAGAATTACCCGCCGAACCCCCAGCATTAGAAGAAGTGCGGCGCATTGTGACTGTATTCCGAGAATTGCGTAGCGGTGTGACAGAAGATGGTAAAACTAAGATTAAATCTCCCAGTGGGACTTTGAGTACAGCAGAGGCTATCTCTGTAGTTAATAGTGGTATGGCACTGGCGGCACATTTTGGGGATGGTATTTTAAGTGCGGGGGATGTCGCTTCTGGATTGGTGGGTGCGGTAATTAAAGATCCTGTGCAAGATTCAGTGGTATGGAAGGAATATTTGGAGACGGTGGTTAAAGAGAGAGAGGGATGGAAGGATTTATATGGAGCATGTAGGGAAGTTAGTTAAAAAAGTAGTTGACCTGAACACATCAATTTTCACCAATCAAATATAATCGCTGCAATAAATTTATCAGAAATCGATAGAAATACCGAAGCTAAACTAGCACCTAATAAGCAAAATTAAAGCATTAAGTGCTTCATCATTTCTTTTGGCTAAAAGTACATTAAGCCAGGGATCTAAATTAATTAATTCTTTATAACAATCACAAAATTAGCACTAAGACAATTAGTGCCTATTTCATACTGTAATTAATTGTAGGTATGAATCTATATATATAAGAAATAGCTAATGAAAAACAATATTGATTTAACTGTCGCCATCCCTACTTATAATGGTGCAAAACGTCTACCTCAGCTATTAGAAAAGCTACAGAATCAACAAGGTACAGAATCTTTTAATTGGGAAATTATAGTTGTAGATAACAATAGTCATGATGCGACTGCCTCTATTATTAAAAAATATCAATCTACTTGGCAATGTCATTATAAATTAAAGTATGTTTTTGAACCAAAGCAAGGACTCGCATATGCTCGAGAAAGAGCAATTATGGAGTCTCAAGGAAAATTAATTGCTTTTCTCGATGATGATAATTACCCCAATAATATGTGGGTGCTAGCTGCTTATAAATTTGCTCGAAATCATCCTCATGTTGGTGCTTATGGCAGTCAAATTCATCCTCAGTGGGAAACAAAGCCTCCCGAAGAATTTGCTCGAATTACTCCATTTTTAGCTATTACAGAACGGGGTAATATACCTCTATTATATGAAGCTGATCAAAAATTATTACCCCCAGGAGCTGGATTAGTTATTAATAAGCAAGCATGGCTTGAATGCGTGCCCAATCAAATGATTTTAGCAGGCAGAATATCAGGTAATATGCTAGCAGGTGAAGATATAGAAATGCTCTCTTACATTCAAAGAGGGGGTTGGGAAATTTGGTATAATCCAGAAATGGAAATTTATCACCAAATTCCTGCATGGCGCTTAACTAGGGAATATTTAATTCCGTTTTTTGAAGGTATTGGTTTAAGCCGTTATGTGACTCGTATGGTAAATATTCACCCACGGTTACGACCAATATTTTCTATTGGATATATAGTTAACGATATCCGTAAAATTATTTTTCATTTCTTGAAGTATCACTTAAGGGCTAAAACCAATTTAGTTAGTGATTGCGAAATGCAATTATTTATAAGTAGTTTGATTAGTCCGTTTTATCTTTGGTTTAATGGATATTTTTCACACAAGTTAAAGGATAAAATATCCTAAAAGCCGCAATGGCTCATTTATTCCTTACGCATAGCGCTATACCACGCATCAATACCTGAATTATTACATCTACCATGTCCACTAAATTAAATAATTTCCAGCATAAGGATAAATCATCTACTAATGGTTTCACTTTCTTAGAGATATTAGTAGTCACTGCTGTATTGGGAATATTAAGTGCGATCGCTGCACCAAGTTGGTTAGCTCTGATGAATAATATACAACTTAAAACAGCTCAAAGTGAAATTTATCTCGCCATGCGTCAGGCTCAAAGCCAAGCAAAGTTACAAAAATTAAATTTGCAAGTTAGTTTCCGCGAACAAAATGGAATTGTTCAATGGGCAGTTCATAATACTACTGTTAGCCCTAATAATGCTAATTGGAATAACCTGGATGGAAGTGTGCGTATAGATGCTGAAACAACTTTACAGCAGTCTGGTAGTGTGCGAAGAATTAAATTTAATCATCTAGGTAATGTCAGTCAGCCACCTTTAGGACGGTTGACTATTTCTAGTAAAAATGGTGGTAGAGCTAAACGTTGTGTTTTTGTTTCCACAATTTTAGGAACTCTGAGAATTGCTCAGGAACAGGAAACAGCTAAAAGTGGTAAGTATTGCTATTAAAATATTATTTGTTAATTTCAATTGGGTCTGATTTGCTGAATAATTCAGAAATAAGCAACAAACAGCATTTAATAGTTTTCACTCGTTATCCAGAGCCAGGAAAGACAAAAACTAGATTGATACCTGCTTTAGGTGCGGAAGGTGCTGCTAATTTGCAACGTCAGATGACAGAACATACCTTATCACAAGTGCAAAAATTGCCAGCCATAAGTTCTACATTAGTGGAAATTAGATTTGCTGGTGGTGATTTGCAACTGATGCAAGCTTGGTTAGGGAAGGCTTTTATCTACCAACCCCAAGGAGCAGGTGATTTAGGACAACGTATGGAGCAATCTCTATTAAATGCATTACAAAATGGTGCTCAAAAGGTTATTTTTATTGGGATTGACTGTCCGGGGGTAAATAGTGAGATTCTCACCACAGCCTTTCAAAATCTAGATACCCACGATCTCGTAATTGGTCCGGCGGTTGATGGTGGCTATTACTTAATCGGTTTAAAACGATATATACCAGAATTATTTGCTAACATCAATTGGGGAACTGACACTGTATTACAACGGACTATCAATATTGCCCAACAGCTTAGTTTATCTCAAGTGCAGTTGTTACCTTTAGCTGATGTCGATAGACCAGAAGATCTACTAATTTGGGAATCTCGCTAGTAAAAATTAATATCCTTACTTCTGTGTGTCCTTTACTCCCTCATCTGAAGATAACTCATCTAATACTTGTTGTTGTGCCAATCTCGAGTTTATACTGTGTCAACTATCACCATGACGAATTTATCTCAAGATGGAGGAGAATCCTCTACCTGTTGAGAGCAAATGTTAATCTTGAGGGAATTTGTGTAACTTGAAGAATCAATAACTCCAATTGGAAATCAAAAAGCTTATGATTAATCGTTTTAATGCAGTGAATGCTGCCCGAACTCTCACAGTAGGAGGCATAGTATTAATGCTATCTTTCTTACTCGATGTTTTTATCCTCATATTTCCTTTTCAACCTACTGATGGTAGATGGCAAATTGCTTTAGTCACAGCATTAGTTGACAGAGGAATTGTACCCATGGTGGGTTTGGGTATGCTGTTCACTGGCTATTGGATTGGCAGTATAGACAATAAGGATAGCGATAGTACAAACCCTGAGTCGTCAACTCGCAAACCAATATTCGATTTGAGATTTCCATCTTTAATTTTTGCTAGCATTTTGGGATTAATTTTCTTGGTGTTTTTCCCCTTACATCTCAACAATGTACGCCAAATCAGCAATCAAAGGGTAGAAAAAATTAGTCAGGATGCTGAAAAAGCAGAGAATCAACTAAAAAATCAATTATCTAAAGCACAAGCTCAGTTAAATAGCGAACAAGGTAAAGCCCAAATACAACAACTACGAACCAGAACCAAAAATCAATTAGCAGAAATAATCAAAGATGAGACAAAATATAAGCAAGCACTTGATAGCCCGAAAATTCCTGCAGCAGTAAAGGAAGTACTCAAAAAAGCGAAAGCAAATCCTCAACAACTGGAAACACTGATTAACGAACAAACTAATCCTCTCGCGGCTGCTCAAAAAAGTGCTAATCAAGAATTAAACAAAATTCGTAGTAACAAAGAGAAATTAGAACAGCGTGCTAGACAGGAAGCTTGGAAATCCGGATTAAGAACTGGTTTGAGCAGTTTATTATTATCTGTTGGTTATACTATTATTGGTTGGACTGGGCTCAGAAGTATGAATAACTCATCCGGGAAAAAACACAAGTCTGCTGTACGTTAAGTAATAAATTGATTAACTACAAATTAACCATGTAAG
>NZ_FYBH01000259.1 GCF_900185595.1 Calothrix rhizosoleniae SC01
AACATATGACATGCAATATATGTTGATGATTAGTACGTATATTTAATTAACATTGAATCATCAAATCATAGGATAAATACACAAAACATGTAAATTATTCGTAAAGATAATAAATATTTTGCAATTGTAATAAGTAATAAATAGTAAGTTTACTGTTCATGGGTTTCAGTATTCAAAAATAGCCTAACGTGCTTTGGTTGTGCTATGCATAATCTTTTTCCAGTTTATGTGACCAAAAGAAGCAGGGATAAAACGGAATTTGTCCCTGCTCACCCTGCTCTCTGCTCCCCTGCCTTTTTGTGAACAGACCCAATTGAAATGTGGAACTAAGTTTTATAATAAGAGGTATACCAAGCAATAAATTTTTCCAGACCTACCTCAATGGAGGTACTGGGTCGAAAGCCAACGTTTTTAACCAAATCATCAACATCGGCATAAGTCATGGGCACATCACCTGGTTGCATTGGGAGTAAATTTTTTTCTGCCTTGATCCCTAAACAATCCTCCAGCACTTGGATAAAATGCATTAATTCCACAGGCTGATTATTACCGATGTTATAAATTTTGTAAGGAGCTTTGGTACTAGTTGAATCGGATTCATTGGCTTGGGGAAGCTTGTCTATGACACGGATGATGCCTTCTACAATATCATCAATATAGGTAAAATCCCTCTGCATTTTACCGTAATTATATACATCTATGGGTTGGCCAGCCAAAATTGCCTTAGTGAATTTAAAGTATGCCATATCTGGACGACCCCAAGAACCATAGACAGTAAAAAAACGCAGTCCGGTTGTAGGTAGACCATACAAATGGCTATAGGTGTGAGCCATTAACTCATTGGCTTTCTTGCTGGCAGCATACAAACTAACTGGATGGTCTACATTATCGCCTACAGAAAAAGGAATTTTGGTGTTAGCCCCATAGACTGAACTTGAAGAACCAAATACCAGGTGTTTCACTTGTGAGTGACGACATCCTTCTAAAATATTGACAAAGCCTACCAAGTTACTATCTACATAAGCATGGGGATTTTGCAAAGAATAACGGACACCAGCTTGAGCTGCGAGATTGACTACGACATCGAATTTTTGCTGGTCAAATAGCTGGGCTATTCCTTGACGATCTGCTAAATCTAATTTATGGAAACTAAAATTCGATTTATTTTTTAACTGAGTTAAACGGTCTTCTTTCAGAAAAACATCATAATAATCATTGAGATTATCTAGCCCAATCACAGTATCTCCCCTATTTAGAAGGCTTTGACTGAGATGGAAGCCAATAAATCCAGCAGCACCGGTAACTAAAATTTTTGTCATATAGCTTTTGTGGTAATTTTTGCTCATTAATGGTGGATATTTATGTATTAATATTAACAACTGTACTTATATCCATTGATTAATTCCCTTGAATGTAGGCAGACAACTGAAAGTTCCCTATCTGTGGGAAACTGGTAGAAAAGAAAAATTTAATTTAACTGATTATAAATCTGGAAAAATGACTGAAAAGGCTAGTTTTAGGGGAATAGGCGGCAAATACACCTTAAGGCTTACGGCTCTCCCTACTGCCACTCAACTTAGAATAAAGATACATTGTCCTTAAGCAAAGTATTATGGAAGTCCTGGTAAGGATGAAATTTATGATCATCCCGACCGTGCCGCGAGGGAGCAAGACCTGCTATGTTTGAACACTTTACTTCTGAAGCTATTAAGGTAGTTATGCTTGCCCAGGAGGAAGCACGTCGCCTGGGACATAATTTTGTAGGAACAGAACAAATTCTCTTAGGATTACTGGGAGAAAAAACTGGAATTGCTGCCGAAGTGCTAACTGAGTTGAACGTTACTCAAAAAGAAGCACGTCAAGAAGTTGAAAGAATTATTGGTAGGGGTTCTGGCTATTTACCGCCGGAAATTCCTTTTACTCCTAAAGTAAAAAGCCTATTTGAGCAAGCTTTTAAGGAAGCTCGCCGGTTGGGTAATAATTTTATTGGTACAGAACATTTACTTTTAGGATTAACTGAGGCTGGTGAAGGTGTCGCCATCAAGGTACTACAAAACTTAGGGGTTGACATTTCCCAGATTCGTAATTTAGTTATTCGTCGCTTGGGTGAAGTCGCATCTGTCGCACCAGGTGGTTTTGGTGGTGATGGAAGACGCTCCGGTGCCATCGCTCTAGAGGAATTTGGGAGAAATCTTTCCAAATTAGCTCAAGAAGGAAAAATCGACCCTGTGATTGGTCGAGAAAAGGAAATTGAACGTGCTATTCAAATTCTTGGTCGTCGAACCAAAAATAATCCAGTTCTGATTGGGGAACCAGGGGTTGGTAAAACTGCTATTGCTGAAGGTTTAGCACAACGGATTAATAATCAGGACGTTCCAGAAATTTTGCTGAATAAGCAAGTCTTTAGCCTTGATATGGGGTTATTGATCGCCGGAACTCGCTTCCGGGGTGATTTTGAAGAACGTCTGAAGAAAGTTGTCGAAGAAATTCGTGCTGCTGGTAATATCATCTTAGTCATTGACGAAGTTCACACTCTAGTTGGTGCTGGTGGTATTGAGGGGGGTATGGATGCTGCTAATATCCTCAAACCGGCTTTAGCTAGGGGGGAAATCCAGTGTTTGGGAGCTACTACTCTCAATGAGTATCGCCAGCATATTGAAAAGGATGCTGCCCTGGAGCGCCGTTTTCAACCGATTCTGGTGGGTGAGCCTTCCATAGAAGAAACGATCCAGATTTTACAAGGTCTGCGTGGGGTTTATGAACAACACCATCGGGTGAACATTGCTGATGCAGCTCTAGTCGCAGCAGCAGAATTGTCAGACCGCTATATTAGCGATCGCTTTTTGCCAGATAAAGCCATTGATTTAATTGATGAAGCTGGTTCCCGTGTGCGTTTGCGGAATTCCCTCAAGTCTGACGATAAAGAATTGAAGCGCGAATTTAATGGCATCATCAAGGATAAAGATGAAGCCGTGAGGGTACAGGATTTTGTTAAGGCTGGAGAATTGCGCGGTCAGGAATTAGAATTAGCTGCCAGACTGCAAAACTTACAAAATGGGGAACGGGTGAATATTCCCATGGTTGATGAGGAAGATATTGCCCAAATTGTTTCATCCTGGACTGGGGTACCAGTTAATAAGTTAACTGAATCTGAATCTGAGTTATTGCTCCAGTTGGAAGACACCCTCCATGAACGCTTAATTGGTCAAGAACAGGCTGTAACCTCTGTATCTCGTGCCATCCGGCGCGCTCGTGTGGGCTTAAAGAATGCCAATAGACCCATTGCTAGTTTCGTCTTTTCTGGTCCTACGGGAGTAGGAAAAACCGAATTAACTAAAGCTTTGGCATCCTACCTCTTTGGTTCCGAAGATGCCATGATTCGCTTGGATATGTCCGAGTATATGGAACGTCAAAATGTTTCCAAGCTAATTGGTTCACCTCCTGGTTATGTCGGATACGATGAAGGTGGGCAATTAACAGAGGCTGTGCGACGTAAACCCTATACAGTAGTGCTATTCGACGAAATTGAGAAGGCGCATCCCGATGTATTCAATATGCTGCTGCAAATTCTCGAAGATGGTCATCTCACGGATGCCAAGGGTCGGAAAGTCAATTTCAAGAATACCTTAATCATTTTGACTTCCAATATTGGTTCTAAGGTGATTGAAAAAGGTGGTGGTGGTTTAGGCTTTGAGTTGGCTAACAGTGAAGCAGACGCTACCTATCACCGCATCAAAAATCTCGTCAATGAGGAAATGAAAGCTTACTTCCGCCCAGAATTTCTCAATCGTCTGGATGAAATTATCGTCTTTACCCAACTCAAGCAAGACGAAATTAAGCAGATTGCAGAAATCATGCTCAAGGAAGTTGCTAGGCGGTTAACAGAAAAAGATATTAACCTAGAAGTTAGCGATCGCTTTAAGGATTTGGTAGTCAAAGAAGGTTACAATCCCAGTTATGGTGCTAGACCATTGCGTAGAGCAATTATGAATTATCTAGAGGATTCTCTCGCTGAAGCCATACTATCTGGTGAAATTAAGTCCGGTGATACAGCCTTTGTGGACGTTGATGAAGCAGATAAGGTGATAGTAAGTAACTCACAAACACGGGAATTACTACTAGCAAATGTTGGTTAGTTTCAGCTCGGTTAAATAATTTTGACTCCTAGTATTGCTACTAGGAGTTTTTTAATTATGCTTTAATTTTGTCTTTCTTTTTTAACTTGACGTAGTCTATCAATAAGTTTTTGACTACTGTTGGATGATGGAGATACCTGCACAGGATTCTTCAGCTTCACTGGTTGGTTAGCGGAAGTTGCTTGTTGCTTGCTACTGTTTGGTGATGGAGATACCTGTACAGGATTTTTCAGCTTCACTGGTTGGTTAGAGGTAGATTCTTGTTGCTTACCACTGTTTGTGTTTGTTGGCGGAGATATCTGTACAGGATTCTTCAGCTTCACTGGCTGGTTAGAGGTAGCTGCTTGCTGCTTTTTGGTATTTTGTAACTTCTGTTCTAAGGATTGATTCTTAGCAGGAGTCGCACCAGGTTTTATTTGGTTGTCAACAGCCACATTAGACTCATTCTTCTGGAAACTCAAACTAAATGGGTAAGAAGCAAGATTCTTACTCCCTGGTGGTGGATTTTTGAGAAAATACTTTCTGATAGCTACTTTCTGTGCAGGGGAAATGGAGCTATTCGATGGGAAAACCACATCTACTACTTTACGTTCAGCATCTACTACCAATGTCCCCGTGACTTTCCCTTGTAAAGCCACATTCTCTGTGGGAATTACTCGACGAATGACACGTTTCTCTTCAACCCCTGGATATTTTTGCTGAACTGATTGTCTCAAAGCTTGGTAGGAATTGAGTGCTGCGATTGCTTGATTTGAGGATGGAGATGGAGATGGGGATTGGGTTGTACTAGCTGGTGATTTTGGCTGATATTCTTGAAATTTCCCTGTCGCAGCAATACTATAGTTATCCCCAGATTGAAAAACTTGTTGGACACGAGCAACTAGCTGTTGATTACCAGCATTATTTGTGACTCTCTTTTGAGATTGGTTACTGGGAGGATTTTGATTTGTGTTGACTCCAGGAATACTTTTTGCTGGATCGACAATTGGCAATTTGCGGGAATTGCGATAATTTACAGCAGTTTTCCGGGAAGTATAAGGTTTGTAAGCAGAAGTATAGGGCTTATAAGCAGAGGTATAAGGTTTATAAGCACTTCTACCAGTATTAAATCTAGTACTAGGGGATAATCTAAAAGACTGCCTTTTAGGCAACGAGTAAGTGGGATATACCGATGTTGATTGTGGTAATGGTTGTAAAATTGAAGGGTTTGATGGAATGGGAGGTAATGGAGGCTGATTTGGCAGAGTCGAATTAATATTCGGTAGAGGTATTTGAGGTTGTAGTGCTACTTTGGGAGCAACTGCAGTTTTTGGCAGACGCTGCTGCTCTGCCTGACTTAGTTCTACAAGTCCAACAGCTTTTGATGTTCCTACCGTTTTTGGTTTATTAGATTCTACGGGCATCAACGGCAAAATGAAAGCTATGGCTCCATGGATACCAATCGAAGCTATAGCGGCTATACCTGTTGGCTGGCTTAAAAAATCTGGTATATTTTTGAAAACGGAGACGTAAGACATAGCTATTATCGTTCACTCGGCTCGTTTTATTAAATTGGACTGGCAATTATATACTATAGTTTAGAAAAAATAGAGCAAAATCAGCGTCCCATTACCAATAATAACTTCATCTGAATTAATCTATAAACAGGAAAATTGTCAAGTGGCTTTGATGAGTTATATAAACTAAACTAAACTAACAACTAAATTGAGTTGTTTCTCGGTATGATGTGTACAATCAAAATTGAGAAATAAGGCAATTCCAGATTTTGGCGATCGCTCAAGTCTGAATATATAACCATATCAGGTAAAGTTGCCTTGACTACGATACGACTGTTTGGCAGTAAACTACGCTGTTGCAAAAGTTGCCAGACTTGTTGGTAGACTGAGCTTACTTTCATTAAGACTATCACATCAGCCCAATCTAAAACTGTTTCCAATTCAGCAATTGCATAAATAGCAGGTAACACTGCCAATTTTTCCTGACGAATGGTTAAGGGATACCCCAAAACTGCTGCAGCTGCCATAGGAGAGCAAACTCCCGGTACTAATTCTACTTTTACTTCTGGATGTATTTGTTGTAAAGTTTGCGCCAAATACGTAAAGGTACTATAGAAGCTAACATCACCTTCACAGGCAAATGCCACATTTTTCCCAGTTTGTAAATATTGCCAAACCTTGTTTGCGGCTGCAATCCAAGCTTGAGTCAGCACAGATATATCTTGGACGTAAGGAAAAGTTAAGGCTAATTGTTCTTGATGCTGTTGCAACCAGGGTGTAATAATTTGTTGTGCCATGCCCTGTTTGCCATTTATCCCCGCAGGAAAAGCAACTACAGGGGATTGTTGCAGTAAGCGCAGTCCTTTAACTGTGATTAATTCCGGATCACCAGTCCCTACGCTAATACCATACAGAATACCTATATTCACAATTATTTATATCAACTTACCAGTTAATTTTGTAAATAATCCACTGCTGCTTCAAGTTTAGAAGAGTATTTCTCAGCAAACCTTTCAAACCAAAGTCCTTCTGGGGAAAATGGATCTAATTTCCCTAACCAATCTTGAGCCTGTTTTTGCAATGCTGCTAACTGTTGAGCTTTAAGTTGGGCTTGTTTGATGCGTTCTTGTTCTAATTGCTGCTGTTTTTGTAATTCTTCCGCTAAATCTTGTTGAGCAAAGTCAGCTTTTACCTCTGTTAGCAATCTATCTATACCATCACCACTGGGTACAGATGAAATCATCGGCTTTGTTTGAGGTGGCTGTGGCACAATA
>NZ_FYBH01000062.1 GCF_900185595.1 Calothrix rhizosoleniae SC01
TCTCTCTTTCTCTCTTTCTCTCTTTCCCTCTCTTCCCCATCTTCCCACACTCCCCCTGCTCCCCTGCCTCTTTGTGAACCAACTATTAACTTTATCCCTTTCTTACCCATTGCCATTTAAAATTGGCATGATGGTCTCTAAATTTGTAAACGTGTCTGAATCTGCGTCATTCCGAGAAAAATACCTGTCCTTAATTGACGAAATTGTGCAAGCCACTCTCCAAGGCAAAATTAGCTCTGGAGAACAGGTGTATCAAATGTTGCTCAAAAATATGACTATAGGGACAGGAGAAATATTTGAAATGGCTTTGAGTGATTGTCTCAATTCTACCCAGCAACTACTGGAGCAAGAAACAGATGAACTCAAACAAGCAAAAGCCACTCGTCGTTTGAGAGCAATGAAAACCATTCAAAGTCAATGGGAAAAGGCACAAGAGCAGAATCAAGCCGCAGAAGCTATAGCTTCCGCAGTCAAGGAAATTACTATCACTTCTTCGGAAGAGCGTTTAACAACTTTACTAGGCACCATTGATCCCAATCGCAAATATCCTCTTAATATCCAACAATTACAACAATTGTCAAAATCTTTACGCCAGTTTGCCCAAGCAGACTCAGATTTGCAGGAAATAGCTGATGGAATTAGCTGTGGTGTGGCTGCTTGGGGAAGATTGCAAGAACACCTCCTCAGTTGGATGTATGAGCAGCAGCAATCCTTGGGATTTGGCGGTGTTCCAGGGGAAAAGGGACCTTGGGCACTATGGTCAAAAAAGGTTAATAGCCGCATACCTCAGGCATTATTTCGTACTTTGGCAATGGAAGAATCCGTAGTGGAATTTGCTGATGATTATGACTACGATGATATTACCTTAGGTGAATGGGTGGAGTTAACTCTGGTTTTACAGTACATCCAAAGGGGGCTAGTAAGTTGGTTTGACAATCAACCTTATAACATTGAGGCGGGTTCTAAATTATCGATTTCTACATTTTTGACTTTTGCTGTCATTTGGAGCCAACTAGCAGATAGCTTTGATGTTGAGACCCCATACGGCAATTGGGCTTCGCAAATTATGTTACAAATATTGCGTATCTTTGCTCAAAAACCGTATTTTCCCATGTATGGGGGAATTTTTGCTTCCTTCTCTGGTAGTTACTTGCGGGATGCATTGAACTATTTGGATGAACCACTACGTCATGTAGAAGGCACCCAAGAGAAAGCTAGGATTTTGACTTTATTAGGCTATTCTCAACGAGCATTAGGGGAGTATGAACGTTCCCTCTCCTTTCATCAACAGGCTTTGGATATATCCAGAGATGCAAAGGATAGAACCTGTGAAATTGCCAATCTCAACCATCTCAGCCGTACCTGTGTTGAGGAGGAAAATTATACTGATGCAATTGATTATAGTCAAAGGGCTTTAATTCTCAGCAGACAGGCGGGGGATAAAATAGGGGAAGCAAATGCTTTAACCAATTTAGGTTATAGCCAAGTTATGCAAGCCCAGGAGTTGGAAAGATTAGAGCCAGAAACTTATGAGAGTGCAATTAATTATCTACAACAGGGTTTAAAGTTATCAGAGCAGTTGGGTGATGTGCAAAGTAAGGCTTTATGTTTGAGTAGCTTGGGTGTGGCTTACCAAATAATTGAACAATATCAGGATGCAGTGACAAATTTAGAAGCTGGATTTAAGGTGGCGCAAATTTCTGGAGACTTATATCTTCAAGGATTGAATTTAGCTAATTTGGCGGAAGCTAATTATAGTTTGGAAAATTTAGAAAGGGCAGTTTATACAGGTTGTTTGGGAATGTATTTGTTAAATCAAATTGCTTCCTATGAATGGCGCAAACCTGCGGGATTACTTAGCATTTTACAAGGCAAAATGGGAGCAGAAGCTTTTCAGGTAGTCTTAAAGCAGCATCGTCCCCGGATTATTTCTGTTATAGGTGTGGATGGTTATGATTATATTCCCCAGTTAATTGCAGAGTATCAGGCAGAGGTTTGATGGTTAACAGTAATAAGTAATAAGTAATTAAGTAGGACTTTTTCAGCAAGCCCTACTTATCACTTAGGCGTAACACTATAAATATTTTTCTATTGCACCGGTGAACTCTTCATAGGGTTTGACACCTACCAATGTTTCCATCAATTCACCTTGCTTAAAAAACATCACTGCTGGGATGCTTTTGATGCCAAATCGCTTGGCGACATCTCTATTTTCATCTAAGTCTAACTTAAAAACTTTTGCGCGATCGCTATACTCTTCTGCAAGTTTATCTATTAAAGGACTGATGAGTTTACATGGACCACACCAAGTAGCTGTACAATCCACAACCAGTACAGTCTCATTTTTTACTAAGGTATCAAATTCGGTTTCATTAGGAATAAAAGTTGCGGTAGCCATTGCTAAATACTCCAGAAATTTTGTTAAATGGGTGACTTAATATTTGACAGCGCAGTCTGAAAATTTTTGACTGGCTAGTACTACCTCTGTGTACTGAGGGATTTCCCACAAGGAATTGTTAAAGGAAAAAAGATTTATTGTGAGCGAGTTATCAATATATGTTTATGTAACATCTCTCGTATCATACATTTAAATGGAGGCAAAACTTAAAATTATATTCCACATGATTAATGGTATGGTGCCATCACCAAACAGTAATCGGTATCAAGCCCCCAAATTTTCCAAAGTGGAAAAGAAAAAAGTTTTTCCCGTAACCCCTCTACCTCGATTTATCGATAGGTTAATTGATAACTGCAATGACACAGCCCACTGTTTCTTCCAACACAAGTAACAAAGGAAAAAAAGGCAAATCCCTCCCCTCTGGATTAATTATCCGCACGGGAAAATTTGTCTGGACAACCATGTGGCAAATCATGATGTCAAATCTTGCTCCCCGTAGTAAATCTGGCGAGTATATTCGCCCAGCAACTCAGTTTCATCACGCCATTGGTACAGAACCAGGTAATCCCTATCCACCAGCCACAGGACGGTACAATCTTTATGTGGGCTTGGGATGTCCTTGGGCACACCGAACCTTGGTTGTGCGATCGCTCAAGGGTTTACAGTCAGTAATATCAGTTACAATTGTTTCCCCATCCTCTGATGAAGGAATATGGGTACTCAATCAACCAGAGTCAGGTTGTCGGACTATCCCGGAAGTTTATAATTTGGCACAACCAGGATACCAAGGACGTTGTACTGTACCAGTGCTGTGGGATAAGCAAACCCAGACAATTATCAACAACGAAAGCGCCGAAATAATCGTGATTTTAAACTCGCAATTTAACGAGTTTGCAGCAAATCCCAGCTTAGATTTATACCCAGAAGAATTAAAACCACAAATAGATACATGGAACGATAAAATTTATCATGCAGTCAATAACGGTGTATATCGCTGTGGCTTTGCCCAAACTCAGTCAGCATATGAACAAGCCTGCGAAGAATTATTTACAGCTTTAGATGAAATTGATACAAATTTAGATACCAACCGCTATCTCTGCGGCGACCAACTCACATTAGCAGATGTGCGTTTATTTACCACCCTATTCCGTTTTGATGTGGTTTACTATGGCTTATTTAAATGTAATCTGCGCCGCATTCAAGATTACAAAAACCTGGGAGCTTATCTCAGGGACTTGTATCAAATACCGGGAATTGCCGATACCTGCGATTTAGAAAGCGTCAAACGGGACTATTACGGTAATTTATTTCCCCTCAATCCTGGTGGTATTATCCCATCTGGTCCTGATATTACCAACCTTTGGCAACCACATCAACGGGGGAATAATAAGTAGGGAGTAGGGAGTAGGGAGTAGGGAGTAGGGAGTAGTTCCAGCCTCTTTATTTTTATTCTTTTTGCCAGAAAAAATATACGATGGTACAGAAGATGGTGTTGCGAATACTTTAGTTGAATTGGGAGTTCCCAAGGAGGATATTGTATTAGCCTATCATTCTCCATTTTTGCGACAATATGATGGATTTGCAGTGGGATGAGTTCTCCTGTATGAACTATATCCCTTATATCCCTGGCTAATTGAAGAAGTCGGAGATATCTAGATCACTTGATATTAGGGAACACCAAAAAATAAATTATCCCATTGTGGGGTAGGCATCCCTTGCCTGCCGACTGATGTGAACGGGCTAGAAGCCCATCCCACAAGCGAAAATGGAATACTTTAAAAATTGGAAGTTCCTTAGTTATTACTTATTACTTGCCCGAAACAACACCCTTAAGGTAGTATATTTACTGGAAGTAAAAATCCTAGGTTAATGTCAACTAATAAAATGCGCCCACGTCTAGCTTTAACCATGGGAGATCCGGCAGGAATTGGCGCAGAAGTGATTTTAAAAGCTTTGGCAGACCCCCATCTGCGACAATATGGCGAAGTGATTTTTGTCGGTAGTCAGGATTTACTGGCACAAACCTATACCAACCTGAATTTAGCTGCCAAAATAGCACCTTTAGCAAATCCAGAAAATATATCTGTCCTTGATGTCCCATTAGATACAAAAATGAAGGCAGATATTACCATTGGTCAAGGGAATAATGCTAGTGGTGCAGCTAGTTTTGCTTATATGGAAACTGCGATCGCTCACACTTTAAATGGAGAATTTGATGCTATAGTCACCGCACCCATTGCCAAATCAGCATGGAAAGCCGCAGGATACAATTACCCTGGTCAAACAGAATTATTGGCACAAAAAGCTGGTATAAATAAATATGGAATGTTATTCGTAGGGCGATCGCCTCATACTAATTGGACCCTACGCTGCTTACTAGCCACAACTCATATTCCCTTAAGTCAAGTACCCCAGGTATTAACACCACAGTTAATGACCCAAAAACTAGATTTATTAGTAGAGTGTCTAGAAAAACAATTTGGGATTGACAATGGTAAAATTGCGATCGCTGGTTTAAATCCCCACAGTGGTGAAGCAGGACAACTAGGGACTGAAGAAAAAGACTGGCTAATTCCCTGGTTAGAAGAACAACGTCAGCAACGTCCTAACTTACAATTATATGGCCCGATTCCCCCAGATACTATGTGGGTAGAGCCTGGTAAAGCTTGGTATGGCAATGGACAAAGCCCAAGAGCCTGCGATGCTTATCTGGCACTTTACCACGATCAAGGTTTAATCCCCGTCAAATTAATGGCATTTGACCGGGCTGTGAATACAACCATTGGCTTACCTTTTATTCGCACCTCTCCTGATCATGGTACAGCATTTGATATTGCTGGCAAAGGTATTGCTGATGCTACTAGTATGAAAGCTGCAATTCAATTAGCATATGAATTAGCTTTACAGAAGAAAATCTGAGAGACAATATTCTGAAATCAACCTCTAGATAGATAGCAAATAAATATATTTTTTGTTTATGAATATTTAATATTTTCTTAACAAGAAGCAAGATTATTTCTAGAAAAATATACTAACTTGTTTTATCTATTAAAAAATCGAATCAATTCGGAAGTAAGTACATAGGATGCTAATATTAACTCGATGTTTTTACTGACCCAGAAAAACCATGAGTAAAATGTTGCGTAACTTATTAATTGGTGCTGGAGTCGCTGCGGTTGGCGCTATTGGCACCAAGAAAGCAGTAGATTACTTCCAGAACCGTGGGAAAGAAGAAGAAGTGGATGCTCAAGAGGATGCGGAAGCTACTTCTCCTGACGAAGTTGCCTATGCGACTGTAGAAGCTAGTTCTGTGCAAAGCTTTTTGGATAACAGTTTTGGTGATGCTGGACGTTATGTTCCCAATCGTCCACCCAAAATTTTTGACTATCAAGGTCAACAATATATGGTAATTTGGGCACGGGATAATAAGCAAGATAAAAATCAAATGATGGCTTTCCAGTATACTGATGCAGGTCGGCAGATGGTTGCCAGTGTAGGATATACCGATGATAAAACAGATTATAATCTCAGTTTAGATGATACACCCTTTGCTGTAGAAGT
>NZ_FYBH01000349.1 GCF_900185595.1 Calothrix rhizosoleniae SC01
TGAAACTGGCACAACTAAGCTATCTGAACTGTCATTTGTCGATACAGATAATCCTCTATCGGCAGGGATTACAGGAATTAGTGTAGATATCAGTGATACTGCTTTTCCATTATTGGATGACCCCAATAATGGAACGATTGACAACTTCGCTGCTACGTCGGTGCCCGAGCCCAGTTCTATGCTGGGTCTTTTAGTCATTGGTGTGTTGGCAACCAAAATTTCACAGCGTAGAGCTGTGCCAGCGAAACTCAGATAGGGTAATTTCTTTTGCCGGATGAGTAAATTGAGTAACGTCTCATGTAATGCCAATTCTTTATGATGCTGCGCTGAATAAAGCTTCAAGGATAAAGTCGTAAGAAGTCAGAGAAGCAATCAACTCAGGTGTAGGCGAAAAAGTCGTGAGTCTACCATGAGCTGCTAAGGCTTTATTGTGAATGTACAGTTGCGGCACTCCTTTTTTGTCGTTGATGAGCGTTTTCAGTTTATTTGCTTGATTACGCTCTTCTTCAGCACAATACCCAACTATTTCTTTCAACTATTTTACATAAAGCTTTACCAGAAATAGCTTTCATAAGGATAGCTCGACGAATTGTTTTTCTGGTTCAATTTCTTCTCGCTCGCTTGGGACTTCTAGCCAAGCCTGAACTGCTTCTTGTCGCATTTCCATTAGGTGTTCGTAGCTGTTTCCCCATGATCAAAATCATGGGAGATACTTCTCTACTTCTCATATTCAGAAATTTTAACGCACCCGATATGCGATCGCAGAATTAACAATTAAAAGCGATCACACTGTGCCCAGATACCAAATCAGTTATCATTGAAGAGTCGTAGATTGGGTGGAGACGCACAATAATTTTAATTTAAAATGAATAATCTTAATTTGCGTCGTAACCCAACACAATATTTCAGGTAAATGAGAGATTAAATGTTGGGTTTCGCTTCGCTGCACCCAATCTACAAGGGGTTGCGATCCCACTGAAAGAAATCTTCGGGATAAAGTTGTTATCGCTACCAAATAGCTCTTATCGGCTCATTTATCGGCTCCTGAACCGCCACCGCCACCGCCACAACCCGAAAACCAACAACGTTGCCCCGACCCGCGCGCGCGCTTCTGCCGCGATAAGCAGCACGACAGTTCCTGGCATTGCCGAGCCACGAACCACCACGCAGCAGCTTTATGTCATTATCATTACCAGTTAACCACGCACTTCCATCTCTTGGCGCGTTCTGGTAATTCTCATTATACACATCTTCGCACCATTCCCATATATTACCATGCATATCGTACAAACCAAAGGCATTGGGTGGAAATGTTCCTACATCTGTAGTTCTTTCCCTGTATTCACTCTTGGGTGCAGAACCATATGGATAGTTCCCGTCGTAGTTAACTAAATCAGTGGTAATAGTCTCCCCAAAGTAAAAAGGTGTAGTTGTACCTGCACGGCAAGCATATTCCCATTCCGCTTCACTGGGTAATCTGTAGGTACGCCCTGTTTTTTGACTCAGCTTTTTGCAAAACTCCACTGCATCATTCCAGGATACCTCTTCTACGGGTCGCTTTTCCCCTTTGAAACTGGAGGGATTTTTACCCATAATTGCTTGATACTGGGCTTGGGTAACTGCATACCTCCCCATAAAGAATCCAGGAACTGTAACTTGACGCTGTGGTCCTTCATCGTCATCTCTCTGTGCTTCCCCTGCTGGTGAACCCATAGTAAATGTTCCCCCTGGTATCTGTACTATCTCCAAGGTGACACCATTCCCCAAGTCTTCAGCAAAGTGTTTTGCCCCTAATTGCCTACGGTTTACAATTGCTCCTTTACTATCTACTGTTACAGTTTCAAAGTCCAAGGTTTGTAGCAAGAAATTGGACTTTGTGGAGATTTTTGTGACAGGAGATGGTGGGCTTACTATTTGCGGAGTTGATATTTGTGAAGAAGTAGAAGTAGAAGTAGAAGTAGTTGATGTCTGTGATGAAGTATCTGTAATTAATTTACTCACAACAAAAAGGGAGCATCCCAAACCAGCACCCACCCACTCCATAAATTTCCGACGGGATGGGTTGACAGGTGTTAGTGCCTTCTGATTGGCTTGCTGATTCTGATTAATTGCTGGTGAAGGAATTGTACTCGCAGGCTGAGGAGTTGGTGGTTTAGGTGGGGGTGGTTGATTTCTGGGTGGTTGGGGAGTTACTGGTGTAGGAGTTGGTGGTTGGGGAATAACTACTGGTTCCTTTAATAATTCCAACCATTCCTGCATAGTTTGCGGACGATTTTCTGGTTCCACCTCCATCCCTTTCAATATTGCGTCATTCACCCTGACGCTAAGACTAGGATTAATACTCCTTGGTAAATCTAACACCACTCCACTCACCCGATTTAAAGCAGGATGGGGTAGATGTTTTGTCACTAAAAAATACAACGTCGCAGCTAAAGCATAAACATCAGTATAAGCACCCCGCTTTGCCACAGTTTGATATTGTTCAATGGGTGCGAAACAATGGGAAAGATAAGGAGTATGTAACCTGGTTTGACTAGAGGTAAACTCCCTAGCAATGCCAAAGTCAATTAACACTGCTTCTGGTTTCCCGGTACGGATGAGAATATTTGCTGGCTTCACATCCCGATGCAACAACCCATTGTTGTGAACTACCGTTAATGCTTCTCCTATTTGGCGAATATATCCTACTGCTTCCGCTTCCGGTAACGCACCTCTATTAACCACGATATCTGCCAGGTGTTCCCCTTGAATATATTCCATTGCCATACACCAAAGGTTTCCTTCCTGGAATACTTCATGGACTTTGACAACATGGGGATGGTTGCACTTGGCTAACTTTACCGCTTCGTTGAGAAAATCTTGTTGGAATTTGGCAAAGTCAGGACGTTTTTGTACTTTCTCATTCAAACTTTTGATCACAACCCGTTGGTTACGTTCATCCCTAGCTAAATAAGTAATCCCAAAACCACCTTCAGCAATATCTCTTTCAATGGTGTACTTACCGTTTTGTAACTGGTGTCCCTGTTGCCAAATCGTCACTGATTCCTCAGTCAGCAACTCCAACCACTCCTGCATAGTTTGAGGACGGTTTTCTGGCTCCAATTCCATCCCCTTGAGAATGGATTGGTTTAACTCATCGCTAATACTAGAATTATGCTCAGTTGGGGGAACCAATGGCATATTATAAGCTTTACGCTGAAAAGATTCTGTTGGTCTTTTCCCTGTAATTGCATAGTACAGGGAAGCCGTGAGGGAATATACATCAACGTAGGGTTTTCTATCTCCCCGCATTTGTTCGTGGGGTGCAAACCCCGGATTCCCAAAAAACCGAGAACTGACGGTGGTGGGCATTGTTTCTCCCGCAATGCCAAAATCTATTAATACAGCCTTGCCATCCTGTTGAATCATCATATTCCCCGGATGGGCATCTCTATGTACCAAACCCGCTTGGTGAACTACCTGTAATGCATCACCAATTTGGGTAATATATTGCAAAGCCTCTTCTACTGGTAATGCCCCTCTACGTTGCACCAGGTTAAATAAACTCTCTCCCTGGACAAAATCCATTACCAAACAGTAAGTACCACCCTCATGAAATAAATCCCTTACCCGGACAATATTGGGGTGCTGAGTTTCCGAAAGTCTTTCTAATCGCTGTCCTTCGTTGATAAATCGCTTGATGTAGTTTGCATATTCTGGGTCATTTTTCAAGCTTTCGTTAGGTGTTTTAATAACTACCAAATTATCCAGTATGGAGTGTCGTGCTTTGTAGGTAATACCAAACCCACCTTGCCCAAGCACCTGCTCAATAACATACTTTCCACCTTGTAATTGCTGCCCAGATGCCCACACCATCGCCATTTTATCTAAGGGACGTTGAGTATGATTATGGCAAAAATACTCATGTTTATCAATTACTGAGTACACCAAATATAAATAGGTACTCTAGCAGAGTAATAATAAGTAAAAGAAACCGGGTTTATTATCCTCTAGCAACCGTGTTCCAATTAGTTTTATGCCAGAAAATTTAACTCCCCCAACTAGCAAACCCCAAGTGGTAAATTTTTCTTCAGGTCCTTGTGCAAAGCGTCCCGGTTGGTCTGTTTCCGTCCTCGAAAATGCTTATTTGGGTCGTTCTCACCGTTCTGAAGCTGGAAAGGCTAAATTAAAGGAAGTAATTGACCTTTCTAAGAAAATCTTGGACGTACCCGCAGATTATCACTTGGGTATTGTTCCTGCTTCTGATACTGGTGCAGTGGAAATGGCATTGTGGTCATTGCTGGGAAAACTTCCCTTAGATATCTTAGCTTGGGAAAGCTTTGGTCAAGAGTGGGTAACAGATGTTGTTAATCAACTACAGTTACCAGACACTCGTGTTTTACAAGCTCCCTATGGCAGTTTACCGGATTTCGGGCAAGTTGATTTTAGCCATGATGTTGTATTTCTGTGGAATGGTACAACTTCTGGAGTCAGAGTATCCAACGCTGATTGGATTCCGGCAAATCGCACAGGTTTAACTATTTGTGATGCGACATCGGCGGTGTTCGCTATGGATATCCCCTGGGATAAATTAGATGTAGTTACCTATTCCTGGCAAAAAGTGATGGGTGGGGAAGCACAACATGGTGTACTTGTTCTTTCTCCCCGTGCTGTGGAACGTTTAGAAACTTATCAACCTCCCCGTCCCCTCCCAAAGATATTTCGCCTCACAAAAAAGGGCAAGTTCAATGCAGCTATTTTTCAGGGAGATACTATTAATACTCCATCTATGCTGTGTGTAGAAGACGCTTTAGATGGACTTAAATGGTCAGAAAGGATTGGCGGGAGAACTGGGTTAATTAGCCGCTCTGAGGCTAATTTAGCGGCAATGAGCGAATGGGTAGAAAAAACTAGCTGGGTGGACTTTTTAGCCGAAAAGCCAGAAACTCGTTCTTGTACTTCCATTTGCTTAAAGGTTGTGGATGAGTGGTTCACAACATTAAGTCCAGAAAAGCAGACAGAATGTGCCAAAAAAGTGGCAAAACTCTTGGCAAATAAAGAAGTTGCTTATGATATTGCTTCCTATCGTGCAGCACCTCCAGGGTTAAGAATTTGGGGAGGAGCAACGGTAGAAACCGCAGACCTGAAAGCATTATTTCCCTGGTTAGATTGGGCATATGCCACTGTGAAGACAGAAATGGCAAGCTGAAAATAGCTAGGGTTTGCTGTTCCCGTAGCCCAGTGTTAGCTGTTGATACATCAATAAGTTTTAGATAATTATAAAAGCCCGGTGATATCACCGGGCTTTTGTTTATAGAGATAGTGGGGCAATATTCCCCATTAGCTAGTTATAGGAAGTTAGTTATAAATCGTTGCTCTGATATTAGCTACTAACCTCAAACAGATGATTCCGGACAAATTACTACGGTCAGCCAAATTTTCATTTACACAAATTTGAAGCGAATCCTGCTTTCCCTTGCTATAAACAGCTTTTATACTCCTTTTCATTTTTATATGTCAATAGTGCTTGACAATATGTAACGTAATTGTTAAATTAGTTTACATAAGTTAACAAACCAGGGAAAAAGGAATCATGTATACCACCACTGATGAGAGAGGTATTCTGAATAACTTCGCCAGCGAACCCAAATTGTACTATGCTGAATACCCTTCAACCGAGCAGCAAAATCAATACAAATTGCTAGGTGCAGTTGCTATGCTTTTAATCTCCACTGTGGTGGCAATTGCTTTTACAGTTAGCTAAAAAAAATTAAATTTTGGTATCAAGTAGATTTCATCGTCATTTGGACTTCTCCCATCTCCTCGGTTGTCAAGCCGGGGTTTTTTATTGTGGAATAGGGGTGGCAAAAATAATAAATCAAAAAAAAGGCTGACTTCACCTTGTTCATAGGGTAGGGTATTTAAGTTATAATAAGCGATCGCAATAAGGAGTAAGCTATGGTTGGACAGTCCCCGGAGGCAATATTATCCAAGTTTCTTTTAAAGATTCTGTGGTTAGATGACAATGTTGCTCTTGCCGTTGATCAAGTTGTTGGTAAAGGTACAAGTCCTTTGACTAAATACTTTTTTTGGCCTAGGAGTGATGCTTGGGAAGAACTCAAAAATGAGTTAGAGTCAAAAAACTGGATTACTGAAGTTGAGAGAGTGGCATTGCTCAATAAAGCCACGGAAGTAATCAATTACTGGCAAGAGGAAGGTAGAAACAGACCTATGGCAGAGGCTCAGTTGAAATTTCCCGAAGTTATTTTTACAGGTAGCAACTAACAACGAAGAGGACAAGGGGCAGGGAGCAGGGAGCAGAGGAGAAAACCCCATTCATAAATGTAGAGAGCAGCGCAGTCTTGTTGGTTTCCCCCATGAGCGAATGCGGAGGGCTTGAATCCATGTTGGCAGGAAAATTCATAATCCTACTCCCTACTCCCTACTCCCTACTCCCTACTCCCCTAATTTTGGGTATGGGTAAGGTAGTATTTGCTGATAAATTCAAAGAAGCGCCCTGTTCAAGGGATAGTTGCTGGACAATAGATAATAAAGCATGACTTTGATGTAACAATTTATCCACATCAATACCGCCATAGATTGATGGATAACGTCGCAAACGATTACTACCTTCTCCCAATAAAATTGCAGCACCTCGGACATTTTCGTTGCCTAAATGGTAGAGTGCCACAGCAATTTGTAAAATGCCTTGATAAAAAGTTTTTTCTGGCTCTAATGCTTCAATCCATAGAGCTTCTAAAGTATCATGACAGGCGTAGAACTGTCCTGAATTGAACTGTTCTACACCTTCCCAGAATTCTTGGGGCAAGTTTTCCATTAACCCATACTGTTTCTTACTTCTTTGATTGTTTCTAGGGGTATTTCTTGCAGCTCGCCAGCAAACTCATTGTCTGGAGTTAAAAATAGCATACAGTGGCATTCTTTACGTTCTCGCATGGGGACACAAGGACAATTCCAAAAAGTAGCTGCAACTTCAGCCTCTTTATCTTCATAGTGACGGCATGGGCACAAAGGTGCTCCTAGATCATCTTTGTGCTTGGCAAGTCCTTCAATTACCACAGCTGTTACTGAAGGTTCAGCACAGAAGTAAGTTCCAGTGCGCTTGGCGTATTGTTCGGAAAAATGCCGCATCGCCTCTAAATTCTTATCGGTGGATTTGTTATTAACTTCTGATTCAATCATGGAATTGGCTGCTGATGATTTAAATATTTCTTTGCATTGTACCGCAGTCTAGGAAAGCTATAAATAACAAAATATATCGATGGGGTATGAATCAGAGTGCAAGTAATAAGTAATAAGTAATAAATAATAAGTCATAAGTTTACTGTTCATAGGTTTGGTGCTTCAACAATGTCTTAACCTATATGGGTAGTGCTATCTTTATGAAGGGTTGGGGATTGAGAGAATAGCAACTTCCTCGAATATTTTTAGCGAACCATGATGATTTCTAATTTATATAATTTATATTGATTTATGTATTCAATGATTTTTGTAGTTCAGTTTGTAAAGGTTTTTCTGTTGCGATCGCTATCCCTGGAATATCTGGTTTAAAAGCTATTTTTGTCTCAGATGATGCCGAATTTTCCCACATTAGCCAACGGCTTCTATTAGGAAGAGAAGAGAGGGTGAGAGGGTTTTGAGTTAACCAAATTAGGGGATAAGTAGAAGGTGGTAGATTGTTGGTATCTTCTAATGCATTGGTTTTGGCTAAAGCTTCTAACACTTGGCGATCGCCTTTAATTAAACCTGTGGATGCTGTCCACAATTGCACTTGCATTTGTTGTTTTTGGGCATAAAAATATAGGGATGCAGCAGCAATTACTGCTTGTTCAAAGTTTTCTTCTTGCCAACCACCAGCAGTATCTAGGGCAATAATAATTTCTTGACCACTAGTAACAATTTCTAGCTCTCGTACCCGTAATTCTCCGTAGCGGGCACTGGTGCGCCAGTGAATTAAACGGATGGGATCACCCATGCGATAAGGACGTAGGGAGCGGGTTAAGCCTTCTGTAGCTGTCTGTATGGGCATACCAGATGGATCGCCCCTCAGACTATCTTCTTGTCCCATACGGTCTACTAAGGGACAATGGGCTAAGTTTAATACGGGAGGATAAACAACTGCACTCGCCTGGTGTTGACGGTGACGACGACACCAAAATAATCCTAATGGTGCAGCACTGGTTAAGTCTACTGTGTGCCAGCGATATATACCTCGTCGTTGGGTCGGATGATAGTAAGTCCAGCGATAACTCTTTTGGGGGGCAATAGTTTCAATTGCTTGTTGTATGGGTTTACCCAAGATAAAGGGTAGTATATCAGCAACTTGTACTAAATTCGCTGCTTGCCGACCTTGATTGCGGATTTCTAACTCCACCTTCAAGTCATCTCCCGCCGTAATTGCAGAGATAGGTAGTCTTTTCACAGTTAAACCCACAAGCGATCGCGGTGGCAATATAGCGGATAATACCAGTAATGCAGAGCTGATGCCACTAATTACATACAACCAGCCCGCCATAGTGTTAATAGCCGCGCCAAAAAAACAAATTGTAATTCCTGCCAATACCCAGCCACTGTATGCTGGTGCAACAGCATGGGTTTCTAGCCAGTTAGTGATATTTTTAATCATTCTTTATAAATTTATAATCCTAGGAAGTGGGTATATTAAAATTAAATATTTTTAATTCCTTCCAGGCTAGCCCATCTCTTTGATTTACGGTATTAGAAATCACCCAATATATTTTCTTAATTCAGTATGAAGAAGATTTTTGATATCAGTATTTTCACTATTTTATAGGCTTATAGCATTTACCAGTCTAGTGAAGTACGGTTTTAAATCTAACTGCTATCTAAATAAAGGTTAGAACAAATTAGGTGTACCTCATTTGCTTGGGAAATGCTATATTGTTCTCCTCAACCTTTTCTTACCTCGAATGGCGATCGCATTTCCAGGTTGTATCCACGGGATATGGAGTTATCAGCCCGTGCAGTTTTGAAAATTTTGGCGGAGTTGACAGCGTTGGAGGAGAAGTTGCTGGGGGTGCTGGAATAAGAGTATGGAAGTTTTACCGAATAGCCCCATAAGTGGGTAAATACGAACTAATATAGGTTTTCTGCCGCAAGTATCTACCACAAACTATTGCATGAGAAAGGTGATACTCCCTTGGCGTAATTGGGACATAAATCTGAACTAATTAAGCCGCAGAAAAATCAGTAAACTTACGATTTTCAGGACGAATAAAACCTAACACAATATCGGAGGGAGCCACTCCTAAATCAAGTAAATCATCAGTTATACCCCCTTCCGTTCCATCCCATTCAATCCACACCTTACCCTCAACAATTCGCAGATGAAATACAACAGCATGAACCCTACCTGTTTTATCCCAGCCTGTATCCATCAACAAATAATTATCAGCTTCTCTATCACAAATAGATAAACTTTCAATCTGCCCATGACTTGGTTGATATTGAGCGTGTTTTTTGACAATACTTTCAATTATCTGTCTGTATTTTTTTAATTTATCCATTGTACAATTACCTCCTGATTCGGGTCAAAAATCAGATAATTAATCTGTTGGTCACTTAAAATATCTTGAATTGCTGGTTTGAGAAAAAAGTCTATATAAACAGTTTCTGCAATTGCTAAATATAATTTACGTTCGGGATTAATTCGTCTCAACAAACTAAGATAAATACTATATTGTCCCAGGGTTTTTTCTAACTCAGTGATTAAAGAAGGACTCTTAAAAACCTTTATCTCAATCACTATTTTCTGCTGCATTTTCTCGGCAGCTAATAACTTCTCTGCTCCTAAATCTGCATATAAACGTAAGCCCTTGTATTCTATTGTAAAAGGGTCATCAGTAATTACCCAGCCATCTTTGACTAAAGCATTTTTGACCTCATTGTGATACAAATCATACTGTGGCATTTATCAATTAAAAGAATTTAGAATTTAGAATTTAGAATTTAGAATTACGTTTTGCAACGGAGATTTTACCCCGACGCAAAACGCGCTGCTTTTAGAAGCAGGGGACTCTTACCCCTAAAGTTGGTTAAAAAACATTGATTTGATTTTATTATCCTCCTCCCAAAGAGCGATCGCTAGCACAGTCAGAATTTTGCTATCTTCTAGGGTGCAGGTGTAAGAGATGAGGCACACCGAGGTTTTTCTCTTGCACGATCACTTCTGATGTCTCTAAAGCACTTGGGTTTGGGCAGTTTGCAGAATATTTTTGTGGTGTTACCCAAGCCCTTTCATAATCATAATATATACATATGGGCATTTTTAATATTTAATTTTCTATGAGCAACGTGCCTCTCAATATCCCCCCAAACCTAAAAGTCACTCAAGAACAATTTGCACTCCTAGCTGCTGCTATTCGAGACGTACAGCTAGAACTAACTGCTACAGGAAAATTAAGGGAACATCTACAATCTTTCAATATATAAAATTATCTTACTGGTGCCGTGCCCTTACGAAGAATTTATATGTTGCAAACATCATTTGAATTGGTATTATATTCCGTGGTGATTATTTTCGGAAACATTTGCCAAACATACAGAATTAATCCTGCATATCAAAAAAATTACCCTCAAGATTGTTAACAATTGTAAAAATCACCCCTTGGGGACTAGAAACATGGTTTTTACCTAGCTACACTAAACAAGCAAGTGTATCTACTCGGTCAATTATTAAAAACAAGGTCTGTTCCCCTAGCTTCAATGATTCCAGTACAACTTACCTTGAAGAATTTCCTCAGTTACAATGAGGCAACTTTAGATTTTCGTGGTCTACACACGGCGTGCATTTGTGGTTCTAATGGCGCTGGTAAATCTTCTTTATTGGAGGCAATCACTTGGGCAATTTGGGGACAAAGTAGGGCTGCAACGGAGGATGATGTTATTCGTTCTGGCGCGAAGGAAGTGCGGGTAGATTTTGTTTTTCAAACCAGTCAACAGCAATGTTATCGAGTGATTCGTAGCCGCCATCGATGTGCAAGTAGTGTGTTGGAGTTGCAAATAGAAACTCCTGAAGGTTTTCGAGCAATTACTGCTAAGGGTTTAAGGGCAACCCAAGAGTTGATTTTGCAACATATTAAGTTGGACTACGATACTTTTATTAATTCTGCTTATTTGCGTCAGGGACGTGCTGATGAGTTTATGATTAAACGCCCTAGCGATCGCAAACAAATATTAGCAGAGTTATTAAAGTTGAATCAATATGATCAGTTGGAAGATAGGGCAAAGGAATTGTCCCGTCATTTCAAAGTGAGGGCGGAAGAAAGCGATCGCTCTTTGGAGGGAATGAAGGTACAATTGCAACAACAGGAAGTAGTAGCTCAACAAAAGGCTGAGTTAGAAGGGGAATTAAATCAACTGCAACAGGTACAGGCTTTTGATACTATTCAGTTACAGAGTTTGCAGGTTCTACAGCACCAACGCCAAGGATGGGAAGAACAATTAAATTTTGTTAGGCAGCAACATCAGAATTTAATTCAAGATAGGGAGCGTTTACGCAAAGAAGAGTCAAGCTTAACTGTTCAGTTGGCAGAAATAGAAACTATTTTAAATCAAAAGGCTGATATTCAAGCAGGCTATAGCCAATATCAAAACCTCCAATCCCAAGAAGAAGCCTTAGCAACTAAATTTGCAGAATATACCCGTTTTCAGCAAGCAAAGCAGCAAAAACAACAGCAACTTAGCCAAGAAATTCATCAAGTTGAAAAGCAATTACAACAGGCTCAAGCAACTTTAAATGTTCTAGAACAACAAGAACAAGAGATTCAGAAAACCCTGAAAAAAACAGAAGAAGTAGAAGTGGCGATCGCTCATTTGCAAGCAGCCCGACAACGGGTGTTAGAGTTAGATAAACTACAAATGCAAGTTTCTCCCCTGCTGCAAAAACGGATAACTCTGCAAACTCAGGTAGATAGGGCGCAGGCGGGATTAGTCGCCCGATTAGAGCAGTTAGAAGCCACCCAAAACCAACTCCAATCACGGCAGCAACGCCAACCCAAATTACAACAAGCGGTAGTAGAAGTGGCAATGCAAATTGAAGAGTTGGAAAAGAAGAGGGTATACTTGCAACGGGTACAAGAAAAGGGGCAGGAAAGACGACACTTTATTGAACGACTGCAAGCACACCAACGTGATTATGAAAGACTTTTGGGAGAATTGGAACAAAAGCTGCAAATGTTGCAAACTCCCAATGCCACGTGTCCCCTCTGCGAGCGCCCTTTAGACGAACATCATTGGAACCGAGTCGTAGATAAAACCCAAGATGAATATAAAGATACAGAAGGGCAATTGTGGGTAGTCAGGGAGCAAATGGCTTTCTCAGACAGGGAAATTCAAGTATTAAGGCAGGAATATCGAGATGTATCCCAAGAGTTATCTCCCTATGATTCCCTGCGGGAGCAACGGGGACAACTAGCCGCTCACTTAGAGAGTACCAGTGATGAAGAACAAAGACTGCAACAAATTTCCCAGGAAAGAGAACATTTAGAGCGATCGCTACAATTAGGTGATTATGCCCCTGAGCAACAGCAAGAATTGCAACAATTAGATACGTACTTACAAAAGTTAAATTACAACGAACAAGACCATGCCCTAGCTCGGAGTGAAGTTGAAAGGTGGCGTTGGGCAGAGATTAAACAAGGGCAAATTAAAGATGCTCTCAAGCGACAGGCACAAATTGAAGCTCGTAAACCAGAAATTCAAACTCAAATTTCCCAACTACAAGCCAGTATTAATCAATACACTACAAATTCTCCCATAGCCCAAGAGCTGGCCAGCATCGAGCAACAAATTAATGATATTGGTTACGATCAACAACAGCATCATCAACTACGTCAAACTGTGCGTCAAGCCCAAGGTTGGCAGTTACGTTATCAACAACTGCAAGCCGCCAATCAGCAATATCCAGAATTACAAACTAGAGTGCAAGAAGTAGCCGTATCCTTGCAAGCCCGTTTATCAGAACAACAAAAACTAGGGGAGCAAATAGAACAAATCAATCAACAACTAGCAACCACAGCCAATCCCCAGTGTCAAATACAAACTTTAGAAGAACAAATTACCACCCGTAGAAGACAGCTAGACGACCAAATTTCTCAGTTAGGGCGTTTACAACAGATGGGAGTGCAATTAGAAACTTTACAAAGTCAGTATGACGAACAGCAGCAAGAATTGCAAGCCATCCGTAGGCAACACCGTATATACCAGGAATTAGCCCAGGCTTTTGGTAAAAATGGTATCCAAACATTAATGATTGAAAATGTCTTACCCCAGTTGGAAGCAGAAACAAATCAATTACTATCTAGACTGAGTGGTAATCAATTACATGTACAATTTGTGACTCAAAAAGCTGGGCGCAGTGCTAAATCGAAAAAGAAAAATGCCAAATTAATTGATACCTTAGATATTTTGATTGCCGACTCCCGAGGAACCCGTTCCTATGAAACCTATTCTGGTGGAGAAGCCTTTAGAATTAACTTTGCCATTCGCTTGGCTCTAGCTAAATTGCTAGCACAAAGGGCTGGTGCCGCATT
Organism: Calothrix rhizosoleniae SC01; assembly: GCF_900185595.1. Classification (GTDB taxonomy): domain Bacteria; phylum Cyanobacteriota; class Cyanobacteriia; order Cyanobacteriales; family Nostocaceae; genus Calothrix_A; species Calothrix_A rhizosoleniae. The sequence continues at coordinate 13,554 of NZ_FYBH01000349.1, forward strand.
ACAACTATTGATTATTGATGAGGGATTTGGGACTCAAGATGTGGAAGGATGCGAGCGTTTGATTTCTGCCATAAATGCGATCGCACCTGATTTTGCCTGTATCCTGACTGTAACCCATATGCCTCACCTCAAGGAAGCCTTTCAAGCCAGGATTGAAGTAAATAAAACCCAACAAGGCTCACAATTAAGTTTATTAATTTAAATTTTAGATTTTATTTAGATTTTAGACTTTACTTCGGGTATAGTAGTTTAGGAAAAGGTTAATTTTTATTACGATTTTCGAGAAAAAGCGACGTGAGGCAAGATGCGAAGACTTAAAACACGAGTCCCAGTTTGGTTTTCCGGGGTAATGGTAACAATAACCACGATGACTGCTGGTACAAACTTGGAGAGCTTGAACCGAGCAGAAGCTACTGTTGTTCAACAGCCCCTTAAAACTAATCCTGCCAAGTCCTTTCCCAAATCTATTCCTATCTACGTCCCGCAAATCAAGCCAAGATTTTGTCAAAAGAATCTGGAATCTGCCATTACATCCATCGTTAAAAATCCAAGTTTTAAGAGTGCAAGATGGGGAATCCTCATCAAACCGATTCAGGAAGCCAAGGCTCTTTATCAGTTCAACCCCAATCTTTCCCTAATTCCGGCATCAAATACCAAGCTATTGACAACAGCCGCAGCACTCAGAATTTATGGCAAGAGCAATCCAGAAAAGCTTGTCTCCCTTCGTCCTTTATTAACTGCGGTGAATCGCTACAGCAACAACAGTAAAGCCAACTCTCTTTTGCGCCGTATTGGGGGGCAAAGAGCTGCAAGAAACGCCCTCGATATTCTAGGCTTACATACCACTGGGTACAAACAAGTAGATGGTTCTGGATTATCTCGAGCTAATCGCGCCAAACCATCCACATTGGTATCCTTGCTTCAGGGAATGTATGTTGGCAATCTCAATAAAGTCAATAGAAGCCTTGAGAATGATTTATTTTACAACTCGTTGGCGATCGCTGGAGTAAACGGAACATTAAGAAATCGTTTTCACAATACCCTAGTTAAAGGCAGACTCTATGGTAAAACTGGGACTTTACGGGGAGTCAGAACCCTTTCAGGATACTTAGAAAATACTGACTATGGCACCATTGCCTTTAGCGTTATGGTTAATCAACCAGGGCAATCAGGAAGGCGACTGATTTCAGCTATAGATCGGATTCTGCTGCAAACAGCTCGGGTAAATCGCTGCGATTAGATACAGCATTTTGCAGGTAAATGAAGTACAAGACTACATAAGTAGTTAAACATAATTAATTACACAATGTCATTGCGAGTGTAACGGAGTGAAACGAAGCAATCGCAAGGGTTAGGATTATTTCGCGTAGTTTGTAATAATGGTAAATATTTTTGTTTGATTACTTACTAAAACTAAGAGTGGGATGGGCATCCCTGCCCGTCCAAATGTACTTTACGAAGATGAAATATGCTGTATATCTAATTTTTCGTTGAATCGGCTGTACTCGTTTAGGGAGCTTTCCAGCTTCCCATACCACATATTTTCAAGAATTGGTATTATTACTTATTACTTGTTACTTATAGCAATGGACATATTGGTTAGGACAATATTGTTCTACTCAAGAACTATCAACCAACAACTAACAACCACCAACCAACAACCACCAACTAACAACTAACAACTAACAACTATCAACTGAGAAACGTCCTAACTTCGGTGGCTATAGCTATATTACTCAACAATCTATCCAGTCCCAAAAATTCATCGCCACCCGAAATCCAGATATTCTCAATCCACCATCAGACTCATTCCAACTGCGACTAGCACTACGACACATATCCGGTGTAAAGTTCCAAGAACCACCGCGTAATACCCGACGATGTGCATCTCCACCAGTTTCCCAAACAGTACCATCAGTTGGTGCCCCTTCATAGTTATTATGCCAAGGATCGGCACACCATTCCCACACTAAGCCATGCATATCGTAGAGTCCAAAACTGTTCGCAACTTGGAAACTACCTACTGTGGTGGTTTCTTTGCGATATTTGCCATAACTACCCTGGGTTTGTGCCTTACCAGTGTTACAATTTGCTAACTTATTAGTAATAGTTTCACCAAAATGAAACGGTGTATTAGTTCCAGCACGACAAGCATATTCCCATTCGGCTTCACTGAGTAAGCGATAATTTCGCCCAGTTTTTTGTCCAATTCTGGCACAAAATTCCCTAGCTTCATGCCAAGAAACATTTTCTACTGGTCGATTTGCACCTCTAAACTTAGATGGATTAGGATGTAAATTTTGTTTGACTTTCGGTAAGGCTACCACTGCTCTCCATTGAGCCTGGGTAACAGGAAATTTACTGGCAAAAAAAGTTTCAATAGATACTGGGTGTTGAGGGCGCTCGTCTGCATCTCCTTCTGTGATTGGTGATCCCATAGTAAATGTACCACCAGGAATTAATACCATATTAATAATGATGTCATTCCCCAATTCCTCAGTAAAGAATTTGGCATTACAGCGATCGCTACTATTTTTGTTACCATTAATATCTACTGTCACCACCTCATATTCAAAAATTTGCAAACCAGATGGTGTGGATGTCAGCTTTTCTGGTTCGGGTTCTGGTAAGGTTTCGCGGATGATTTCTGGTTCTGGCTGAGGTAAAGTTGGTGATATTGTACTAGTAGAGCTGAGGATGGGTAAATTTGCTTTAGCACCGACTAAATCTCGTAAATCATTCAGTACTTCCGTCGCTGATTGATATCTTTCCTTGGGTAAATGTTTCAACAACTTATCCAGAATCTTTCCCAAACCCTCACTGAGAATAATACCTTTCTCCTGCAAAACTTCTCGCCATAACCAATCACCATTCATGGCATCATAAAGACGGTCATGAATTTGCCCATGAGCATCTTGTTCCGGTAAAGTTTGAGTAATCATGCGGATACAAGTAACACCCAATGCATATAAATCGCTTGCTTGACAAGCAAACCCAGCCATTTGTTCACTAGGAGCATAACCAATAGTGTATATTGCCGTTGCTTGTCTGGCTAAACTAGTTTGTGTTACCTGCTTAGCTCCCCCAAAGTCAATTAATACCAATTTGCGATCGCTATGACGGCGGATGATATTATCTGGTTTAATATCTCGATGAATCACATTACGGGAATGAACAAATTCCAGTACCGACAACAAATCGGTTAACATTTCTACAATGTCTGCTTCATTAAAGGACTTAGTCAGGAGTTCTTGCAGTAAAGTTTGTCCCTGAATCAATTCCTGCACCAAGCACAGGCTTAAACCTTGCTGAAAATAAGCCAGTAATTTGGGAATTTGTAAGTGATTTTCGCCTAACTCATACAGGTGAACGGCTTCCTCCTTAAATAATTCGGCAGCTTTAAGTCTTGCTCCCGTTCCCTGCACTTGGGGAAAGAATTGCTTAATTACACAAGGAACATTCAGTCTATCTACATCTTCTGCGGCATAAGTTTTACTAAAACCACCTTCTCCGATGAGAGAGAGTACGCGGTAACGGTTCCTAAGGAGGATACCAAATTGATTTGACCCGCAGCTAGTGCAAAATTGATTGCCTTCAGCATTGAAGGGATTGGAACAATTGGGATTTTGGCAGATTCGCATAACTAACGGGATATTGCATCTTTTCCACAGTTAGCCCCAATATTTTTAGATTTTAAAAAGATATTTAGATTCTTTAGCAATGCCATACACCTATCTCTACGCTTACCTAAAACTTAACAAGATAGATGTCAGCATATCAGTTAGTTTTCTATTTAATTATTTGCGGCTTTAATTTTCCGTTAAAAAAATATTATCTCAAATGCTTAGATTTAGTCAAGGGTAGGAGAGGAGTGTGGGAAGTGTGGGGAGTGTGGGAAGTGTGGGGAGTGATGGAGGGAAAGAGTGATGGAGTGATGGAGTGAAGGAAAATTACAATTCCTAACTCCCAACTATCAACCATCAACTAACAACCATCAACTATAGCACTACGCAATTACGTTAGGACATTGCTGAAGGCTGAAACCTATGAACAGTAAACTTATTACTTATTACTTATTACTTATTACTTGCGCGTAGCGCTATATCAACTCCCAACTAAACCCAGTTTCCTACCAAGACAAAAGGTGCCCAATAAAAGGGATGCTGGAAGTCAGGGTCTTTTAAAAAGTTAATTTGAGTTTGCCGCACAGCTTCGGCTTTATTTGCACCAGGTTTACTTAGTTGTTTGTAAAACTCAGCCATAAACTTGGATGTAGACTCGTCTTTTACTGACCACAGAGTAGCTAATGTACTACGTGCTCCAGAACGGACGGCTACCCCTGCTAATCCTAAGATTGCCCGGTTATCTCCTTTTGCGGTCTGACATGCACTGAGCACCATTAATTCTACAGGCATTGAGTCTAATTTGTTCCTTCTTTGGAATAACTCATCCAATTGTTTGACCTTAATTTTCCCATCCCAAGTCAGTATAAAAGTATCATCAGAACTACTGCTAAATTGACCGTGGGTAGCAAGATGGAGAACAGAAAAGGGTGTAGTTTGAATCACATCTTGCAGGTTGGTGTCTGTAAATCTTTCATTCAAAAGTTCCTTGGTGGCAACTTTTGCTGAAATTTGTTTCACCTCAGTTTTAACTCCTGGCAAAGCTTTAAAGCCTTGACGAGCTTCACTAACGGCAGCAGTAATCACTTTTAGCTTTTCTTCCTGGAGGGATTTCCCTTGCAATAATTGCATTCCTGGAGATAGGGCAATACTATATTTTTCCACTAAATACTGTTTCCCATCATACAAAGCCGCCATCGGTAAGTTTCGCAAAGAACCATCCAAAACAAACGCCAGGGTTTTGATGCCGCTATTAGCTAATTGAGATTCTGCTGGACGAATTAACCAGTCATACAACTGCTGATAAAGTCTTAATCTTTTTCGGTCAGATAATACCGGATTCAAGGCACGTCGCATCTGTTGGATGCTTTTCTCTACCTCAGACTTCGATAGTAAAGTTTGGTAGTGGGAGAGGGGCTTTCCGGAAATAGACAGAATTACCTCTACACGATCAGGTAAAATAATCGGATAAATGACGGCTGCGGTGGGATCTATTTGGTCAATTTGCTGGGGTTTAGCATTTAAACAAGCTTCTTGAAAGAAGTTATCTAATTCTGCCAGTTGTAGAGCTTCAATGGTGTCCCTAGCTTGTTTTAATTTTTTTTGGGATATTTCTCCTTTTTTGTCTTCGTCAGATAGGAGTAAACTGACGAACTCCCGATATATGGGTTCTACTTTTTCTTGGAAAGAAAACTGGACACCACGATTAACAGCTACTAAGTCACCCCGTAAAGTTTTCAGAGTTTTCAAGGCAGAATCATATGCTGCTATTGCTCCTTGATTATTCCCTTTCTGTTTGAGAATCTGACCAACTTGCCAAGCTGCTTGGTAAGAAATATCACCAGCATTCAGACTCTGGGAAATCTGTAAGGCTTGTTGGGATAGCTTTAAAGCTTCTGGCAATTGTTTAGTTTGTTGATATAGTTTGCCTAACTCATTTAATGCATAGGCTTTAGCTCGCAAATCTCCCAAATTATCTGCTTGTTTCAATGCCCGTGCCAAAATTTGGGCACTATCTTGATAAATGGTGGATTTATCTTGATTATCTTGCTTTGCCAACCGAGAAAGGCTAGTGGCAAAGTTAACGGATGCATACACAGATGTACGACTAGGAGTCAGGCTGGCTAATTGGGGTTTAATGGACTTGAGTAAAGACTGAGCTGGTTGCCATTGTTTGTTATCTATATGCAAACTCAGTTGATTTAATCGGGCTTCTACTTGTAAATTGCTATTAGTAGCTGTTGCTGCTGCTTGTTTATAGTAGTCCAATGCAGTGGGAGTTTGTTGTAAATTTCTGGCAACATTGCCCAAACTGAGGAGAATTTTACTAGTATCTGCTTGAGAGTTCAACTTTTTAGCGATCGCTAATCCTTGAGTTAAAACTGTCTGGGATTCTTTAATATCTCCTGTTGTCTGTAATGCTTCTCCCAGACTTTGCAATCCCTTAACTTTGAGTAGGGAATCTGGTTGATTTTGTAACTCTCCATTGATATTAGCTAATAATTTATTTGCTTGGTGATATAAACCTAGAGCCTGGAGAGCTTGAACCTGATTGATTTTACTACCTATTTCCCCAATGGGATCATCATTAGACTTATAGGCTTTAGCTGCATTTTGCCAAGCTTGTAAAGCTGCTTCTGTCTCTCCCATAGCAATTTGGAGACTTCCTTGAATATTAAAAGCAACTGCCAAAGTAGCAGTATTTTCTTGCTGTTTTTGTAACAAATTTAGGCTGTGGGTAATTGCATTTTTAGCTTGTTGCCACTTTCCTAAATTTTGATAACTCAAAGATAAGTAATTTAGGCTCCAAGCTTGATTGATAATGTTTCCTTGTTTCTGGAAGTTAGCAGCAGCTCGTTCCCAGAATTGGGCTGCTTCTGTGAAACGTCCTGATTCTAAAAGATTTTTACCTTGGTTAAACAATGATTGGGGATTTTCAGTCCTTTTAACTATACTTGAGGATAAAGAATTATTGGTATTCAGTTTTAGTTTAAAATCAGTGCGTGCCAATGCTGGAAAGCCAGTAGTAATAAATAAGGTGAGTAATCCTATGCAAACACTATATTTAATATGTCTTTTCATGATTGCTTAAATTTTATCAGGAATAAAATTAATAAAAATATTTATAATGATTAATGAATCAAAATATAATTATTTAATTGGTAACTCAATAATAAATTCAGTTCCTTTTCCCCATTGGGAGATGCATTTTAATTGTCCTTGATGTTTATTTTCGACAATTTCCTGGCTAATAGATAAACCTAATCCGGTGTTGCCTTCAATTGATTTAGTGGTGAAAAAGTGCTCGAATACTTTTTCTTCTACATCGGGATTTATGCCACCAGCATTATCTTTAATAGATATAGTGATATGTGTCATTTCTTCATTATATCCAGTAGAAAAAGTCAAGATATTTTCTCGCATATCTTCTGCCCAATCATTCATATTTGCCTCAAATTGCTCAAAAGCTTCAACCGCATTCGTAATAATATTCATAAATACTTGGTTGATTTCTCCTGGATAGCATTCAATATATGGTAACTGCTCATATTCTTTAAGCACTTTGATTTCTGTTTGTAGCTTGTTACTTTTAAATTTATTATTTAAAATAATACAATTACTATCAATGCACTCGTTAATATCGATATATTCCTTATGAGCAGAATCAGGGTTAGCAAAAGTTCGCAAACTATTACTAATTTTACAAATACGTTCTAAGCAAATTTTTACCGATACTTTAAAGTCATTGATATCTTCAATAGTTTGTTCTAGATCAATCTTTTTTGCATGGTTAATAATCTCTAAATTCGGTTGAGGATAGTGCTTTTGATACAGGTTAAAATGCTCCTTAAAATCAGATATATAGTCATTCATTAATTCCAAATTACCAGTCATAAAACCTAAAGGATTATTGATCTCATGGGCAATACTTGAAACTAATTCACCAATAATAGACATTTTCTCATTTTTGATTGTCTGTAATTGTGATTGCTTAAGATTGGTCAAAGTATCAGCTAATTCTTTAGTCCTTTCTTCTACTCTAGATTCTAATTCCTGATTCTGTAATTCTAGCTTTTTAGTCAAATAACGTAGTTTTAAATGCACAGTAACCCTAGCTAAAACCTCTTCTGTTTGAAAAGGTTTAGTGATGTAATCCACTGCTCCTATAGATAAACCTCTAACTTTATCGACAGTATCAGAAAGAGCAGTCATAAATAAAATTGGAATATCATGAGTGCCAGGACTTGCTTTAAGTCGTTGACAAGTTTCAAATCCATCAATTCCTGGCATCATAATATCTAATAAAATTAGATCAGGATGAGCATATTCGGCTTGTTCAATGGCACTTTCACCGTCAGTAGCTACTAAAATTTCCCAGCCAGAAGCTGCAATAGCTCCACATAGAACCTTTAAGTTGGTGGGATTATCATCAACTACTAAGACTACAGCTTGCGAAAATTCAGTATTTTTCATAGATGCACCCTATCAAAAGATTTAACAAACTCACGAATTTTTTTTATTTGAAAATTATCCGCTAATTGCCGAATATATGTACTAAATGGTATAAACTTATCATCCGATACTTCTATCTCATCCATTAATTGGTACACAGCTCCAATATTTCCTCTCATTGCTAAATCAAAGAGTTTATCTAGTACTTCTGGTGATGGTGTAATTATTTTATCAATATCAGGGGATAATTTTACTTGAGAATTTATATTAGTAGTTGAGACTAAATTATTCGTGGATTGTTCATAAATCCATTCTAAATAGAGAAATTTTTGTAATATCTGTAATAATTCATTTCGCTTCACTGGTTTCGGTAAAAAATAATTTGCTCCAGCAGCAAAACTTGTTTCTTGGTCGTCCTTAAAAACGCTCGCAGAAGAAACAATGATTGGTAAATCTTTATGTAATGCATTTTTCCTAATATGTTCAATCATTTCTAATCCATGCATCACTGGCATTGATAAATCAGTAATAATTAAATCTGGTTTAATTTCTACCAATTTGTCTAAGCCCTCTTGACCATTATTGGCCTCAAAACAAGAAAATCCGAGAGCTATCAACATATTAACGATGAGTTGACAATTTTCTTGGCGGTCATCAACTATCAAAATTTTGGGATTTTTGTCTTGAATCCCAATAATTTTTTGATCTACTATATTTGATTGCGTTCCTAAGAAGTCTTTAGCTATTTCTAAATCTACATCAAACCAAAATTTACTACCTACTCCCAAATTACTTTCAACATTGATTTGACTTTCCATTAAGCTGACAATCTTATGACTAATTGCTAAGCCTAATCCTGTCCCTTCTGCTTGCTTTTTTTTATCACCTACCTGTTCAAAAGGAATAAATATTTTACTTGCTTGGTCTGGTGTCATCCCCACGCCAGTATCTATAACCTCAAAGCCAATTTTCCGAATTGATTTCTGCTGATTTTCGTGATCAGATTGCTTATCAACTAAGCAATCATTTAAATTTTCCTTTTGTACATAATTAATTTTGAAAGTAACTCCCCCATTTTCTGTAAATTTAATCGCATTTCCCAGCAAATTAATTAATACTTGGCGTAGGCGTTTTTCATCTGTATGAATTCCTTCTGGTAAATGTGGATCTATTTGACAAGTAAAGTTAATACCTTTTTGTTCAGCACGAATGCGGCATATTTCCGCAACCCCCGTTAAAAAAGAAGGGAAGTGAACATCACTTTTGTGTAGCTCTAGTTTGCGAGCCTCTATTTTCGATAAATCCAAAATATCATTAATCAAGGTAAGGAGATGGGAACCACACTGATGAATAATGTTAACACCATCTAATTCTGCTTTCTTTAAAGGGTAATTTTGCAGAATTTGTGCATATCCCAAAATCCCATTTAGAGGTGTACGCAGTTCATGACTCATATTTGCCAAGAACTCACTTTTGGCTTGATTGGCGACATCCGCAGCAACTTTGGCTGATTCTAATTCTTGGGTGCGTTCCTTAACTTTTTCCTCCAAATTCCGAGAATATGATTGTAGCTGCTGGTTCGCTTGTTGTAGCTGGGATTGTTTATAAAAATTACTAGTGATGATTGCAGATACAACTAGAGCCAGTAATGGTGACACTACAGGAATCCACCAACCGGATAAAAAAATTATATAACTACTAATAATTAAAGTTCCCGTGGCTAGTGTCATACCTAAAATAGGTAATCCCCATAAAGATTGTTTACGTGTAGAATTAATCTGTAATAATTGCCAACTAATACCACTACCAATAAAAGACCAACATATTACCCACAGCCATTCCCCTGAGGAAGACCAGATTTGTATTAGAGTTCTATTATCAACTGCTGCACTAATAATTTGACTAACTATATTTGCATGAACTACTACTCCAGGCATAAGTTCTCCTGTATGAGTTGCTGTATCGCTATAGCCAACACTAAAGAAGTCATTAATACTTTCGGCTGTTGTACCAATTAAAACAATGCGATTGCGAATTTGGTCTGGGGATACAGAATCATTTAATACATCTCGGATGTTTACCATCTCAAATGTTTCTTTGTAACCCCGATAATTAAGTAATATTTGGTATCCTCCTAAATCGTCATCTCGATAAATAAAGTTATCTCCTTGTAAGGGGTTAAAGACTGCTTTTCCTAAACGTAAGATAGTCCCCTGGTCATCCATATATTTAGGTTTAATATTCTTTGATTCGAGATACATTTGACTCAATCTAGCAGCTAGGCCTAAAAAAAGTTGACCATCATCATCACCAGCAGTAATCAATGCTCTGCGGACTTTACCATCTCGATCCAAAATTGTATCAGCAAGGGCAATTTGATTAAGTTGCAATAGGGTAGGAGATGGTGGCACCTTTTTCCCAATCATTTTTTTCACACCAATTAAGTTTGGTGTACTCTCCATCACCTCTATTAATTGCTGAGAGCCTTGTCCTACTGGTAAATTTCGATAAATATCCATGCCAATGGCAGTTGGTTTTTGAGCTTTGAGTTTAGATATTAGTTTAGCTAAAACTGCATCTGGAATAGGCCATTGACCCAATTCAGCAATGTCTTTTTCCTCAATTTTGACGATGAGAATGCGTTTTTCTGGTGGTTCAGCAGGACGTAATGCCATCAATTTTTCTAGACTTGACCATTCTAATAGCTGGTATAAACCTGTAAGACTCCCAATCATAATACATATAGCTACACTGGGGGCTGTCAGGAAGACAAAACGCCACTGCCAAAGATAAACTTTTAATTTATACCACATTTATATTGCGTAATGGTAGACATGGATAATAGAAAAGAAAATGGAAAATATAGAATAATAATTTCTTAAAATTGGATTTTTAAATAATTTTGTAATTATCTCTCCTGCTAAAAGAAGACAGAAGGCTAAAAAGCTGATAATCCAAACAGGTTATTTATGAATGTAATGATGTACTATGTATATTTATACCCAAATTTTTTTTAGTCTTGATCGGTATATACTCTGAACTAAGGTTAATATATGTCAATTTTTCATTTTCTTCGAGACAAAATAGGAGGGGAAAAAGAGATTGACCAAATTATGATCAGACCTATCTACAGTTCAATTTACATACGTTTAAGCCCGCATTAGCGGGCTTTGATAGAGTTAGTTATTTATTAACAATGAATTGAAACTAGAAAATTATCATTAATCTATGAATGGTTGTTCTGCAAATTCTTTGAGTCCGACATTTTTATCTTCTAACAAAGCTGTCCAAGTTTTCTTTAATTCCATATTGTCAGGCTGAGATTGCCTTAATTCCATCAAAGTAGAGAGCATATCAACCCAAATACCAGCTTTAGCGAGATTTTCTACTGATTTAAGGTCAAGGGACTGAGTTTGGCTAATAGTATTAGATACGGGTGAAACTCGCTCAATCCATCCTTGGATAGAAGGACTATCTGGCTCTACATCTGTATTGTCACCACAAATTAAAGAAATAGACCATTTATACTTAACGCCTTTTACTAGTTCCGATGCAGAATCAGGAATATTTATTTTCATTACACCTGACTTTTGAGGCAAAGTCAAATATGTTTGATAATGTTCTTCTCCTGCTTGATCATTAATAACAAATAATGCTTTTTTCGCATTACTTTCAGGAATAAAAGCAAGAAGAGTTGGACGACTCATTCGTGTGAGACCAATATTACTTTTTGGCATCAATGGTGTCATCACGTCAGTAACGGCTTTTGTTTGGGCAATGCCACAGCTATTCCCATCTCTTGAAGCTCCTCCTTTGATGATACTTTTTCTGGGAGCTCTTCGACCAGGAGGGGGATTCCAGAAGGAGACTGTTTGTGTCCCAGGTATTCCTGCAACACTTGGTTTCATTAAGAGTGGTACAAGAGAGCTTGACAGTAAAAATGCTATGGCAAATAGCAGATATTTATTTTTATGCATACACTTATTTGCTTTTGTGCATTTGTTAAAACAATGTTTTATATCATCTGTTGCTAAACTCACTACAGACAACATAATACTAGTTTATGTGTATATTTTTGAAGTGGCAACTGATAGGACATACTATTTATTTTTAAATCAGAGAATAATTAATTCAGTATAATTACTGCGAATTTAATTAACTTTTTATAAAGTTATGATGTCGCTATGTCACAAAATAGCAATTACTCAGATGATTTTATCCCACGATTCAATTTATTTTATGTAGAAATAATAGTTTTGGCGTATAGGATTATAATCAAGATGACTAATTAGGATGTAAGTATTTCCCTCACAAATATGATTTTATCATCCATAGTTTGTCAGATGAATAAATCTGATATATTGCGAATACAAATCCATTTAGTTCTTGCTATAACTAGCAAATCAGCTCTTCATCGTCAATTTTTCATCATCCCCACACAAATTTATGCTTGACATAAACTTAACAAATCAGAAAAAGCGAATTAATAACAAACTATTAAGTTCATTGATAAAATATCTAGATAAAAAATATTAGTAGTCTAATTTATATATTGTTAAATTTAGATTTTGTTTATATAAAGTTATATCATGTCCGCCTGATTACTTATGAGATTGCCATCCATGCGAAAATCACCCAAACTCTTTTCCCCTGCTCTCTGCCCCCTTGCAGCCCTAATGATAAATATTTAACCAGACATGATATTACTTATTGATGGTGCTTTTTTCCCCTGCAAGGCGAATCAATTCCGCCACCAATACAACTATTGCAGAGAATACAATTAAAATTAAGCTGAGAGCATTAATATCTGGTTTCACACCTGTTCTGATCCGGCTAAATATTTCTATGGGCAAGGTATTAGAACCACTACCAGCAGTGAAGCTAGCAATCAATAAATCATCTAAACTGAGGACAAATGCTAGCAAACAACCAGCAATAATCCCAGGCATTAGTTGGGGTAATAGGGCTTGGAAAAAAGCTTGTACTGGTGTTGCACCTAAGTCTAATGCAGCTTCTTCTAAATGAGGGTCTAGGTTGTTAAATCGAGAAGATACAACTAAAGCAATATAAGCCAGACAAAATACGACATGAGCCCCAATAATAGTTGATATATTCAGAGGAATGGCAAAGGTTGCTAAAAATACTAAGGTAGATACTGCGATCGCAATATCAGGGATAATCAAAGGTAAGTAAGTAACTCCTTGGTACAAACCCTTACCAGGAAAGCGATAACGTGCCAAGCCTACAGCCATCAAAGTTCCAAAAACTGCTGAAATGCCTACAGCACTTAAGGCTACTATTAAACTATTCTTTAAAGCCGATAAAATTCGCTCATCATTGAACAATTTTCCATACCAATCAAGGGTAAACCCCTGCCAATCAGCACTATAGGGAGACTTGTTAAAGCTGTAAACAGCAAGCACCAGAATCGGCAAATACATAAATAGAAACATTAGTAGGGAAAAAATTGCTTGCCATGAAAAACGCAGCTGGTTATTAGGTGGTGATATGTTCATAATTTATGGATTCACATCATGTCCGCTTAAATACTTATCATATCTGTGGTAATTTTACCTTCTCTCTAGTCAAGGTTTCCTACCCCTACTCTCACTTCTAAGGGACTTGCAAATAAAAAAATAATCAATCGTTATGAATGCAGGAGGCAGGGAGCAGGGAGCAGGGGGAGGGAAAGTCATTTTGGTGACAAAAATTGGGTAATTTATTTCTTGGAGTTCCCTAATACCAATTTGAAAAATGATTGCGGCAGATGGAAAGAAAGAAAAGCTTATGTAGTAAATCTTTCACAATCTAAATCTAAAGTCTAGGGGTTGCTGAATAAAGAAATGAATTTGTCTCACCCAGAGGCGCAGAGAACAAGAGTTTGAGAGACCTGATTTTTAAATTTCATATTCCAATTCAGCAATGCCAAAATCTAAAATTCAAAATCCAAAATCGTATTACCACTACCGCCTCTACACTCCTCCACTCACTGCATCCTATCTATAGTGCGATACTGTATAGCTTCGGCAACATATTGAGTTTTGATATCCTCATCTCCGGCTAAATCTGCAATTGTTCGTGCTACCTTGAGAATGCGATCACTTGCCCGTGCTGATAAACCTAGTTTTCTAATGGCACTTTCTAATAAGTTGCGACTGGCATCATCTAACTGACACCATTTATATATGTGGCGGCTCTGCATCTGTGCATTACAACGCAGATTTTCTTCTCCTAGGAACCGTTTCCCGGCCCGAACCCGTGCCTTTTGCACCCTCTCCCGAACGGATGCAGAACCTTCCCCTGTGGGCTGTTGAGTAATTTCCTCTGGTTTAAGACGATTCACAGCCACTTGTAAATCAATCCGATCCATCAATGGTCCTGATAATTTTGCCCAATATTGCTCTCTTTGTCTGGGAGAACAGGTACATTGCTGGATAGTATCGCCATAATAACCGCAAGGACAGGGGTTAGTACTTGCCACTAAGGTAAACTGTGCGGGAAACATGACAGATTGTCTGGTGCGAGAAATTGTGACTAAACCATCTTCCAAGGGTTGGCGCAAAAACTCCAATACATCCCGTTTAAATTCTGTTAACTCATCTAGAAAAAGTACACCTAAATGTGATAAAGAAATTTCTCCCGGACGGGGATAACTACCGCCACCCACCAAAGAAGGACCCGATGCTGAATGGTGAGGACTGCGGAAAGGGCGTGAGCGAACTAAAGAACCACGGTTTTTTAATAAACCAGCTACAGAATGGATCCGAGTTACTTCCAAAGCTTCAGAAAACTCCAACGGTGGTAGGATTCCCGGTAAACGCCTTGCTAGCATGGTTTTTCCACTTCCTGGGGGTCCCACAAAAATTAATAAACAACAGCACATTAAAAAGAGTCTTTAAAGTAAACAACAACAACTTGACAGTAGTTATTCTCTCCTTGTAGACTAAAAACAGTAATCAAGTCTACAAAGTAAAAACTGTCTACAAAGAATAGACTTTTCCAAAACGTGTGTGCTTGATCAATAAGTATAACGACCCATTTTTTGGGTCGCAAAGCGTCTATCTACTGAATTAGCATGAAAGTCCAAAGGGTGCGATTAGATGGCGACAAGGTAACTTGGCTAGTCATAGGAGATGACTATTTACCAATTGAACCCATTCAGCAATTTCTAAATTACTTAAGGAATATTGAAAGAAGTCCTAACACTATAAGGTCTTATGCATATCACCTCATGCTTTACTGGAAATATCTTGATGAGGTGAGTGTTGATTGGACAAAAATTGACATCCCTAAGTTAGCAGAATTTATCCACTGGCTGAGAAGCCCAACTGGTAGCGTGATATCACTTCAGGAGCAAGAGTCAAAGCGAACAGAAGCGACTGTGAATTTGATTCTGACTTCTGTCTGTATGTTATACGATTTCCACGAGCAAGCGGGAAACGTTTCAGAAATATCTCTTTATCGCTCACAATTCGTACCCAACAGAAGATATAAAAGCTTTTTGCATCACATCAATAAAAGCAAGCCAACTAAAACTCGCTTGTTAAAACTAAAACAGCCCAGGCTTCAACCAAAGACAATTACTCCGGGAGAAGCGGAAAAACTTGTCAGTGCTTGTAATCGCATAAGGGATAAGTTTTTGGTATGTTTGATGTATGAAAGCGGAGTTAGAATTGGGCAAGCTTTAGGGCTAAGGCATGAAGATATTCAATCCTGGGATAACATCATAAAAATCATCCCCAGAGATGACAATGTTAATGGTTCCCGTGCCAAAACGAAAGATCCTTATGAAGTCAACGTTTCAAAAGACTTGATGGGACTTTACACTCAGTATTTGCAAGAAGAGTTTATGGAAGTACTAGGTGATAACCTGAGCGATTACGTTTTTGTAAACCTTTGGGATGGGAAAGTTGGCTCTCCTATGACTTATAGCAATGTAATGGCTCTCTTCTGTCGCCTCAAGAGGAAAACGGGGATAGCTATAACTCCCCACAGGCTTCGCCATAGCCATGCTACAGAACTAATTCGTGAAGGGATGCCAATGGCTTATGTTCAGAAACGATTGGGGCATTCCAGCATTCAAACCACTATCAACACTTATGTTCATGTCAGCAACGAAGACATGAAGCATGAATATCAAAAATATCTAGAAAATAGAGATGAGTCAAGCACAACCAATATTCCAGAAGTCGATTAAACTTACTACTCCTCTTTTCTGTCCAAAGTGTAGTAGTAAGAATGTGGGCAAGAACGGGAAAAATTCTTCAGGAAGCCAAAGTTACATTTGCAAACAATGCAAAAAGATATTTACCCCAGTAGTTAAAGAAGAGGTTGAAAGGGTTGTTAATCCTAAACTGGAATACCTAAAAGATATTTGGGATTGTCGATGTTTAGGGATTGACGGTGGCGTAGGCAAGTCAAGTTACAAATTAAACTTTACACACTTATTCCAACCGTGGTTACGCAAAACAGCCAAAGCTTATCTAAAAGTCTGCTTAAGTTCCATAACATTCGCCTCTGTGCAAGAAAAGCTTTATTCGCTTAGAAGACTATCAAGTTTTTTAACTTCAGACTACCCGCGCATTGAGCCAGAGGATATCGACCGGAAGGTAATCACTGATTTCACAATTCATTTGGCAAGCCTGAAGTTAGCTTCAAGTACACGATATAAAATTCTTAGCGATACGCGGCTATTTTTTGACGCAGCTTACCAGAACAAATGGCTTAATGTATCGAGGTATCTTGTTCGTCCTGAAGACTTCCCCAAGCAAGAGAAAAGCGTTCCTCGGTATATTCCAGAAGTGGTTATGCAGCAGTTAAACGAGCATCTAGACGACCTGGCACTACCAATTATGAGAATGGTTTTAGTGCTTCAGGAATGCGGGATGCGTATTTCAGAGTTGGTAAATCTGAGTTTTGATTGCCTTTTACAAGACAAAGCTGGTGACTGGTTTTTGAGATATTACCAATTCAAGATGAAGAAGGAGATAACAATTCCCATCTCACGGGAAGTTGTTAGAGTCATCCAGGAGCAACAAAAGTATATCCGTCAATACTTTACTCAAGAAGAGTTTGATTATTTGTTCTCTGCTAACAAAGGTGCAGCAACCCCTAACTTTGTCCCATCACCTTCTGTTATGGAACGCCGTACTCTACCTAGGCATCTCAACCGATTAGCTAAGAGGCACAACATTTGTGACAGTCCTGGGAATATTTGGCATTTTCAAACCCATCAATTTCGCCACACCGTAGGAACGCGGATGATAAACAACGGCGTTCCTCAGCATATAGTCCAGAAGTATCTGGGTCACGAGTCGCCTGACATGACATCTACTTATGCCCATATTCACGACCAAACCATGAAAGAAGAGGTTGCTAAATTTCATGGCAAGGTAGTGAACATATCGGGTCAAGTTGTTGAGGAAGTTTGCCCGGAAGTAGAAATTCAAGATTTGCAGTGGTTTAAGAAAACGATTCAAGCTCAAGCATTACCTAATGGCTCTTGCGCGTTACCAACTATTTCCCAAGGTTGCCCCCATGCTAATGCCTGTTTAACCTGTACACACTTCCGCACCACTAAAGAGCATATTGACAAGCACAAACAGCAGTTAGAGCAAACTGAACAAATCATTGAGAAAGCTAATGCTAATGGTTGGGTGCGGCAAGTGGAGATGAACGAAAAAGTCAAAACCAATCTAGAAAACATTATTTCAGCATTAGAGGGGAAAGTAGATGGCAATTAAGAGGAATGTTAACGGGCTGCGTAGCAATGCTCAAAAGAAGCGACAAGAGGCATTCAATAAAGTTGAGCAAGGAATCCAGCAACTGCTTAAAGATAAACAAGCTATTAATTTTAATACAGTTGCCAAAGCTGCGGGATTAAGCAAAGCATGGCTGTATAAGGAGCCGGAAATCAAAGCTAGGATAGAGCATCTAAGGGAAAATCACTCAAAAACCAAAGTTATACCGCAAAAGCAAAGAATATCAGATTCATCAAAAGATGCGATAGTTAAAACTTTAAAAGAAAGAGTCAAAAAGATTGAAGCCGAGAACAGGGGACTGCGCGAACAGTTTGAAGCGATTTATGGTCGAGTTTTATACACTTCTGAGCTTGAAAAACGCTTAGAAGCACTAGAAGCAGAAAACTTGAAGTTAAAAGAAGAACTCAGTATATGCCATAATCAATTGTTTAAACCTTCGCCAAATAACAATCCTAATGTTGTCCAGTTTTCAGTAAAACAATCAAAAGGAGAAGTTAGCGATGCTATCGAAAATGAGTTAGATGATCTGGGAATTAAGCTAACCAAGACGCTGGCTAACAAAATCAAAAATTCAACGGAAGAAGCTGTTTTAATTGCGATTCAAGCACTAAAGCAGCAACTACAACACCAAACTATTAGAAGTCCTGGGGGATGGTTGGCGAGTGCAATTGATAATGGATGGCAACCTAATCAAGCTATCGGTGAAGAGAACGTTACGGATAAATTTGGTCAATGGTATCATTTAGCACGAGAGCAAGGAATTGTTACCGCAAGCCGGAAGGAAGACGACGGTACTATTTTGGTTAGAGAAAACACTGGGCAGTGGGTAGACTTTGAAGAGTTTTCGTCTAAATGGACACTTGAGTACTTGCGTTCAAGAATGTGAAGTAGG
The DNA here is from genome assembly GCF_900185595.1 of Calothrix rhizosoleniae SC01. Taxonomy (GTDB): domain Bacteria; phylum Cyanobacteriota; class Cyanobacteriia; order Cyanobacteriales; family Nostocaceae; genus Calothrix_A; species Calothrix_A rhizosoleniae. Next base: position 32,282 of record NZ_FYBH01000349.1, read on the forward strand.
TAGACGATAGGTTCAAAATTCTAGATGTCCAGAATCAGTTGAAATTTGGCTCTAAATTGGTCACAATGCGCTAAAAAACTAAAGCTAATATGGGGTTAAAACTTTTTAATTGATTGAGAAAGATTCCAGCCTTCCATCAGCGATAAATTCATGGTATACATAATTAGGAGGCATGTTCTAACTCGAACCCTACCTCCTAATTAAAACTATATAGACTTGGAATCTAACGGAGTAAGTAAAGTGATTTTCCACCCCACGTTGCTTACGCTGTTAGAAGACAAGTTGACACTGCCCCTATTACAAAAAAAGGAGGCTTTATATGTCTAAACTACTTCATAGTTTAGATGACAATGTGCTGTGCAGTCAACTCTCTAATATAATTCAGTCTGCCGATGATGTCACTAACAAACTTACAGCAGAAAGGCTGCTAGAACTTCCTTCGATAAAGCGAAAGGCTATTTTTGTTGTGAACGCTCTAGAAAAGCCCAAAATAAAGTTGGTAGCCGACGAACTTGGAGAAGATCGTCGTAAAATTGGCAAAGTTTTAAAGGGGTTAGCTGAGGACGACAATATACTTAGCTATTTTGAGGATGAGAATGAAAAGCTAAAAATCTATCCGTCAAAAGTCTATTTTATTTCAGATGAGCAGATTAACAAGCTCCTTAGTTCAACCGATATAGTAAGCACATCAAGTAGCTCCAGTCAGGCGGATATTTTCGCTGAAGAAGTTGCAGGTGCGGACGTTGATTTAAAAACAATTAACGTGGCTCCAAGCGAGAATAAATTTATAAGTAGAGAAGATGCCCAGCATTTCTACCAAAAAGTTCCAACTTTACCGTCAACAGCTCAGAAAATTATCTCTGTGCTAAATGCAACGGCGAAAACAGCTAAAGCCTTTTCAGAAGAGCTTGGATGCGATAAGACTACTGCGAACAAGTATCTAAAACAGTACTGGGATTTGGGAGTGGCACATAGGGCACAAATGCCTTCATCCAGCACGGGTAGAGGCAGGGGAGAGTTTTTGTATTTTTTGAATCCCAGTATTTCTCCAGAAATCAAAAATCAATATTTGCATTCTGCACAAGCTAATAGTGAAGAGGTTGCCATGAGTACAGATCATGCCCAGCAAACGCCAGCAGAACAATCTGTTGAGACTAATTTTGACGAACCATTTGACACATTTGAGGAACTAAGCAAGCTTGCGAACCTTTTGGATCAAGTTGATAAATGCGAAACAAAATTACGAATACATCTTGGAGACAAAGTGGAAAATCTGATATTGAGACTTAAAAACAAAAGTTGAGGAGGTAAAGCGGTGCAATTTATTTTAACCGCTTTACCTGGTCATGGGCGGCGCTTGGTGCCAGTCGGGTCTCCTAAACTCAGTGCTGAGGGATTCAATTTCCCTGCCGTCCACAATCCTTACTGCCATTTTAATGGATGTTAGGAAAATTTT
>NZ_FYBH01000021.1 GCF_900185595.1 Calothrix rhizosoleniae SC01
CTTACCATTGAGCAAATTGATACCATAGATGATGAAACTTGGCAGTTACAAAACTTTAAAAAAACAGAAGCCAATCCCCAGCAAAATTCATCCCATCAACTACGAGCATTAATCGCATATTCTGATCGAGAACCAGCAATTTGGCGTAAAGTGACAGGTAGAGCCATAGTGGCATTACCTCTGATTACTCAAGAACAATGGCAGCAAAAAGGGTTTGATCAATTACCTAATTCTGCGAGTCTTATTTTTCAAGACCAATTGGGCAAGGTTAGTTTATTAGAAAGGATACAACAAATATCTCCCATAGTGCCGGGAGAAAATTTAGCAGATAAAGACTGGGAATTGCTGCTATCCGTGATTGCTGGAACTCCCATATTCCGTAAACCTCCCCGTGCTACAGTCTCTACTACAGGTAAAAGCCGCGCCAACATCATAGACAGTTTGAGTCAAAGCTTGTATGAGATAGATTTACAGCAAGAACATATTGGTAAAGAAATTCCCTCTGGACCCCAGCGAATTCGCGGTATTGCTGGTTCAGGGAAAACTGTATTATTGTGTCAAAAAGCAGCACACATGCACCTCAAGCATCCAGACTGGGATATTGCTTTGGTGTTTTTCACCCGTTCTTTATACGAGCTGATGATTAGTTTGCTAGATCAGTGGATACGTCGTTTTAGTGGTGGTGAATTGCACTATGATCCGCAAACTAACCAGAAACTGCGCGTGTTTCATGCTTGGGGTGCAAAAGACCAACCTGGTTTATACGGAACTATTTGTGAATACCACGGTAAAAGGCGGGGAACCCCCAGTGATACTAACGAAAGGCAACCAAATCGGGGGTTAATAGACTTAAGCAAGCAGCTATTGGAAGAGATTGAAATTGAGCCAATGTTTGATGCTATCTTGATTGATGAAGGTCAGGATTTGGTGTCAGAAGCAGATTTAAAGTATCAAGATAAGCAAGGGATATATTGGATGGCTTATCAGGCTTTGCGTCCTGTGAGTGAGGATAAGCCTCAAGAGAGAAGGTTCATTTGGGCTTATGATGAAGCACAAAGTTTGGATAGTTTAGCAGTACCGAAAGCGAAAGAAGTATTTGGGGAAGAGTTAGGTAATTTACTTTCTAAACAACCCCAATATTCGGGAGGTATCAAACGTTCGGAAGTTATGCGTCGTTGTTATCGTACTCCTGGACCAATTATCACTGCCGCTCATGCTCTTGGTATGGGTTTATTACGTCCCCAGGGAATGATTTCTGGCATTACGAATAAGCAAGATTGGGGTAAAATTGGTTACGAGGTTAAGGGAGACTTTCGTCGTGCAGGTAAACCAATTACGATCCAGCGTCCCCCCGAATATTCCCCTAATCCAATTCCGGAACTTTGGGGCGAACCAGTTTTAGAATTTATCACCTACAGTTCTCGCCAAGAAGAGTTTAATGCTTTGGCTGAGAAGATTATGCATAACATTGTTTATGATGGCTTGAACCCCAGTCGGGATATTTTAGTGGTGGTTGTGGGTTCTAATTCTGAAGCGATGGAATTAGAAATGGAAGTTGCTAGCTTTTTGATGGATGCAGAAATAGATATCTATATCCCCACCACTGTGAACTTAAATGATTTATATCCTCAGTATCCCCATAAAGATCCCAATAAATTCTGGCATGATGGTGGTGTGACAGTTTCCCGAGTTAATCGTGCTAAGGGGCATGAAGCTGATATGGTTTATGTGGTAGGTTGCGATCGCGTGGCTCGGAATGAAAGTGATGTCAATTTCCGGAATCAGTTATTTGTGGCTTTAACCAGGGCGCGGGGTTGGGCTAGTTTAACTGGTGTGGGTAATTATCCCATGTATGACGAAATCAGGAAAGTTTTGGCGAGTGGTAATACTTTTACATTTACCTATAAGCGTCAGCCGAAGCGGGATATTAGTGATAGGGAAGGGGTTTAGGTAAGTTTGATTGATTTTTTATGCAAAGGCGCTAAGTGATTCTTGGCGCTTTTGTATAGTTTGTAATCTCAAGATGAATTGCTTAATATAACGATGAAATCGTCAAAAGAATGGCTTGAAATAGACATAATACAGTTGATTGAAAATCAAGTTCAAGACTTTCTTGAACTTGATTACAAGGTATGTGGCGCACTTCAGAAAAAAGAAGGTAAGAAGAAAGAAATTAGCAAAATTGTATCATCATTTGCAAATTCAAATGGAGGTGTAATTGTTTATGGTGTTAATGAAAGTGGAAACTTGCCTGAATCAATTGATGTTGGTTTTGACCCAAATGATATCACTAATTAATTCTAGAAGATTGAAAACGGAAATTTTGCGTTTATAAGCTCGGTTTTTTAGTCTTGTTGAGAAAGTTTCTAAAGATTCATTCGGCTTGCTCTGAGTTGAGTTGAGCTTGTCCTCGTTCTTTAATAGTTTGCAGCAACCTTGGTAAAGACTTGTCATCATATTCCCTAAATTGCCCATTCTCTAACTACTCTATACCCAGATCAATATCCCGTTGTAGTGCTTCTGACTTGAGTTTTCGTATGGCTGCTTCCGAACCCTCTAAACGTTGCATCATTTCCTGAAAGCTACGAGCATCGACGGTGTAATCATAAATCTTCTTCAGCTAAATCAGCAATTTTCATTAATGCTTTTAATGTTCCAACTTTTAAATTTTTATTTTTATGTACGAGAATTGAAAGTATTTTATCAAAATCAGGATTTTGATAGATGTGATGACTGCCTGTAATTCTCTGTAAAATCCAGCCTCGCTGCTCAATAATTTTACATAACTGCTTACCGGAGATTGATTTCATACCGCAATCTCAACGATTTGAGCATTTGATTCAAGGGAGTGGGCAATATTTGCAACTTCCAGCCATCCTTCAATTGCATCTTTTAAATTTGCTAATACTTCCTCCATTGTGTCACCCTCAGTTATGCAACCAGGAAGTGCTGGAACTTCTGCCCAAAAACCACCTTCTTCTGCCGGATGAATAATTGCTTTGATTTTCATCAGTTATTTATGAATAGAATTGCCGCAAAATGGGAAAATAGCAAAATTTTGGTTCAATTACTTAATTATAGGTAAATACTTAATTATTAGGAGTTAGTAGATAGTTGTCAAAAGCACTCCTAACTCCTAATTCCTCACTCCTAACTTTGTTCAGGCGATTTATTTTTAGCTCTCTCCGCACGAGCTTCCGCCGAACCCATCACCTCATCCATATTTTCTAACATTTCTCCGGGAAAATTTTCCAAAATCCTGGTAGAAAGAGCAATCCTACCTTTACCCTCATCCAAATCTATAATTACAGCTTTCAAAGATTGACCACTTTGAAATACCTGCTCCAAATTTTCAATAAACTTCTGGCTAATCTGCTTAATGTGTAATAAGGCACTCATCCCATCAATATCTATAAATACCCCAAAAGGCTTAATACCAGTTACCTTACCTGACACCAACTGACCAATTTCTAATAAACTGAAACTTGCAGAACGAGTGGCCAATCGTTGAGAAAGTATCAATTTTTTATTGCTGCGACTAACTTCCAAAAAACCAACGGTGAGAGTTTGCCCAACTAACCCTTCTAAATCATCCCTCTCAATCAGGTGCGATCGCGGAATGAATCCCCGTAACCCCTGAATATTAACCGTCACACCACCTTTATTCACCCCCGTTACCCGCACAGTTACCGTTTGGGAATCCTCCTGCATTTGTGCCAGTTTGTCCCAAATCTGTTGAATTTCTAACTGTCGTCGGGAAAGGGTAACTTGCCCTTCTGCGTCCTGTTCCCGGATAATTAAAAATTCCAGTTCTTCACCTAAAGGCAAAACCTCTGATATATCAACTACAGTCCTTAAAGATGCCTCATCCCTGGGGATAAAAGCCGACGATTTGCCACCAATATCCACATACGCACCATCAGGATCTAATTGGAATACCTTACCCTTAACTACTTGTCCTTTTTGAAAATGGTAATCGTGGCTTTCTAAGGCTTTGGCAAAGTCATCCATGCTAAAGGACGAATTGGCTGTTTGAGAAATGTTCACTTCGGAATTCATGACTTTTGAATATATATTTTTATTTAGAGGTATTGACAAACTGGGTAGCTGCTTCACCTCTATGGTATTGCCCACCCTGTAGGGATTGGGTATATTTGGATATTGGCAGAGAATTTCCAATTGCTGGCTGACTCTCGCTTTTAGGCATCTTAACCTCAAATAAAAAATATAGCCTTAAGATGCCTGTAGTTGGGCAAATAACTGTTTTACTTGTTCCCAAGCATCGGCAGCAGCTATTGGATTATAGCTGGCACGATGATCACAAAAAAATCCGTGGTCAGCTCTATCGTAGCGAAACAAACGATGGGGAATATTGTATTTTTTGAGCTCTGCCTCAATTTGGTCTACCTGCTCCCTAGGAATACTGGCATCTATCATGCCAAAAAAGCCATAGAGGGTGCCTTGAATCTCCTGGGTACGGGAAATGGTCGCAGCACCACCTCCAGGGGTATTGGTGGCAATTCCAGCACCATAAAAGGAGGCAGCTGCTTTTATCTCTGGTAAGGTAGCAGCAAGATATGTTACATGACCACCGAAGCAAAAACCAATACAGCCAAAACCATTTTGACTCACTTGAGGTAGAGTTTTCAGATAATCAATTGCTACTTGAATATCACTTAATAATTCTGATGCTTTGGTTTGCATCTTATATGTTTTGCCAATTTTAATATCTTCTGGACTGTAACCAGTCTCAAAACCAGGAGCTAGACGCTGATAAAGCGCTGGGGCAATAGCTACATAGCCTTGACGAGCGATTCGTTCTGTAACTTCCCGAATATGAGCATTGACACCAAAAATTTCCTGTAATACAACTATGCCGGGATAAATACCTGGAACAGTTGGTTTAGCTAAATAAGCATCTATTGTGACATCAGTTTGTAAAAGTTTAACTGTTGTGCCGGTAATTGCGACCTCTGTCATAATAGTTCTTTACCTATACAGTACAGTGTGATTATTTGAGATATAACTATGCCAGTATCTCAAAGTAAATGTATGCTGTCTATCTACCAAAAATTACTCATTGATGGGGGATGAGCAATTGCCAAAAACAACATTAACGGTATAAATAAAGTATTTAACAGGTAGCAGATGCAGCTGGTCATACACTGCGAATAGCACTTAGGAGTTTTGGTGATGCTTCAATTCCGTATTCAACCAGATAGTGAAATTCCTTCTTCAACCCAGCTGTTTAATCAAATTCGGTTTGCGATCGCTTCTCGGCAATATCCACCCGGATATAAGTTGCCAAGCACGCGGGCGCTAGCCATGCAGACAGGGTTGCATCGTAATACAATTAGTAAGGTTTATCGCCAGTTAGAAGACGAAGGTTTTGTTGAGAGTCTAGCTGGTTCGGGAATTTATGTCCGTGTTCAAGGACATGAATGGGGGGGTAGTACCCTCCAATCCCCAGTTTCCCAACAATATCCCGAAGCTTACAAAACAGTCCAACAGGCACTTGATGAATTACTTTCCCAAGGTTGTTCCCTCAATCAGGCGCGAGAAATATTTTTAGCGGAAATTGACTGGCGTTTACGCTGTAGCGCCAGGGTTCTAGTAGCAGTACCAGCAACGGATATGGGAGCCGGGAAGTTAATGATTTATGAGTTGGAAGAATCTCTGCAAATTCCCATCCAATTAGTGGCGATGGAAGAATTAGCTGCTGTGCTAGATCAAACTAGTTCTGCCACTGTAGTCACTAGTAGGTATTTTATCGCAGAAGTGGAAGCGATTGTTGGTCTTCGAAGAGTGAGAATAATTCCTCTAGATATTTATGACTATGGTAAGGAATTTGACGTTGTCAAGGGTCTGAATAAGGACAGTTGTATTGGTGTAGCCAGTCTTAGCCCCGGTATTCTCAGAGCGACAGAAGTAATTCTCCACGGTTTACGTGGAGATGAGTTACTTGTAATGACGGCTCAACCAAAAGATGCCTACAAGTTACAAGCAATTGTCAAACGAGCACAGGTGATTTTTTGTACCGACCCATCGAGTTTTAGCGCCGTACAAGCAGCTATACACAAAGTTCTCGAAGATATTATCCGCCCACCAAAGTTGATTCGCTGTGAAAATTATATTGGTACTAAATCAATTAATCTCCTCAAACGGGAACTTGGCCTAGGATAAGTATTTTTTGTAACTTGCACAAATAATTTTAGCAAGCAAATTTACGGTGAATCAGCCAAAAAATCCTGTACGATTTGACAGTATATTACTGGATCTTCTAACATCGGGAAATGACCTGTTTGAGGAATCACAGCAAATTCTATTCCCTTATTTAAAGAAGCTGCCTGTTGTCCCATGGCAGCGGGAATAATTTGGTCAAATTCTCCGGCAATCAAGAGAGTTGGTATTTTTAATTGGGCAAATTCTTCAGGCATCAACTCAGCCTGTTCTTTACTGACAGAGGTAAATATAGTACCTAAAGCGGCATCATAATCTGCACAGAGAAAATCTTGCAAAAAAGCCTTACGTTCAGCAACAGGAATAGAACGATGTAAGAATCGTGCCATAAACATTTGGTCAACAAATGGTATTTTATCCAGCCACCGGGGACGAAATTTCACAACATAGCCACCAAATTTATGGAAGGCTGCAAATGCCTTTTCGTCGTACTCAAAAATACCACTACAAGTGAGAATTGCTCGCTCAACTTTCTCTGGATAACGGTTGAGAAATAAAGTCGCAATCGAAGCACCCATAGAATGGGCAGAAATATAAACTCGCTCGATTTGCAAGGCATGAATAAATGCGGCTAAATCGTGCGTATATTCATCTAATTCATAGGTTAATTCAGAGACTTTAGATGCATCAGTGCTATCCTGAGAAAGATTTCCTTGAGAGCGCCCAAAACCCCTCATGTCATAAAGTAAACAGTCAAACTGTGTTGATAAAACCTTGGCTGTACTTATCCAGTATCTACCAGAACCAGCCCAACCATGAACAAAAATCATTACAGGTTTATTTTGCTCGGCAGATGGTGTAGTTATCCACTCGTAGTAATGCTGAACGCCGCGAACTTGAATGTATGGCATTTATCAAAAGTCAAAAGTAAAAAATCAAAAAGCTTATAGAGTAGGCTTTTTAAGGATTTTACATGGCTACTTTATTTACACCATGCTGTACTAGAATTATCTTCCCATGACTGACTAAAGCTAGTCAAAGTTTAGCTACAGTACATTTATACTAATAACTGCAATGCCCAATAGTTCTCAAGCTGATTCTGGCTTTGGTAAGGAAGAAGGATGCATAATCAATTCAGCAGTAGAACGTTTTTCTACCATTTCTCTGGTTACTTGACAACTCAATACGTCCTTGCGGGAAGGCAACTCATACATGACATCCAACATTAGTTCTTCTATAATGCCCCGCAATGCCCTAGCACCAGTTTTGCGACGATAAGCTTCTTGAGCGATCGCTCGCAGTGCTTCTTGTTTAAATTCTAGTTCCACATTGTCCATATTCAACAGTTTTTGGTACTGTTTCACTAGAGCACTACGAGGCTTGGTTAAAATCGCCATCAGTGCCTCTTCATCCAGGGGATCTACCACCGCTACCATGGGAATCCGCCCAATAAACTCCGGAATCATGCCAAATTTTACCAAGTCGTCCGGCTCCAAATAGCGCAGGGTATCAGCAGCTCGCTTTTCTTTTGATTGCCCTTCCCCTGGTTGGACAAAGCCCATTGACTTTTTACCCACTCGTTGATCTACAACTTTTTCTAAACCAACAAAGGCGCCACCACAAATAAATAGGATGTTGCTTGTGTCAATTTGAATACAGTCTTGATAAGGATGCTTCCTTCCTCCTTGGGGCGGTACATTGGCAACTGTACCTTCTAGCATCTTCAGCAATGCTTGCTGTACTCCTTCCCCAGAAACATCTCTGGTAATGGAAGGATTTTCACTCTTGCGGGCAATTTTATCAATTTCGTCAATATAAATAATTCCCCGTTGTGCCTCTTCTACATCTAAATCTGCCACCTGCAACAGTCGTAGGAGGATATTTTCCACATCTTCCCCTACATATCCAGCTTCTGTCAGGGTCGTAGCATCAGCAACAGCAAAGGGTACATCCAGAATTTTTGCTAAGGTTTGTGCCAGTAGGGTTTTTCCGCAACCAGTAGGGCCAATCAGCAAAATGTTTGCCTTTTGCAGCTCTATGGTATCCTCTGTATTTTTAACATTACTGCCGGGGGACTGAACTAATGATAGTCGCTTGTAATGGTTATAAACAGCAACTGACAGTACTTTCTTGGCTTCATCCTGACCAATAACATGCTCGTCCAAATACTTTTTGATCTCCCGAGGTTTGGGAATTTGATTCAATGAAAGACTAGCAGAACGATGACGACGCTTTTGAGGAGGCTCTGACTGCTCTGCCGGTTGAGTTGTGGCAGTGCTAGTGTCGAGCAATTCTTCATCGAGGATTTCATTACATAAGTCTACACATTCATCGCAAATGTAGACTCCCGGTCCAGCGATGAGCTTGCGTACCTGCTCTTGGGACTTGCCGCAAAATGAACATTTTAAATGGGAGTCGTACTTAGCCATACCAGCCTCTTATCTTTATAAAATGGAGAGGTTTTCTCCAACGGTGGGTAGATCTTGTCTGGAAGAGATGACTTGGTCTATCAAGCCATAATTTTTAGCTTCATCTGCTGACATGAAAAAATCTCTTTCTGTGTCAGCACTAATTTGTTCTAAGGACTGACCAGTATGATGAGCTAGTAACTGATTCAATTTAGCCTTATGATAGAGGATTTCTTTTGCTTGTATTTCAATATCAACAGCCTGACCTTGGGCACCACCAAGGGGTTGGTGAATCATAATCCGAGAATCAGGGAGAGACATTCGTTTACCTGCCGCACCTGCTGTCAGTAAGAACGCCCCCATACTAGCAGCTAATCCAAAGCAAATGGTGACTACATCAGGACGTATTTGCTGAATTGTATCATAAATTGCCATTCCTGCTGTCACTGAGCCCCCGGGGGAGTTAATGTACAGCTGAATGTCTTTTTCTGAATCTTCAGCATCTAGAAATAATAGTTGGGCAACTATGGAATTGGAAATGTTGTCGTCAATGGGTGTGCCCAAAAAAATAATCCGCTCTCGGAGCAGGCGGGAGTAGATGTCGAAAGCTCTCTCTCCCATTCCAGATTGTTCGACGACGGTGGGTACGATGTTGGTTGTGCTGTGGAGGGAATTAATTTCTAATCGACTCAAGCTATATAATGGGTGATTTCCCGATTGCGATGTAAGCATAAAAGGTAGTGTTTAACAAACAATACAACAAATGTAAACTAAAGGGTTTGCTGTCGCTGGAGACAATAACTTTGTATTGTAGCTATGTGTTAACCATTATGACTCATCTCAATTGCTCTATCGTTTTAACACGATTCATGAGAGGGGTAAATAAAATAATGGTAAGAGAAAATTCAGGACAAATTTATTCACTCTTTTTAAGGTAACTCTAAATTAAAAGTTTGACAAAATTGTCAGCGATCGGTAAGTTGCGATTCACTTAACTTATGAATCTTCACAGTTGCCGATGGCTGACTTTTATCGTTTATTCTGTGACTTCTGTAACTTCTGTAACTTCTACAGTTTCTACAGGTTCTTCACTAGAAACTTCCACTTCTGGTTCTGCTGGGGAGGTTTCCGCGACTTCTGCTGCACTCAAAGAGCCTTCTGGAACAAGTTCCACGGAGGAATTTTCCAAGAGCCAATCCATGATTTTTTCTGTCAAGATTTCGTTTTCGACCATTTCTTGGAGTCTATCTGTATCTATATCTTCTTCTGGATACTCCTCTTTCAGTTTGGCAACGCGGGTACTTACTTCTTCTTCTGTGGCTTCTAGGGACTCCCGTTCACTCACTTCCCGCAATGCTAGCGATCGCTTGAGGCGTTCTATTGCTTCTTCACGGGAACGTTCCCGCAGCTGAGGAATAATATCTTTGGTAAATAATTGCTTCACATCCAATCCCTGCTGGGACAGTCGCATTGCCGTTTGAGTCAACATGGAGTCAATTTCCTGATCAATCATGGTGACAGGTAAATCTACTTCCACATGTTTAATCAACTCATTTAAAAAAGCCTCTTGCTGATTCGACTTAGTTTTTTCTTCGGCTTCTTTTTGGAACTGTTCTGTGAGGGAGTCCCTCAACTCTTGTAAAGTCTCGAATTCACTGACTTCTTTGGCAAAGTCATCATCTAATTCTGGTAGCTCTTTTTCTTTTAGTTCCTTGAGAGTAACTGTAAATAAAGCGGGCTTACCTGCTAGGCTCTCATCACCATAAGGGTCGGGAAATTGAGCAGATATTTCTTTGGTTTCTCCTGGATTCATACCCACTATCCCTGTCACAAACCCAGGGATAAATTTATCTTCTTGCAATTCTACTTGAAAATCATTGGCTTCTCCACCAGGAATTGGTTCTGGTTCTGCATCTGGCTCATCATCTTCAGGTTTGATTACCCCTTTAAAATCCATTATCGCCTGATCACCAAGCTTTGCAGCCCTTCCTTCCACAGGGATTAAGGTTGCCATTTGTTGGCGTTCTCTATCTAAGGTGTCTGCAACTTTTTCTGGGTCGTATTTCACCTCTTCAGCTTGGACTGATAAGCCAGTATATTGCAACAGATTTACCTCTGGGGGTACATCCACAGCCGCCGAAAAGGTTAGTGGTTTGCCCGGTTCGTAATTTTGAATTAATTCCTCGAAGTCAGAACGTAATTGTGGCTGACCGATGGCGGCTAAATCTTCTTGTTTGATCGCTTTCTCAATTCCATCTTGAAGTAATTCTTCTAATGCGGCTGCCTTAATTCTTGTTGTACCCAAACGCTGTATTAGTATGGGTCGAGGAACCTTTCCTTTCCGAAACCCAGGAATATTGACGGATGTAGCTAACTTTTTAATGACCTGTTCATAAGTTTGCTTGGTCATTTCTGGTGCAATTTCTATTTCTAGACCAATTTGGCTAGCGGGAAGTTTTTCCTGGGTAACTTTCATAACTCTTGCTCTGTTTACTAATTATTTTCTACTGTGAATACAAAAATTCTGAATGGGTCTAAAGAGGAAAATTTGCTGGAGGTGGAACATTTAGGGCTGTTGATCAGCGATATTCTTCAGGAAATGCCGCAGGGGCTAACCTATCCGTACTTTCCTTGGCTTCAATTCAGGAGGGGTCGAATCCCCTTCTGAATCACTCCTTCTGAATTGAAAGAGGGTGTAGGGTGTGGGGTATAGGGTGTAGGGGAAATAACCCTCTTTAATACTTGATGGTGAAAAATTTTTTCATATCTACGAGAAGCCGTGCTTGGCGCGTCTACGGGACTGCCTCCTGCCTTCTTCAACCCACAATGTCATCAATGTTTGACTCATCAGCCACAAAGATATAATTAAAACTATATCCGCCATTTTGTCCACGTCCCAGCAGATAACTGCTTTCAGCAACTGTGTTCCCAGCTATTTGTGACCTGGAGACTCACAGCTTAAACATTCTTCGATTTTGTATTTGCTCTTTGTTCGCAGGTGAATCCCGTGATATCCTAGTTTACATAGGTTTTCTTCCAGTTGTTAATTTTCCTGGACATCATAGTATAAACCTTCCCAGCAACATCCTTGGCGATCTATATTTTTTTATTTATAAATTTTAAGGATATATCCTGCCCAATTGTTTCATCTAACCAAAAATTTGTTGTACAATATATACTTTAAATTAAATTCAATTTAAAACTAATAAATTCAATTTAAAACTAACTAACTCATCAATTGTTTTTTGTCAATTGCCACATTACGAGGATATCTATAGTTTTACCTAATATAGTAGGGTCATAGAGATCCATGTTTATTGCAAAAAAATACTAATATTAACATTTTCTCAATATTCAAACTTTTATTTTTATTGATTTTAGTGATTTGACTGATAAATTAATAAATTGCCAAGAAGGAGGAAGACAGTGTGTCTAGAAGCTATCGTGTAGCTATTTTGGGAGCAACTGGTGCGGTAGGTAAGGAGTTGCTGGAATTATTAGCAAGCCGAAATTTTCCCATTGCCGACTTGAAATTGTTAGCATCTAGCCGTAGTGCTGGACAGGAAATATGCTTTCAAGGGGAAAATATACTCGTGGAAGCAGTTAGCGATCGCGCTTTGGAAAACCTAGACTTAGTATTAGCAAGTGCTGGTGGTTCTACCTCTAAAGCATGGGCAGCCACAGCAGTGAAAAAAGGTGCAATTGTCATCGACAACTCCAGTGCCTTTCGCATGTCCCCAGAAGTGCCATTAGTGGTTCCAGAGGTAAATCCAGATGCAGTTACCCAACACCAAGGGATTATTGCTAACCCTAATTGTACGACCATTTTAATGGCTCTAGCGGTATGGCCACTACATCAAGTGCAACCAGTAAAACGGATTTTAGCTGCGACTTATCAATCTGCCAGTGGTGCAGGGGCAAAAGCGATGGCAGAAGTGAAAGTGCAAGCTGAAGAAATTTTATCCGGCAAAGAGCCAACAGCAGAAGTATTCCCTTACCCCCTAGCTTTTAATTTATTTCCCCACAATTCCCCCTTGAATGATTTGGGTTATTGTGAAGAAGAAATGAAAATGGTCAACGAAACTCGTAAAATCTTTGGTGATCAAGGGATCAAAATTTCAGCTACCTGTGTACGGGTTCCCGTACTACGAGCCCACTCAGAAGCCATTAATCTAGAATTTGATCATCCTTTTGCTCCAGAAAAAGCAAGGCAAATTTTAAGCCAAGCCCCTGGTGTAAAATTGGTAGAAGATTGGCAAGCAAATCATTTTCCCATGCCAATTGCAGCTAGTGGAAAAGATGATATTTTAGTAGGAAGAATTCGCCAAGATATTTCCCATCCTTGCGGCTTAGAACTCTGGTTATGTGGAGATCAAATTCGTAAAGGGGCAGCATTAAATGCAATTCAAATAGCTGAACTCCTAGTGGAAAAAAATTTGCTAAAGGGAGCATCATTATCAGTTTCTACCTAAGAAAAACTAAATTTATTTTACAAATGTCTAGAAACAATTGAAATTAGGTGAAATCATGTCAATGGGAGTATTGCCGTTGAAAAAAATTTATAAAATAGGATATTACTGTAAAACACCCCCAACAGGAGAACATAACAAAGAGGGTAACTTAGGAGTGAAAACAGGGTGGTAGATTTTGGTATAGTTTTAACCGCAATGATTACGCCGTTTAAACCAGACGGTAGTGTTAACTATGATGTCGCAGCCAATTTAGCAACACACTTGGTAGAAAATGGTACAGATACATTGGTAATTTGTGGGACAACAGGTGAATCGCCCACCTTGAGTTGGGAAGAGGAGTATAAGCTGTTTCAAGTAGTTCTGGAAGCAATTAATGACAAAGGCAAAGTAATAGCGGGATGTGGTTCTAACTCCACCAAAGAAGCTATTGCTGCCACACAAAAAGCAGCTCAGATGGGCGTGCATGGAGCTTTGCAAGTAGTTCCTTATTACAACAAACCGCCACAAGCAGGATTGTATCAGCACTTTCAAGCAATAGCCCAAGCTTCACCCGAGCTACCACTGTTGCTATATAATATCCCTGGCCGCACCGGACAAAATCTACATGCAGATACAGTTGCTCGATTAGCAGAAGTAGAAAATATTGTTGGTGTCAAAGAAGCTAGTGGGGATTTAGATCAAGTCAGTGCTATCTGTCGCTTGACACCCCAAGAATTTCAGATTTACTCTGGTGATGATTCCTTAACACTCCCCATGTTAGCAGTTGGTGCAAAGGGAGTAGTTAGCGTCGCTTCCCATCTGGTAGGAAACCAGCTACAGCAGATGATTAAAGCTTTTAGGGAAGGGCAAACTCAGCTAGCAACTACAATTCATCTGCAACTTTTCCCTTTATTTAAATCATTATTCGCCACTACAAATCCAATTCCCATCAAAAAGGCATTAGAGCTGCAAGATTGGAAAGTGGGTTCTACTCGTCCACCATTGTGCGAAAGATCACCAGAAATAACTCAAGAATTAGGGGTTGTATTGAAAGAGCTAGATCTGATTTAGACAATAATTATTTGCTGCTAGCAACAAAATCTTTGTATATACAAAAGTTTGAGTAGATGCATAAAATTAGCAATGAATAATTAATATTTCTACTAACACATTTACTATAAATTTTTGAGTGTGAATTTCACTAAATTACTCAATTAGACATTGATTATATACCGACCGTTTTTCAGACTAGCTTGATTAAATTGCTTGTCCTACTAGTGCTATTTATAAGTGCTACTTTTCAACCTTATTAACTACAGAAAATAACCTCAGAAACAAATGACTAAAAAAGAAACTAACCCTGCCCTCAAAATAATTCCTTTGGGCGGATTACATGAAATTGGTAAAAATACTTGTGTGTTCGAGTATGAAGACGAAATCCTTCTATTAGATGCAGGACTTGCTTTTCCTACGGATGGTATGCACGGTGTCAATATTGTTTTACCCGATGCCACCTATCTTCGGGAAAATCGCCATAAAATTAAGGGAATGATTGTTACTCATGGTCATGAAGACCATATTGGTGGTATTGCCTTCCATCTCAAACAATTTGATATTCCTGTAATTTATGGGCCCAGACTAGCTATGGCAATGCTAGAGGGTAAATTAGAAGAAGCGGGAGTGCGCGATCGCACAAAATTGAATACAGTCATGCCCCGTGATATAGTCCGCATTGGTAAATCCTTTGTCATTGAGTATATGCGGAACACTCACTCTATGGCTGATAGCTTTAGTGTGGCAATTTTTACCCCCTTAGGTGTAGTCATTCATACTGGTGATTTTAAATTTGACCACACCCCAGTAGATGGAGAACATTTTGACCTGCAAAGACTGGCAGAACATGGAGAAAAAGGCGTACTTTGCCTGATGAGTGACTCCACCAATTCTGAAGTCCCTGGATTTACTCCTTCCGAACGTTCCGTATACCCCAACTTGGATCGGGTTTTTACTCAAACCTCTGGACGGATGTTTGTGACTACCTTTGCTTCCAGCGTGCATCGGATCAATATGATTTTGCAACTGGCGCAAAAACACAACCGTGTAGTTTCCATTGTAGGGCGCTCCATGTTGAATCTCATCGCCCATGCGCGTAATCTTGGCTATGTCAAATGCGATGACAATTTACTCAAGCCTCTGCATATGGTACGGAATTTGCCTGATGAGAATGTGTTAATTCTTACCACTGGCTCTCAGGGTGAATCAATGGCAGCATTGTCGCGGATTTCTCGGAAAGAACACCCTCATATAAAAATTCGAGAGGGAGATACGGTGGTATTCTCTGCTAATCCTATTCCTGGCAATACCATTGCAGTGGTCAACACCATTGATAGGTTAATTATGCAGGGAGCGAAAGTAATTTATGGACGTAACCAAGGAATCCACGTTTCTGGACATGGTTGTCAGGAAGACCAAAAATTAATGATCGCCTTAACTCGCCCTAAATTTTTCTTACCAGTCCACGGCGAACACCGGATGCTAGTGAAGCACTCGGAAACTGCTCAAAGTATGGGTATTCCGGCGGAAAATATGGTGATAATTAATAACGGAGATGTGGTAGAACTTACTGAAGAATCCATAAGTGTAGCCGGAAAAGTGCCATCTGGAATTGAATTAGTTGATACATCTAGTTCTGGCATGGTGAGTGCTAAAGTCCTGCAAGAAAGACAACGGATGGCGAACGAAGGTATTATTACTATTGCCGCAGCCATTGATTGGAATGGTAAATTGTTAGCAAAACCAGAACTTCATTTGCGGGGTGTTGTTACCAGTATTGAGGGAGCAATGCTACAAAATTTAGTTAAACAGCGAATTGAAGAAACCCTCAATTTCCGTTGGTCAGAATTTGCCAAGCCTAGTGAAAATGGCAAAAATGAAGTTGACTGGGGTGGATTGCAAGGAATTTTAGAACGAGAACTAATGCGCTTCCTCAAGCGAGAATTGCAATGTCAGCCAACTGTGACACTATTGATGCAAACTCCAGAAGCCCCAGCAGCGAAAGTTACTGATGGTAGAAGAAGACGTACTCGCACTGCGGCTCAAGTGGCATCTTAATCTGACTTTTCACGGGAATTTCACTCAACACCTGTAAAGGCAGGGGTAGGGGGTAGGGTGTAGGGAAAAGAAGAAAGTCTTGCTACACCCTACACCACAGACTCCACACCCTCTGACTTTTCACGGTATGTGGAAAAGTCAGCATCCTAATCCCCAAAACAAATAAATAATCAAGAATTTCCGGGTTGGATAGTTAGTTTTAACTATCCATTTTTTTGGGTACTGAAATGAATTCTTTTCTTACCAGTATTTATTGCTACTTTCACAAAAATGAATAAAATCTTTACAAAAAAAAGTTGCAATATTTTAACTTAATATCTATCCTAAGATAGATGCATTAAAGAGAAATTTAAATACTTCAAGAACTGAACAAGATAGTAATATTACTATTTCATTTTCTGAAAGAATGCGGTTATCTTGACCGTAGTAATCAAAAACTTCTGACCCAAGTAGCTACTGAAAATTCAGAACTAGAATCATCCGGGCAAGGTAATTGCCATGTTGTAGATGTTCATCGGATAGGTGAATACCCTCACCAAAACAGAGGAGTAAAGCATGAAGGTATTACAAAATACCAAATCGAGAATGTTTTTTGCTAGCTGGGTATGGACACATCAAGCAGAAACTAGTAATGTCAAGAATAATCCCCTATGTCCTCCATCTCCTGGACTGATAGGTAAAATACTGAAGCCCTTGCGGCAGTGGTTAGAAAATATTCAAGTACGCGATCGCCGACAAGCGCATTATTTGTGCCAATTAATTCCTGCACATTGTCCCTTTGAGCGTGACATAAAATTATTTGGTAAGACTTTGTTTCACATTCCTCCCATGTGTAAACTCAATCCACTTTATGAAGAGTTAGTAGGTTTACGTTTCCGCGCCCTATGCTATCTAGCAGATGAATGCGGAGAAGATGTGACACGGTATTGTTAGAAATTAGGATTTATGAGGTAGGAGTGAGAAAACTGATTCAGTAATGCCAAAATCCCTGATTAGTTGAGAGGGAGAGTGTGGTCAGATGAGGAAGAAGGGGGAGAGAGAGAAGGCAAAAAGCTTATCAGTTCTTTATTCTCCCCACACCTCCCACACTTCTCTCTCCCGCAGGATTGATGATTGCTCTCGATTACTGAATTGATGCTCTAGGAGTCTTTAATCCTGACCTCTTTGACTCATGGACTCCCTATTTTTTACTCTGCCATTTTTTAATTGCTGTTTGGGCTTTATTGTAAGCTGCTGTACCCTCCGGTACTAAAACAGCAGTTTGAATTGCATCTTTGAATCGACCTCGATTAGCACGTTTTTGAGCGATCGCCAAAATTTTCTCACTCCATTTATCAATAGATTTTCGTGCTATATCAAAGCCTGGTTCCCCAGCAGCCACTTTGTTTGCCACTACAATGGCTCGGTTGTAGCTAGATGCTTGTCCGTTTTTAATTAACACCTTAGCAGCATCTAAAAGAGTTTTATTAGTAAAAGCTCGCTTGGCTGCAAACTGCCATCTCTTAATTCCTGCTTGTGCTTTGGGATATAGAGGACCATCTTTGGTGAGTAACTGAGCTGCGGCAATCGCACTGCTATATTTTCCTCTTTTAGCTCGACCTTCTGCCAAATCAAAAATCATTCGACTCCAAATGAGGATATTTTCCTGAGCTTGTTGGTATAGTGGTTCCCCTGGTTTAATTTTACGAGCAGTAGCGATCGCTTGGCTCAAGTCACTTGCCTGGGTTTTTTTCAAGGACATTTTTGCCAAGTCTAGTAGGGCTTGATTTTCCTGTTTTGTCTGGGAAGTAGGAGTCCGCTGTGGCTTGGGTGTAGTTGGGAATGCAGAAGGATTGGCACGAGCCAGGGTGGGTAAGGTTTTCACATCAGCCCTTTGCTGGTTAAGGTTAACATCCGTAGTATTATCTTGCTGGGTTTCGTCAAGATTAGTTTGAAAACCGGCTTGATTGCGGAGTACTACTACCACCATTAAACCGAGCAATAAGATTGTGCTTCCTACCCACAATAATAATTGCTTAGTAATTGCAGGTTGATTTGATTCTGGCGGTTTCTGGGAAGATGGAATTGGTGTGATATTACCAGAGGATTGGCCGACTTCAGGAAGTTGAGGTAATGGTGGTGGGGATACGGGAACAACGGCATTTTCTTCCGTATTATTACTATTATTATATTGCCAGCTAGTATAGTTTTTTAAGTAATCTGACTGTAATTTTGGGGCAGCTTTAGCAGTGGATAAAATATCTTCAGATATCTCTTCTGGTGGAATTTTTCTGTGAGTTTGTCCAGGTTGAGTGATATCTGTTTTTGTTGGTATACCGATAATTTCTGGATTTCCCGCAGCAATAATCGTAACTGGGTTTTGTGTTGGTCGCCAATAATGATGACAAAGCTCTGGAGTCCTCACACTGAGATAACTTTCTAGATTAGTTAAACTTTTCCCATTTCCAGAACGTAGTGCTTCAATCAGAGCTGCTGTAAAAAATCCATGTCCTAGTTGCCGACTTTCATGGGAAAATTGCTCTGGCTGACAAGAAAGGATGGTGGAAACTTGTAACTCTTGGGCAAGTTCTATGGTTTCTTGTCCAATATAATTATTACCTTGGCTAGCGAAAGCCCTATTAATATCAAATAATACTAGAGCATTGACCTCAGTGATTTGGATTACTTGCAATAAACTCCGCACATCAATGCCAGTTTCCTGAATGCGTTCTGGATCCCCTGCAATGGGCATTAAGTAATCTTGTCCATTGTAATTGACCCCATAACCACTGAAGAAAAACCACAGTTTATCTTGGGGTTGCCAACAAGCCGCAGCTAAATCTTCCACTAATCGCAGAATATTGTCCTTACTTGGATAGGTGGATCTATCTCCAAATGGTGCTGAAGTATCCGTCATTAAAAGACATTGTTGGGGTAGAAAACCACCTTCAGTTACCAAATAATCCCTGAGCGCCTCAGCGTCTGCTTGGGGGCAACCTAGGGGCTGAAAAAACTGATATTGATTAATGCCAATAGCGATTGCCCAATTATTTGCCATGGCGCGTTTCTTAAATGATGGTGTGCTGAACTGAGATTATAGTTGGCTTTGAGATTGAAACAAGGCTAACCTAGTTGTTTTATAGTCTAGGAGATTATAATTTAATCTTCAGATTTTATGTATTTTTTATTACCTTGTTCATCAAGGAAAATACTTCCATTAAATTTCAATTTACCAATCTAATTTAGGAGTAAATAGGTAATGAACAGGAAAGATATTTGCCAACTATTAACTGTTCCCTTTCCAGCGAGGAGGGGAGGGAAAAGTCTCATTCCATTTATGCCATCAATTGTCCACAAAATCCGGAGAGGTTTAGGCTTATTTTTGTTGGCTTCTGCTGTACCCATGTGGTTAACTATAGAAGCGATCGCTCCCCAAGTGGTACAAGCTTACACCACCAGAGTTGATCTATCTCTGGATCGTTTACCAGAGGAAAGTTACCAAAGCTTGCTCACCAGGGCAGAAGCGATAGCAAGGGCTGGTGCTCAACGTAGTTTTGATAAGGACCTGTTGGTAACAGATGTATCTATAATTGTCTCCGTACAAAATCAGGGTACAGTTGTCCCTGTAATGTTATTGGAAGTTACTCGCCCTCAATGGCGTTCTCAACCTGATACACGACGTTGGGCAACTTATTTTAAGGTGGCACGTACTTTACTATTTTTAGGAAATTCATCTAAAATTAATAATTCCCCAATTACAAAGCAGCCCCAGGCTGTACAGCCATCTAAGTTTTTAAAAGTTCCTGAAAAGAATCAATCTACCCTATCTGTTCCTATTCCTCCACCACAAAAGCGTTAATAGCATAGAATAGTAAGGCTGTAAAAAATTTATATATCCGCTATCATGGCCGTTCCTAAGAAGAAAACATCAAAATCAAAACGAGATCAACGTCGGGCTCACTGGAGACGAAAAGCAGAATTTGAAGCACAGAAGGCTTTATCTCTGGGCAAGTCTATTTTGAGTGGACGCTCTACATTTGTTTATCCCAGCGATGAAGAAGAGGAAGACGAGGAATAATTCCCAAGATAGAATCCAGAATTAACAGAGACAGCAGAAGTCCCACACTCCTCTATAGGTGAGATGTGGGATTAATGCCAGTGAGTTAACGACAGTCCTCTGAACCAATGGGCGATCGCATCATGGAAGAGGATGTGTAGGAAACAAACAATTATTCTTCTGGTGATGGTATTATAAAAAGTTAAGGAAAAATAATTTTTCTGGCATATGAAATTTTTTCAAAAGCCCTCTCCAGAAGATGATAGAGTTCCTCCCGGTCAACATTTAGCCAAGGGTTTTCCAGTTTTAACTTATGGTGAAACCCCACAGGTAAGTATTGACACATGGGAATTTCGGGTTTGGGGTGCAGTCACAGCTAAGACTTTGACTTGGGATGATTTTATGGCGTTACCCCAACAGGAGTTTACTGCTGATTTCCACTGTGTAACCAGGTGGTCAAAACTCGATGTGAAGTGGACGGGGATTAAGGTAACTGACTTCATGAAATTAATTGAGGTAGAATCCCAAGCTGCTTATGTGATGGAACACTGTTATGGTGGCTACACTACTAATATTTCCCTGGAAGATTTTGTTAGGGAGGAAAATTTCTTTGCCTGTAAACTATTTGGGGAACCCTTACCAGCAAAACATGGGGGTCCCATGCGGTTAGTTGTTCCCCATCTTTATGCTTGGAAGAGTGCTAAATGGATTAATGGTTTGGAGTTTCTGGAAAAGGATGAGCCTGGGTTTTGGGAACAGAATGGCTACCATAATCGGGGAGAAGCTTGGGCGGAGGAGCGATATAGTAGCTTGTGATTTTTGAGTGTTGGAATCAATGAGCGATCGCTCTTATCCTAAACTAATTAGATTAGAAATGAACAAGAGAATGAACAGGTTCTGGCTATTGTAGAAGAACTGATGCACCGTCAAAACCGCAGTCCAGAAGAAAATGAGCTTTACGAATTACTGATTACTTTAATTGAGAAGTTTGAACAAGAATATTATTCCCCTGGAACTGCATCTAATCCTCACTCAATGTTGCTTTTTTTGATGGAACAGCGAGGGATGAAACAAGAAGATTTGGTAGGAGTAATTGGTTCTAAGGGGATTGTCTGTGAAATCGTTAATCAGAAAAGAGAAATTAGTAAAGCACAAGCAAAGGCTTTAGGTAAATTATTTCATGTTGACCCTGGTTTATTTATTTAATTGAAACAAATATGCCCGATCAACAGCTTGATTTAAATGATTATAAACGGAGAATTGTAGATTTATACAACCGCAGAAGTATAAATTATGATCATGGCAAATGGCGTTTGCAAATTTGTCATCGTCTGCTTGAATACTCGCAAATTAGTTATCAGCAGCATATTTTAGATATTGGCACGGGAACGGGTCATTTAGCGATCGCATCTGCGGAGATTGTTGGTGTTGGGGGTAGGGTTGTTGGTGTTGATATTTCTCCACAAATGCTTGATGTTGCTAGGAGTAAAGTAAAAGCACTCTCATTAAGCAATGTTGAATTACAATTAGCGGATGCTGAAGCAATTAATTATCCTGCTAATAGTTTTGACCGAATTTTGTGTGCAAATACATTTCCTTGGATAGAAGATAAACAAGCCGCATTAAGGACTTGGTATAAATTCCTCAAGCCTGGTGGACTAATTGCGATTCATACACCTGCTAATACTGCTTACGTTGGACAGGTCGTTTTGCGTTCTGTACTGAAAAGATATGGTATCAAGCTTGACCATAGCAATCGCATTGGTTCAATTGAAAGCTGTAAGCAGTTGTTTGTTAATGCTGGCTTTGAAGGGATTGACATCAAAACTGAACAGTATGGTAGTTATGTTAGCTTTGATTCTGTCAAGGCAAAGTGGGAAGAATTAATTTCGTTTTCCTTCCATAGTAAATCTGAAGAAATTCTGTCCCAGCTTGCATTAATACCCTTAGCAGAAGCCAAAGCTAAATTTGAAATGGAATTAGAAACACTTCAAACTAAAAAGGGAATTTGGGATGACCTTACCACTTTATATATATTAGGTCACAAAGCAGAAATTAATAAACCTGTTTGAGTTTTCCTTGCTCAAAACCTCAGAAGCTGCTTTAAAAAGGATAATTTACCTTTGTAGGGAGGGTATCGCCAATTGATATCTACCCAGAAGGGGTTTTTATAGGTGCTTTTGTAGTGAGAAAAAGTATCAAAACTTGCCTTACCATGATATCTACCAATACCACTGTCACCCACCCCACCAAATGGTAGTCCAGGTACGCTACAATGCATTACGGTTTCGTTGATACAAACTCCCCCAGATGAGGTTGATTGTAAAACTTGTTTTTGGAGATTTTGATCACGAGAAAATAAATACAAAGCTAAGGGTTTAGGATGGGAATTAATTGTGGCGATCGCTGCTGATATATCTGTATATGTAATTATTGGTAGGATAGGGCCAAAAATTTCATCTTGCATTACAGCATCATCCCAGTTTACATGATCAATGACTGTAGGAGATATATATAGTTCATCTTTATTTGTATCTCCGCCAATAATAATTTCACCTGATTGTAAGAATTTTTCTAGCCTCTGGAAATGTTTAGTATTGATATTTCTGGGATAGTCAGAACTAAGTTGAGGATTCTCGCCATAAAATAATTGCAAATTTTGTTTAATTGCTATTAATAAATCCTCTTTTATGTGAGAATTAACTAATAAATAATCTGGTGCTAAACAAGTTTGTCCGGCATTGATAAATTTACCCCAAATAATACGTTTAGCTGTTTTTTGCATATCAATATCCCTGTCAACAATACAAGGACTCTTACCACCCAATTCTAAAGTTACTGGTGTTAAATGCTTTGCAGCTGCCGTCATGACAATTTTACCTACAGCTTTACCACCAGTAAAAAAGATATGGTCAAACCGTTCCTGGAGTAAATCTTGACTAGTTTCCACCCCTCCTTCTACTACAGCAATATATTCTGGAGGAAAATGTTTACCAATCATTTCAGCTATTAAAGTAGAAGTGTGAGGAGCCAATTCTGATGGTTTAATAATGGCACAATTCCCAGCTGCGATCGCACCAATTAAGGGTTCTATAGCTAACAGAAATGGATAATTCCAAGCACCAATAATTAATACTACTCCTAGGGGCTCTGGATAAACTTTTGCTGATGCTGGTAATAGTTGCCAATATACTTGGACTTTTTTTGCCTTCACCCAAGTTTTAAGATGTTTAATTGTATAGTCAATTTCCTTAGTTATCAGAACTATTTCTGTAGCGAAGCTTTCAAATTGTGGTTTATTTAAATCTAGCTTTAAAGCCTGATAAATAGATTCTTCGGAATCCATAATTATTTGTTTCAACTTTTTTAGCTGTTGAATCCGAAAATTAATATTCTTAGTATTACCGGTAGCAAAAAAATCTCTTTGTTTGTGAATAATGTCACCAATAAAAGTGTTGGATATCATACTTTATTTCTGAAAATCATGAATTATTTTAGTCTTGTTTCACAGGTAAATTAACAGTGAACACACTACCCTTACCCAGTTCTGAACTTACTTGAATCGTACCTTGATGTGCTTCCACAATGCGACGGGAAAGATAAAGTCCTAAACCGCTACCAGAACCCTTATGACTTCCAGGACGAAATCTTTCAAATAAAGTCGCTTGTTCTTCAGAGGGAATACCTTGACCTGTATCTGCAATTTCAATGGTAACGTAGTCATCTGCAATGCTTGGTGGAGTCAATCCCAGAGTTACAGAACCATTATCGGTAAATTTAATGGCATTACCAACCAAATTAGTCAATAACCGATGTAGTTCTAGGCGATCACCATTCACAACACAAGTATCTAATTCAACTAGTTTATCAGTATTAATAACTATTTTCTTTGCCTCTGCCAAAGGAGTTAATTCGTCTCCTACTTCCGCCAATAACTTAGCTAAATCAACTGGTTGAAACGTTAAACTTTTACGACCAGCTTCAAAACGGTATACTTCTAGTAAGGTATTGACCATTGATAGTAAGTTACTATTACTACGCGCCATAATAGTAATTGCTTCTGCCATTGGTGGTGATAACTCTCCTAAAGCACCATCCAAAAACAGTGTCATCATTCGTTCTGCTGCGACTAAAGGAGTGCGTAAATCGTGGGTGAGGCGAGAGACAAAATCTTGACGTTGGCGATCAATTTCATCTCTTTCATCTATACTATGCTTTAACCGGACTAGCGATCGCACCCTTGCTAATAATTCATCCACCGTTACAGGTTTGCGGATAAAATCATCTGCTCCCAAATCTAATCCATGTGCCACATTGGGAGAATCGTGGGCTGTAATTAATAAAATGGGGACAAATAATATATCTTCATTTTCCCTAATTCGCTTGGTAACTTCATAACCATCCATTCCTGGCATCATTACATCTAGTAATATCAAGTCAAAATTAGACTCAGTAATTCTTGCCAATGCGGTGGGGCCATTTTCTGCTGTTGTCACAGAATAATTTTCTTCCTCCAAAATGGTTTTGATTAAAAACACATTATCTGGAGAATCATCAACAACTAAAATTTTATCAGAGTAAGAAGATTGCACACCCATGCAGCGATTTAGTAGAGGATAAGAGTTAATTTATGTGAACGAAAACTTGGAGGACTTTCTCTAAGATTAATATAGAAAGTTGAAGAACTCATTGAATCTAACCATGATAGGTTATAGTTTGAAAACCGTGCAGAAGTTTATAGTACAGCAAGTATCACAATTCTCGATTTATTTTTAGATGGTATCACTTCTTCAGTAACAACATCTAAACAATTGTTACTTGTCTTCATGTAATTTATTTGGTGGGGATATGAGTGGTGTTGGGGATTTGTATCACCATAGATATTAATATCCTTCACTACAAAGTGAGCGATTAAACTACCAATGGTAGAGTGATTATATACTCACATCCTTACCTAGCAATGAAAAATATTAGAAATATAGCCAAACCAAATCCCGAATTTTATGATAATTTTTCACAGCAAGAAATTTTAGAAATAATTCATACATTAGAAACAACTAGAGAAATACCACTCAAATATTCTTATAAGGGTAGAGGTGCAAAAATATGGGATGATTTGTATCTCAAATATATAGTTCCTAGATGGTATCGGACATATAATGTAGAAATTAACTTATTAAATAAATGTTATAGGTATATACTGGAAAATATCAAAGGCAATACTCATATTAATATTATCGATGTAGGTGCAGGAAACTCATTCCCGGTAAAACAATTTATTTCTAGACTGAATAAGTTTGGGAAAGTGCAGAAATATATTGCTCTCGATATTAGTGAAGAATTACTTAAGGTTTCTCAAAAAAATATATCCAAATGGTTTCCCAACATAGATTTTAAAAGCTTTGTAATTGATATAGAGAATAACCTTATATCAGAAGATATATTAAATAATAAGGACAAGAATAATTCTGATCATACAGCAAATATATTTTTTCACTTAGGTGTGACTATTGGGAATCATCAAAATAGGGATAAAGTATTTCATAATTTTAGAAATAGCATGAGTGAGAATGATTTATTAATATTTACCAACGAACTTGGTGACAACTCAAAAATCAGTGGTGGTTGCTATCATGGGGAACAAATATATAGCTGGATGCAAAAAAGTATGGAAATTCCTGTATCTGATTGTGAATTTATCAGGAGATATGATGCAGGGAAAGATAGTGTAGTTGCTAATATGAAATTTTGTCATGATTACACTATACATTTCCAATATATGGAAATAGATCAGAAAGTTAATTTTTTTAAAGATGAAGAGATTACTTTATGGAGATTTCACAAGCATAATATCTCTGAGCTTGTGCAAGAACTAGAACAGGCTGGATTACAACTTGTTCACTACATTACGAACAAAAATTTATCACACATTACGGCGATTTGCTCCATCTAACTAGTTTGCAGAAAGTCAGAAGTAAGTTCTGAATATATCAATTCTTACCAATGTATTTACTACACAAAAAAACGCAAATCAACAACCAATGCTAGGCTAGGGTTAGGAATCATCAGTAGCTATGGAAGCCTTAACTCTCAATCTTCATCCCACCATTGAACTGACAGACGAACAATTCTTCCAGCTTTGTCAGAATAACCGAGATTTGCGCTTAGAACGCACAGCTATGGGAGAATTGATTATTATGCCACCAACAGGATGGAAAAGCGGAAACCGTAATAGTAAACTGACGCAGCGTTTGGGAAATTGGACAGATGCTGACGGTACGGGTATTGCTTTCGACTCTTCCACAGGTTTTAAGCTTCCCAATGGTGCAAATCGTTCCCCTGATGCTTCCTGGGTAAAGAAGGAACGTATAGAAACACTCAATCCAAATCCAGACAGATTTCTTCCCCTCACTCCTGATTTTGCCGTAGAATTACGCTCAACATCAGATAAATTAGACACATTGCGACAAAAAATGCAGGAGTATATTAGCTGTGGTATGCGTTTAGGATGGTTGATTGATCCTCAGAATCAG
This sequence comes from Calothrix rhizosoleniae SC01, assembly GCF_900185595.1. Classification (GTDB taxonomy): domain Bacteria; phylum Cyanobacteriota; class Cyanobacteriia; order Cyanobacteriales; family Nostocaceae; genus Calothrix_A; species Calothrix_A rhizosoleniae. The sequence goes on from NZ_FYBH01000021.1 coordinate 26,720, forward strand.
CGTGTGGAAATATACCGTCCAGGACAAGATGTGGAAATTCTAGAATCTCCTACTAGTTTGTCTGGGGAAGATGTATTACCTGGATTTGTGCTGGATTTACAGGGAATTTTGAATTGATACAGAAAATACGTCTATGTAGGTAACAGCAATGATTGCAAATCCAGAATTTCAATACATGACTCCCCAAGAGTACTTGGAATGGGAAGCTAACCAAGAACTGCGGTATGAATATATTGACGGGGAAGTTGTCGCCATGACTGGGGGAACAAAACCCCATAATCGCATTGCTTTAAACTTAGCCACATCCTTAGATCGATTTTTGACAGAAAAAGGCTGCGATATCTATATTGCTGACGTTAAAGTACAAATAGCTTCTTTAAATTCTTATCATTATCCCGATATAGTTGTTACCTGCGATTCTAGAGACAAACAATCAAATGAATGGGTAGAATATCCTTGCTTAATTGTTGAAGTTCTTTCTCCTTCCACAGAAGCATTTGATAGAGGTAATAAATTTAATCGCTATCGTCAATTAAGTACTTTAAAAGAATATGTATTGATTCAATCTACAGAAATTAGTGTAGATTGCTTCCGCCAGAATGAACAAGGTTTATGGGTTTATTATCATTACACAGCAAAAGAGATATTAACTTTAGAAAGTTTAGGATTTTCTATTTCTATTGAAGACTTATACCGGCGGGTGAATTTTGATAATAATTAAGTTTTATCTGATGTAAATTATTCTCATTAAACTCTAGGTTTATATAATTTTTCCTCTACCCTTGGGAATTACATTTCTGATTCCACCTTTACTACCTTCCACATCACCTTTATAACGAGGGATGATATGAATAGCAGCGTGCATCACATTTTGTCCTGCATATTTATTAATATTCATACCTACATTAAAGCCGTCTGGTGCAAATTTTTGACTAATAATTTCTTGAACTTTGTTAGCCATCATCCAACAAGCAGATTGTTCTTTTAAGGATAATTCAAAATAGTTACTAATATGACGTTTGGGGATAATTAATGTATGTCCTTTACTGACTGGATAACCATCAATTATAGCGTAAGCTGTTGCTGACTCGGTTAGTATGGTTAGGCTGGTACGAGGATTACAAAATATGCAATTACTAGATGAATGTTTTTGGTGATTATAATGGGTATATTCGTAAAATTCGCAATTATCATTTGCATAGATAGAATTGAACGGAAGTTTCACCATACATTGATAAGTGGGTTTTTTATGAACGTAATGTTCTCGAAAACCTTCTCTTTTAATATCTCTTCTGACAGCATAGTAAGCTTTACCCCCTGGCTTTAATAAATTAGATACTTTCATGAGTACCTGAGCTTGTTCTTCTGGGAATAAAACATTTAATACATAAAAGCAAATTATAGTATCGAATTTTTCTGAAGGATACTGAGGATAATAATGAGGGTCATAACCTGTAATATCAAATCCTTTTGCTTGCAATAATTTGACATCCTTACCTAAGCCACAACCAAAATCGAGAATTTTACCTTTGAGTAGTTGTTTTGCTAATAAAAATTTTGCCGGATATGATAAATTATTTCTTTCTATAGCTGTCAGGTGGCTGAATTTATTTTCTTGTGTTTTCATCTAAACATAAATTTTATTTCAGAAATCAAACCAGATTCCTATAGCTTAATTTTTCATTTTTGTACCACCAAGGGTATTTTTGCTTAATTTATTTGCAGTAAACAGTGATTGTAACTAGGGCTTGCTGAATAACTGAAAAATATTTATTTATTAATGCTTTGAGGCTATTTTATTGGGGAAGGACGTGCAAGTAAATTAGGATTTTAGGTTTAAAATCCTTGCATTTGTTATTTTTTTCTGGCAAAAAGAATAGAAATAAAGAGTCTGAAAATACTCCCTACTCCCTACTCCCCACTCTGCAATAACCCTCACAATAGCCTCTGTATAGGGAAGCAGTCCCAGAATTACCCTGCTTGTTCAGATAGACGTTCTTGAAAATAAAGGCGATATAAATTACACAAAGATTGCACTTCATTACCTTTAGATTCAATTAGTCCCATGCTGCGTAATTTAAAGGCTTGTACTGAATCTATTCTCACGGGAACATCATTATTAATTACTTCTTGCATGGCTGTTTTCAGTAATTCGTCATCTTCTAAAAGTAAGAGATAGTGATATAAAAAGTCCCCAAATAATCCTTCTTCAGTTGGAGCAATTTTCAGAAATTGTTCTAAAGTTAAATTACCTTTAGCAATGTGATAAAGAGCTGTTCTTAATAAATAAGGATGACCATCAATCATTGCCTTTAATTGTCCGATTTCCGTCTCTGACCAATTTAATCCATGTCGTTGGATTAATTCTTGGATTTGTGTAGGTTTAAATTCTCCGATTTCGATAGATAAACCCACGTTAAAAGGGGATTGATTCACTTTTAAGGAAACATAAACTTCTTGGGAATGAGCAATTACTAAGCGTAATTTTTGCCAAATTTCTTGGTTCTTACCATTTTCATGCCAAGCTCGGAGTAAGGCAAAGAATTCTTGGGCAATTTCAGTATAAGGAAAAATCTGGTCAATATCATCTAAGCCTAATACTAGGGGTGTTTCAATAGCTTTTAATAAATATTTTTTAAAATAATTAGTACAGTTTATTTGACTGCTTAAGCGTTTACTCCAATATTTATCTATTTGTTCTTCTACCCCTAATTCCTCGCTGAAAATGGCACAAAATCCCTGTAAAAATGTATTCAGGTCGGTGAGATTTTCTTTACTCCATAAATTCAAAAAAGCTGTGTGATAGCCTTTTTCTTTACCGTGATGGAGAATGCGACTCATTAAGGAAGTTTTGCCCATTTTGCGCGGGGCTTTGATGCGGATTAATGCCCCTGGTTGCAGGATGGATTCATAACAATTATTTTCTACCTCTGGACGCTCAATATAAAAGGAAGAATTAAGGGGAACTTGACCATCAATATTATCAAAAATAACTGTGTTTTGGTTTTCAGGTTTTGAGGTGATGGGGGATGAAATAGTGTTATTTTTGCGAAATACAGGTGTTAAATGTTCGGGAATATTTTCTAATTCTATGGCATTGCGACCTAAAAGAAAGGAATTTTCAATAGATTCTCCATTAAAAAGGGTATCGTAAAAACCAATAGAAAATTGTATAGCGGCTTGATCTCCTATGGCTTGATTCATGCCGATAATATAATTAATATATGGATAAATGCCTTCAGCTTGTACTTCTGAATAACAAGCATTTAGTACAACAGTTTCAATAGTAAAAATTTCTTTTATAGCTTTAAAAAAACGGGATAGTGCATCAGGGGTAACTAACATAGCTTTCCCGGAATCTCCCATGAAAAATAATCCTTGCTCACCGCTACCATGTCCAGAAAAGTGAAGTATTTGGGGTTTATGGGTTAACAAAGCACGGCGTAATTCTTTGGGGCGTACAGCTGATTCAACGATAATTTCAAATTGTTCTCGTTTTAATGAGCGTTCCCAAGCACTTTTAATTTCTCGGACTTCTTCACTTAAACGTAATGGTTGGGTAT
>NZ_FYBH01000350.1 GCF_900185595.1 Calothrix rhizosoleniae SC01
TAGTTAATCGGTTACTGTTTAAAGACAGGGAGGTTAAATTTTGCAGTTGGCTGATGGCATCTGGAACCCTGGTTAATCGGTTACCGCTTAAATCCAGGCAGGTTAAATTTTGCAGTTGGCTGATGGCATCTGGAACCCTGGTTAATTGGTTAAAGCTTAAATTTAATTTTTGCAGCCGCTTTTCTTTCGCTTCTCGGATTTGTTCCCGGATATGTTGAGGTGTATTAATCATGCCAATATTTCTGCCCTCCCACTGAAGCCATATCATACTACATCAGCACTGAGAGACTTTACGTGTTGTCATAAAAATATGTCATTGCCAGCTTGGTGAAGATTTTAGCTGACAATGACTACCATAGTGATTAAAAAGGGTTAATCATCCCAATGAAAGCGATAGAACAAATACTCATTCTTAAAATCATGATCATCAGTTACGTGATGGATATATTTCTCATTCATTAATCGTTGTCCAAGACTCAACGCTTCTAATTCAGAAACCTTCAAATAATCCATTATCCAACTAACTGCTTCCTTACCAATAAAACATCTGGAATATTTTCTCAGGCGGTATTGGCGATCCATAATTTTGACTCCACCAATATCTCGCATTGCCCTAACCAAAAAAGGCAGATTGACAATAGAAACTATATCATCTGAATTGGTAAACTTCTTGAGAGCTTTATCATGATGCCACAATCTAATGCTATTTTCACTCTCTACCAGTAGACATAATGATTTCCCTTCTAGAAATAACTTACGTCCTTTATTAATTGCAATTTGTTTATTTTCTTGGGCATATACTTCCCCTGGGTAAAATAGTTTATTCTGATAGTCAATACCTTGGATAACTTTGGATTCTTTACCTTTAATTACCGAGCAATATTCTATGTCTCTAGAATGAACAATAAACATAATTTTTTTTATAAATAATTTTTATAAATATTTTGTCTATTACCTTTATCTATTTATCTGTTAACAGATTTTGTGAAAAAAGATAATGGATATATCCCAGATTTTATCATTCAATTAAATAATAAAAATTCAAATCTCATCGCTTAATTACTCACAATGACGAAAGATTATTTATCATAAATAAAATCAGAGTTATATATAGTCTATATAGCTGCAAAAATTTATTTTGCCAATAGTAATTATGCCGAAAAATTCACCTACCTCACATCTTATATCTTCTCAATAAAGGTAAGGTGGGTAGCTCAAAATGTAAGGTGAGCACTGCCCACCCTACGACATTACTTATTAATTATTACTTGCCTAGAATACTGAGGACGACAGGGAGTTCCCCAACAAACTTGCTCCTGGGGAATATTGCTAAAAACACTACTACGGGCACCAATGACGGCATTAGCACCAATTTCTACTCCTGGTGCAATAAAGCTATCTGCTGCAATCCATACTCCATTACCAATAGTAATTCTAGCTGTTTGCAAACCAAAGGCAGGATCATGAATATTATGGTTCCCCGTGCATAGATAGCTTTTTTGAGAAACTACACAATGTTCACCAATGTGGATTTCATCTAAGCTGTATAAAACAACATCATCTCCAATCCAACTGTAGTCACCAATACTGACTTTCCACGGGTAGGTAAAGCGGGCAGTAGGTCGAATTAATACACCTTTGCCAACTTTAGCGCCAAAGAGTCTGAGCAAAGCGCAACGCCAACTATTGCAGGGATGGGGAGTCAGAGGAAAAGCGATCGCTTGTACAAACCACCATAGTAAAATATACCAACTTGCCCGTCCGCGATCAAACCAAGATTGATCATACTGACGCAGGTTTACAAAGGGTTGATCGTGTGACATAAGTAGGTGTTAAAAATTGTCGCTCTGATAAGGGTTTATTAGTATTTTTTGACTATTTTGTGCGGTGAAAGATGGCTGTACTTTTCATTTCCTCCTCAAGTCCCTATATTTATATATGTGTTTTCTTCCCTGCTCCCCTGCCTCTTTGTGACTGTATTTAGCTGTCCATGACAATGGCATAACTCGTATAACTTCACCCCAATTTGATACTCATATTGACTCAATAATCTGGCATAAATATATCCAGCTTTGCCGTCTAAAAAACCCAAATTAATGAAGTAAAACAAAATAAAGCGTAAAATTGGTTTAAATGGCAGTCTTACCCAAATATGTTTTAAAAATCGCTTACGTTGCACAGGGTCACCCCATAAATTTGCCCCAATAGTATGGCTATTATCTTGTTGCTTGAGAATATTATAGTAAACCTTAGCTTCCCAATTAGAATAGCGATTATGCCTTTCTAACCAGTGATATAAATCGCGAAAATCTTCATGTAGCATATCCTTTTTGAGATAGCCAATTTGACCTGTTAAAACTACATGCTCATGAACTTCATTATCACCTGTATTGGCAATATTTTCAGTATTTAAATTTTCATAGCGACCTATTTTATGCCTAAACAAACGTAAATTCCAATCAGGATATTTACCACCATGACGAATCCATTTACCTAAGAAAAATACTCGACGATTGAGATAATAGCCATTATAACTAGGGCTTTGAATTGCCTGTTCAATCTCCAACCATAACTCAGGAGTAATCCGTTCATCACAATCAACAATAAGTACCCATTCGTTACGAAAATTTATATTTTCTAAAGACCAATTTTTCTTTTTTGGCCAACTACCATTAAAATAGAATTGAACTACATTTGCCCCATATTCTTGGGCAATTTCCATAGTGCGATCGCTACTTTGAGAATCGACTACAAATACTTCATCAGCCCTTTCTAAACTAACAAGACAAGCTGGTAAATTAGCTTCTTCGTTTTTGGCTGGAATTAACACAGACACAGGAATTTTTGTAGACATAATTTATATAATTATTAGTAAAATATTAATCAAATCAATCTTCTTCACATCTATTTTTCCCCATAGATGTAGATATTAAATCCTGAATAACCGCATTTAAATAACCAATTTGACCGTAAGCATACACAAATTTATCAAACCGTTCCGCAGGGTCAGCAAAATGTTGTAATGACTTATATAAACCACGCACAAATCTTTCACTACCGCGCTGAATTTGAGCAAAACCGGCTTTACCCATTAATTGTTCCCGATAGCACTCACTAATACCTTGCCACCAACCACGATTTAAAAACCAAGAACGTTGTAATCTTTCTGGAGCTACATTATGGTATACCAAAGCATCAGGAACATAGGCGACTTGCCAACCTTTTTTTAAAGCAAGCTCAGTCATTTGTAGCTCTTCATTTGATAGTAATTTCTGACCAATGCGACCAAGATGAGGGTCAAAACCACCAATCTGTTCTAGAAAACTCCGACGGATAGAATAATTTAATCCTCTGGGAGTTAAACCTGGACGATCGATATAAACTAGACTTTCACCCAAATCATAAGTACCCAAATTAGCTGCTAATCCCGGCGACAACCACTTGGGTGCTTCTATACCCTGGGGAAATAGTAAATTAACTTTACCACCTGCGATCGCTAATTTTTGATTATCTTCATAAGCTGAATGTAAAACTTGTAACCAATGGGGACTAGCAACAGCATCATCATCTAAGTATGCCAAAATATTACTGCCCGCAACTTTAGCACCAGTGTTACGGGCAATGGATAAACCAATATTAGGTTCCTCAACATATTTCAGACGAGGATTCCCCAATCTTTCTTTCACAACTTGGTAAGTACCATCGCTCGATCCATTATCAACCACCACCACTTCAAACCCAAGGGCGAAATCCTGCCCCAAAAGGCTATCTATGGCAGCACCTAAATAAAAATCTCGATTGTGAGTGCAGATAATAGCGGAAATTTGCAGGTCTGACATGGGTTAAAGTCTAGATTTTAGATTGCTATGAACTAGTCTAAAATCTTAGTTCTCACTAATTGCCTATTGTATTGCCCGCTAATTTATACCAAAAACTGCATACTCACCAACCGAGTTTCTTCGGAACCCATATACAATCTCTAGAGCATCAATTCAGTAATCGAGAGCAATCATCAATCCCGTGGGAGGTGTGGGAGTGAGGGAGTGATGGAGTGAGGGAGTGAGGGAGTGAGGGAGTGAGGGAGTGATGGTTGATGATTGGGAGTTAAGATTTTTATCTTTCCCTCTTTCCCTCCTTCCTTCTTTCCCTCTTTCCCTCTTTCCTTCTCTCCTTCCCCTCTTCCCTCTCACTTAACCAGGGATTTTGGCATTACTGAATTGATGCTCTAGGACTCTTGGAGATGCCCGTATAAAGCCACCAGAGTTTCAGCTAGTTGGTTAAGACGAGTTTCTAAATATTGTTTGCGTCCCAATATTTGGCGTAACTTCTGATAACGAGCAATTGCCATACTCACACTCGGTACTTGTTCCGCAGGACAAGGACGAGACCACACCTTACCAGCAGAGTCTAAAGCACACAAACGATAGCCAGCCCGAGACAATCGATCTGAATTCCCTTGATTAGCAGCACAAATATCTTCCACATAGTCCATGAGGCTATCAACTTCTGCATGGCGTAATGTTGCCGTTCCTCTTGTTTCTGGCTGCTTTTGATGGGATTCTAGCCAACCATTCACAATTGGCCCTTCTAGGTGAATATCTTGAATTTGTCGGACAATTATTTTTAGTTCTTTCTGCCACTTAGCAACATCTGTCTGAATATCTTCTAACAAATTCATTGCTAAAGCAGGGTTAGCAGCATGGCGATGATTACTAAAACTAGGAGTTTTAAACTTGGGTAGATGGGGAAATTCCTCTCCATCGCTTTGGGTTGGAAATGTCTGTACGGAAATATGCTGATGAAAGAACTCCTGAGGAGTAGATACGTTGTTTTCCTCTAATACCGATTTCTGCGGGGCTGATGCGTCCACTGATTGTGCCCCAACACTAATCCGAAAAGATACAGAGCCATTGGAATTACTACCGTTTTGGGAATTGGAAACGGCACCACGTCCTAAATCATGTAAAGTTGCTTCAATGCGTTTTAAGCTTACTTTCATAAAAATATACCCACAGTTTGCATGACCTGATTGTGTTAAAAAATGCACTAATAATTACAGGATGAATGATGCAAGATGTAGATGCCATGGGCACTTACAACAACGGAAGGGGAAATCCCCTCTGTGTTCACCGCCACCTAGTTTACTCCTATGAGAGACATTACGGAAGACCCACAAGAGTATTTTTTTATTCCCTGGTTAAAAAAAGTAACCCTGATACTGATTATGTGGTTAGTGCTTATTTGATCTATTAAATAATAATTGGGATGAAAAACCCTACCTCTAAAGATCGAAAAACTATGATATCCAACTGCTAGCTGCCAAAAATTAACACATTGAGGAAAAAGTTTTGAGTAATATTATTTTAGTGACTGGACCAGCCCGTTCCGGGAAAAGTGAATGGGCAGAAACATTAGCCATGCGATCGCAAAGGTCAGTAGTATATATAGCTACAGCTAACCACGATTCCAGTGACCAAGAATGGCAACAAAGGATTCAACAGCACCAGCAGCGTCGTCCAACAGATTGGTCAACTTTAGAGGTTCCTTGTGAATTATCTCACACCTTGGCAGATGCTCAACCTAGTAGTTGTATCATAGTAGATTCCTTAGGTACTTGGGTAGCAAATTATCTAGATACGGATGAAACTAGTTGGTTAAATATTGTCCAAGATTTTTTGTCAACCGTAGAACTAGTAGCTGCGAAGATGATTTTTGTCGCCGAAGAAACTGGCTGGGGCGTTGTACCAGCTTACCCCATGGGCCGAACTTTCCGCGATCGCCTTGGTGCTTTAATACGCCAATTAAGTTGCATATCTGATACTGTTTATTTGGTAACAGGAGGATATATTCTCAATCTTTCCCAACTAGGCTCTCCATTACCAAATATTAGTCATAATTCATGAATGAAATTAACAATAAGTAAAACTGTTTAACACTTTATGACTTTTAACTTTTTCTTCCAACTTAATTGTGTAAGATCCATAGTAAAAAATGTAAGATTATATTATGGCTGATCAACAACAAGTAAAAGAATATCTTGCTCACTGGTTCCAGTTGGGTAAAAGTGTAGTGATTGATAAAGGCAATATTATCTTGTTACCGCAAACGATAATTGCTGGGAATCATTACAGCGAAGAATTTGAACAGTGCTGGCAAAAAATTATCTCACCTGGGACAGGTGATTGTCATTTAGAAGGTACTCATCAAACTATTGCCGAACTTCTATCACCAGCTTGGGAAATGAATCAATGTTCTCGCTGTGATATGCCTATAGCAATGCGTAGCTTAGGAATGCCAACAGAGATTTGTCCTTGTCATTACTTACCTGAATGGCCAAATACAGAACTTCCACCACCACGATGTCCTGTTAATACACAAGCTCGCCTGAAACAAATTAAGAATCGATTACTTAAATAAGGTTGAAATAGTTAAGACTTAATAAATCTTTAAACTCTCAAGCTTTTAGCCTTTAATACTTATCACTTTCGCATAATACGATAAAATTGTTCAATTGTAGCACTACGCAGTTAGGGCGCGGATATTGTTGAAGCACCAAACCTATGAACAGTGAACTTATTACTTGCGCGTAGCACTATATCAATCACTCAGCCATGCTAGCTTTTGCATCGTATTCCACATCTGTTGAGCTTGATTCTTGTCTCCGATTATGGTGTAAAGATTGTATGCCTGATTGTAATAGGAAATAGCATCTGCATAGTAGTTTAATTGATGAAAACTAGCCGCTACTCCTAGGGCTGAGGCTGCTTGTTTGTCAGTCTGATTTACTTCTTGAGCCAGGGTAAGAGCACAACGAAATGACTCCATCGCTGGAAAATATTTTTGTTCTAGATAATAAACTTCACCAATATTAAAAAGTACTTGTTGTTGACTAGGTTTAGCTCCAATATCTTGGACAATTCCTAAAGATTTTTGGTAATAGACTAAAGCCTGTTTGTATTTAGCAGTACATTTATAGATAGTGGCAATTTTTGATAGAGCCACAGCTTCACCCAACTGATTATTAATTTGACGGCTAATCTCTAAAGATTCTATATTACAATCAATTGCCTGCTCAATGCATTCGCTCTGAAAATACACATCACTTAAACTCTGTAAAATACTAGAACGTACTTGCTTATCATCAATATATTGAGAAATCTCTAGGGCTTTTGTCAAACAATTTTCTGCTTGTTTGTATTCTCCTTTATACTTGTATACCTTTGCCAAATTGTGATAACTAATCATTAAGAGATTTTTGTCATCTATTTTTTGGGCAATTGAGAGAGATTGGGAATAAATTTCTAAGGATTGCTCCCAGTCTTCTAATTGAATATAAAGATTACCAAGATTACCTAGGGAAATACCTTGAATTTTGATATCACTTAATTTAAAAGCTATTTTTAAAGCCTGTTGAGTATAATTAATTGCTTGTTTGTACTGTCCTAAAAACTGGTAAGTATTTCCTAGTGCTGTGAGAGCATTTTGTTGCCATCGATACTCATTTATCTCACAACTAATTGCCAATTGATTTTGAAAATACTCAATTGCCTGCTGATATTTTCCTGAATTATAATAGTTAGTTCCCAGCCCCCACATAGCAGCAACTTGCATCACTCGATTATCTGTTTTCCGAGTTAACTCCAATAATTGAGTAAAAAAGTGAATAGATTCATTACTTAAGCTGAGATGTAGATAGCAATTACCTATATTATAGAGGGCTATTTCCTGCCATTCCTGACGATTAATTTGCCAAGATAGCGCCAAAATTTGTTGATAGTAATCCAAAGCATTGGAAAATTGGAACAGTTGTTCGTAGAGTGATGCAATTTGACTCAGACAAGTCAACTCTTGTTGGGTATCTTGATTTTGGCAAATAATAGACAATTGGTCTAAACAATTAGAGAGTTGACTGTATATTAATGGGTTATTATCTGGTGGTTCCACTTTTGTCATCAGTGCATATACTAGATATAGTTTTATTTTAACTATATAGCTTCATCACCATAAATTGAATATTTGTACAAAATTGTTTGTAAACTGTGGAGTGAACAAGCTTCTAACTGAATCAAACAATAGAAAATATACAAAGTTGACCGAAAAAGAAAAGGATACAAGCCCCTAAATTTACTTGTGAAAGCTCCCCTTTTCTCCCGTGCTCCCTTCTCCCGTGCTCCCTGCTCCCCTGCCTCTTCCTGAAAGTCCCTATGAGGTGTTTTAGATCAGGTAAGATAAGGGGAAGTAGGATTAAGTATATTCCCTGAATTTTCCCCTATGGTTATTGGCTGATTTGGCATTTGGGGAGAATTATTGTCAGAGTCTTCTGCAGAATTATCTGAGTCCATTGATGTAGACAACAAAGATTTATTAATTAAAGGCAAAGTAATTGTTACCGTAGTACCCTGGTTGATGCCATCGCTTTCTAAGGTAATAGAACCTTCCATTAGTTCCATTAAATTACGGGAAATTGCTAATCCTAAACCCGTACCACTAAATTTACGGGT
>NZ_FYBH01000057.1 GCF_900185595.1 Calothrix rhizosoleniae SC01
CTATAATAATGTAGATATAACCTTTTCAAAATCTCGACCATATACCCGTTGGTTGTATGACTGTAAATCTCGTTGAGAAGAGTGAATCACAGGACTTAAAGTTGCCTGTTGCATATAAATCATAGACGGACGACGCAGGTGCTCGTATTTTTTCCAAGCTGTAGCGATCGCTTGGTTGTCATTTAACTGTAAATTAGTAATTAAGGTAGCAATTGCTAGGGCATCTTCAAATCCTTGGTTTGTCCCCTGTGCCATAAATGGAGGCATTCCGTGAGCCGCATCCCCTACCAAAACAATTCTACCATGACTCCAAGCAGGTTCTATTTGCTCTTTATCAGTGTTGGAAGTCACATGAGCAGTGGGAGGTAGTTGTAGAGCATTGGAGGTACTAGCCCGGTGAATGTAGTATGGACGTTGCTGCATGTTCTCACTAGGTGAGATTCTGACTAATTGCTGGATAAGATCCGGAAAATTAGCAGTTTCTATGGCTTTGAGTCCTAACTCAATTAATGCACTTCCCGATTTATCTTGCACAGATTCCCAAGTTAAAGCAGCATGGATAATGTAACCAAAATTACCTATTCCCCGACGGAATAACATCATTCTGGGGTTTTCAGCACCGCTAACAATGGTTACAATTCGCCCATCACCGATATACTTTTTCTCCAGTTGCTTTACCAAATCTTGGGGTAGATTATCAATGTTTCGACAGATAATAGCTGTAAAACCAGAATATTCAGGTTTAGAAAAAGCTGCATAGTCAGTATCTTCATAAATCACTCTGCGAACTGTTGAGTTAATCCCATCAGCACCGACTACTAATTTTGCTTGAAAGGATTTACTAGCAGATGGTGAACTAACAGTATCTGGATTTTCCACTGGTGTCATTTCTTGCCAATGGGCATAAGGATTTTCATCAGTTCCCATATCACATACGCAATCCACCCGTACACAACCTATTTCCGGCTGCTCTATTACATCAACACAACGATGATTTGCCTTTACTTGTTCTGGGGGAAGTAATTTTCTCAAAGCTGTTTGCAATTCATACCAAGCAATGGAAACCCTACCTCCTCCATAATTTGCAAACCAACTGTCGAAACTGAGAGGAATGGAGCGAATCGTTTCTCCTTGCAAGTTCTTATACAACCATTCTGGTGAATTACTGGCAGATTTTTGTCCCTGATTGTCAGTAGATGGGGGGCTAGAAAATTTCATTCCATTTTGCTTGACTGCTTCGTAAGCCTTATTCTCCAAGCATTTTAGGGCTTTTAACCCATTGGGGAGTAAATCAACTGTATGACCAACCTGACGAAAAGCACGGGTTTGGTCAAGAACAAGAATATTTTTTATACCTCGCTGACGTAAGCCAATGGCAGTTGCTAAACCAACGGGACCAGCACCAACTACTATAACATCGTAAATTTCCATAGATAATTAGCCATTAAAAATACTTAATTTTGTTTGTTTTTAACTAGGAATGGCTCATAAGACAACAAGAATTAGGTTTAACACTAATATGACTCATCTGTGGAGATATTGTCTTAGCATATTTCCACTATACTATTGAAAGGAATAAATTTATGTTTTCTTTCAGTATTTTTACTATTTTTTTCATTGCACTGAGTTACATCTAGCACAATTTATCATCCGGAGATAGAATTAAAACATTGAGGCAATTTAAGGGTGACTTGAGAAAAAATTTCTCAAAATATAATATTTCTTCAATAAACAATATTGCGAATAGAAACACAAAATAAACATGAAAATCAAACTTTTATTATCGGCGTTGGTGATTTCTGCATTTACTAGTATCAATGGAACTGTATTAGCTCAAACTGCTGAAAATACAAACATCATAGACAGCAATAAAATTACAAAAGATGTTAAGCAGACTGAGAAAATAAATAATATCAAAAAATTAATGGAGATTACAGGCTCCAAAAAAATGTCTCAACAAGTTATGAATCAAATGATTGCTGGGATGAGAAAACAATTACCTCAAGTGCCACAACAATTCTGGGACGGTGTAATTGCCGAATATGATCCAAATATTATTATGAATGAATTGATTCCTATTTATGCCAAATATTATACCAATGACGAACTGGAACAAATAGTTGCATTTTATGAAACTCCTTTGGGTAAAAAAATTACTCAAGTTATGCCTCAAGTAATGCAAGAATCCATGCAGGTTGGTCAAAAATATGGCGTACAAATAGCACAAACAGTCTTGAAAAAATTGCAAGCAGAAGGGTATTTACCTAAGAAGTAATAAGTGAGCCATTGCGGTGGAAGGGTTTCCCGGCATAAAGGAGGCAGTCCAAATGAAAAATAATTTGCACCGCCAATTACCTAAGTAGAATTTTCTTTCCCCCCTGCTCCCTACTCCTTGCTCCCTGCTCCCTGCTCCCTGCTCCCTGCTCCCTGCTCCCTGCTCCCCTGCCTCTGACTGACTTCTGCGATCGCGTTAAAATTAAGGCAAGAACTTGAACTGGCAAAGTTGTCAGCAACCGTGAAATGGTACAAGCACAACCTCAAATCCTGACTTTGGAGGAGTTTCTGAAGCTACCGGAAACGAAGCCTGCTAGTGAGTACATTGATGGAAAGATTATTCCCAAGCCCATGCCTCAAGGAAAACATAGTCGTATTCAAGGAGAACTTTTACCCGCTATCAATAGTTTAGTTAAGCCTGAAAAAATTGCTTGTGCATTTCCGGAATTACGCTGCACCTTTGGAGGTCGCTCAACAATACCTGAAATTTCAGTATTTGTTTGGCATCGAATTCCATGTGATGAGAATGGAGAAATTGCAAATGTATTTTCCCTAGCACCAGATTGGACTATTGAAATCTTATCTCCCGACCAAAGTCACACAAAGGTAACAAAAAATATTCTTCATTGCCTCAAGCATGGAACCCAGATAGGTTGGCTGATTGACCCAGAGGAAAAAACTGTGTTTGTTTACCATAGTAAACAAGAAATTGAGGTATTCGATCAACCCGATATGTTACTTCCTTTACCATCTTTTGCGAGTGGGCTAAATCTTACAGTGAAGGATTTATTTGCCTGGTTATTACTGTAATAACGCACGGTGAACAATGGGCGTGGGACAAAAAACACGGCTTTCTAAGATACAAGGTTGAGCATTCAACAATGTCCGCGCCCTAATTGCTCAATGGCACTGTCAATCAATTCTATACCCTGCTGCACATTTTCAATCAAGGTCAATTTTCCCCGCAAATCAGCCGCACCAACAAAGCCTTTTGCATACCAAGCCATATGTTTGCGTGCCTGTCGTATACCTCGTTTGCCTTTATATTCATATAAAGCTCGTAAATGTTCTTTGGCACATTCCAATCTTTGTATGGGTGTTGGTGATGGTAATATTTCTCCAGTTCTCAGGAAATAATCAATCTCTCCTACCAAAAATGGATAACCCAAAGTTCCACGAGAACACATTACCCCATCTGCACCAGTGACTTGCAAACATTCAATGGCTGATTCCACAGAAAATATATCACCATTGGCAATGACGGGAATATCCAATACTTCCTTTACACGGGCAATCCATTGCCAACGGGCATTACCATTGTAACCTTGGGCACGGGTGCGTCCGTGGACTGTAATCATTTTTGCTCCCGCATCCTGCATGATTTTGGCAAAGTCGAGGATAGTAATTTCCTCATCATTCCAACCAATGCGGGTTTTTACTGTTACAGGTACATCAACTGCATTGGCTACTTCTTTGACAATTGCTTCTGCGACTTCTGGTTGTCGTAATAGGGAGGAACCGCCACCTTTTTTAGTAATTTTATTTACCGGGCAACCCATATTAATATCAATAGTATCTGCCCCTTCCCCCACTGCTTTTTGTGCGGCTTCTGCTAAAAAATCTGGACGACAATCGAATAATTGAATACTAATTGGACGTTCGTTGGGATCTACTTCCATGAGTTTTGGTAGTTCCTTGACGTGGTGCAATTCCGTAGCACTTACCATTTCTGTGTACATCATGGAATCTGGTGCATAGCGACGTACTAAGCGGCGAAAGACTAAATCTGTGACACCAGATAAGGGGGATTGCAAAACCCTACTTTTGATTTCTACTGAGCCGATTTGCAGAGGTTTGGAGAGTCGAGATTGCAAGGTGGGAGGTAGGGTTATCATTATGAATATACAAGCAAAGTGAATAGTATTAGAAATAAAAAACTGAATTTTGCCAGCTCTAAATGGTAATTTTGGCAGAGAAACCAGTAAATTGTTATCAGGGGAGTAAATAATTGAACTAATAAATAGGGATGTCTAACGGCAAGCTACAAGATATCTACACATCTAATTTGGGATCCATAGTAGGGGAAGATAATGCTGTGGACTGGAAAAATGTAACACCCAGTCTGCAAACAACTCTTTTAGGTGCAGTTTCGCCAGAAATTGCCCCTAAAAGAGTTGTTTATCCCCGTACTCAAGCAGAACTAGGTGCAGTCATTACAAAGGCTTACCGCAACCAATGGCGAGTTCTCATTTGTGGTAGCGGGAGTAAACTCCATTGGGGTGGTTTAGCTCAGGGGATAGATATAGTCATTAGTACAGCTAGACTGACTCAGCTGATTGCTCATGCGGTGGGTGATTTAACTGTGACTGTGGAAGCTGGGATGAAATTTGCCCAACTACAAAAGATTTTAGCTGAAAACAATCAATTCCTTGCCCTCGATCCTACATACCCAGATAATGCAACTATTGGCGGTATAATTGCCACTGCTGATACTGGTTCCCTGCGACAACGTTATGGCAGTGTGCGCGACCAAATACTAGGTATTACCTTCGTTCGCAGTGATGGAGAAATTGTCAAAGCGGGAGGAAGGGTAGTAAAAAATGTTGCTGGCTATGACTTAATGAAATTATTTACTGGTTCCTATGGTACATTAGGAGCGATCGCTCAAGTTACATTTCGTCTTTATCCTATACCCTCAGCATCCCAGACTATAATTCTCACTGGGGATTTAGCAGCCATATCCCAAGCTGCTGATATTCTTCGTAGTTCTGCATTAACCCCCACTCAAGCTGATTTACTCTCCGATCAGTTAATATCTAGCTTAGTTTTGGGTAAAGAATTGGGATTAATAGTACGTTTCCAAAGTATTCCTGAAAGTGTTAGGGAACAATCAAAACAATTATTAGCGATCGCTGATAAATTAGGTTTAGATAATGCGATTCATATAGATTCAGACGAAGCAGACTTATGGCAAAGATTGCGAGAATCAATGCATAATATAACCCAAGAATCTGCAATTACCTGCAAAATAGGAATATTACCCACTGCGGCAACAAAAGTTTTAACTCAAGGGGAAATGGGGATGATTCACATTGCTAGTGGTTTGGGTATATTGCGATTTGCCAATGAAAAGGGTGTATTAGATATGCGAAATATCTGCGAAAATCAAGGGGGTTTCTTAAGTATTCTCTCAGCACCAACCCATGTAAAAGAGAAAATAGATATTTGGGGTTACAAGGGTAATGCTTTATCTTTAATGCAGGGAATTAAACAGCAATTTGATAGTAAAAATATTTTCAGCCCTGGGCGTTTTGTTGGTGGAATTTAGATTTCAAAGCATCTTCAGATGAATCATCCCACAAATATACAACGCCAATAAAAATATCATCAATTAATCATGCAAACTTCAGATAATAAAGTTAATCAAACAGCTAGTATAAAAAATCTCAAAGGCTTCGATCTTAACCATCCACCAGACCCCAAATTAATTGATAGTTGCGTTCACTGTGGATTTTGTCTTTCCACCTGTCCCAGTTACAGAGTAATTGGTAAAGAGATGGATTCGCCTAGGGGAAGAATTTATTTAATGGATGCTATCAACCAAGGGGAAATAGCATTAAACTCAGCCACAGTCCAACATTTTGATTCCTGTTTGGGTTGTCTAGCTTGCGTCACCACCTGTCCTTCAGGGGTAGAGTATGACAAATTAATTGCTGCTACCCGCCATCAAGTAACTCGCAATTATCCCCGCAGTTGGGGAGATAACATCATTCGCAAACTGATATTTTCCCTCTTCCCCTATCCCGATAAATTAAGACTTCTCCTCTTTCCCTTATTGATTTATCAAAAATTAGGTTTTGCTAAATTCCTTCGCGCCACAGGATTACTCAACAATATATCCCCCCGATTGGCTGCAATGGAATCAATTTTGCCAGAAATTACCCTCCAATCCTTTCAAAATAATTTACCAAATGTGATTCCCGCCCAAGGGAAAAAACGCTATCGGGTGGGAGTAATCCTAGGCTGCGTACAAAGATTATTTTTCTCCTCTGTGAATGAAGCAACGGTGAGGGTTTTAACAGCTAATGGTTGTGAGGTGGTAATTCCCCAATCTCAAGGTTGTTGTGCGGCGCTTCCAGAACACCAAGGACAAACAGAACAAGCACAAGCCTTAGCTAAACAGATGATTGATAGTTTCGCCGGAACTGGTGTTGATTATGTAATTATCAATGCTGCTGGTTGTGGTCATACTTTGAAAGAATACGGTCATATCTTAGCAGACGACCCAGAATATCGAGAGCAGGCGCAAGAATTTTCTGGGAAAGTCAGGGATGCACAAGAATTTTTAGTAGATGTTGGTTTAACTACCAACTTATCTCCCTTGAGCAATAAACCATTGAACTTAGTTTATCAAGATGCTTGTCATTTATTGCACGGACAAAAGATTAGTGTCCAACCCCGTGAGCTATTAAAACAAATTCCTGGGGTGAGTTTAAAAGAACCCGTGGATGCAGCAATTTGTTGTGGTAGTGCGGGGGTTTATAATATGCTGCAACCAGAAGTGGCTGAAGAGTTAGGCAAACAGAAGGTACGGAACTTGTTAAACACTGGTGCAGATTTGATTGCTTCTCCCAATCCTGGTTGTAGTTTACAGATTGGTAAGCATCTGCAAGATCGAAAAATAGGAATTATGCATCCGATGGAGTTATTGGATTACGCAATTCGCGGGGAGAAATTAAAGGATTTTTGAGGCTGCTTACCTCCTCGACTTCTTTCATCAATCGAGGAGCTGAATCTCATCACATAATACGTTAAACAGGGTCTGCTGAATAATTGAAAAATATTGATATATCAATGCTTTGAGCCTATTTTATTGGGGAGGGGCGTGCAAGGAAATTAGGATTTTAGGTTTAAAACCCTTGCATCTGTTATTTTTTCTGGCAAAAAGAATAGAAATAAAGAGGCTGGAACTACTCCCTACTCCCTACTCCCTACTCCCTACTCCCTACTCCCTACTCCCTACCCCAGCATATGTCAACGAATTTTACAAGCGATCGCAATCATCAATTTACTCTGGGGATCACTATAAGAAACTATATCTTACCTATAAGAAATTTTTTTATAAAAACTTAATTTTTTAGTTAAGAAGCGTGATAATATTAATTCCAATGATATAAATCTATACATAATATATTTTGCATAGATAAATGTCTATGAATGGAGTTTTTTCCACTCACATCTTGCACATTCTCAATAAGGGTAAGGTGGGCACTGCCCATCCTACTAAATAAGAAGGGTTACAGGCGATAATTTTCGCATGGGATCGTAATGGTACAAGATATGAGTTTATATTCACTCCAAACCTGAATAGAGTTTGATGCCATATCTTGTCTTAAATATTAAATCATAGACTTGTACATCTGCTCTGTAAAGTTTTAACACAATGAATTTACCCACTATAGGTATGTGTTCTACCCATGCAATTGACCAACAAGATTCATTTTCGCAACCCACGCGGTGATATTTTTGGAGGTGTTACCGCAGCTGTTATTGCTTTACCAATGGCATTAGCCTTTGGTGTTGCTTCCGGTGCTGGTGCAGCCAGTGGCTTATGGGGTGCTGTTTTAGTAGGATTCTTTGCTGCTCTATTTGGTGGTACCCCCACCTTAATCTCCGAGCCGACTGGCCCTATGACAGTAATTATGACAGCTGTCATTGCTAATTTAACAGCCAGCGATCCAAAGAATGGCATGGCAATGGCATTTACTGTTGTCATGATGGCCGGAATTTTCCAAATTATTTTTGGTTTACTGCGGCTTGGTAAGTATATCACAATGATGCCTTACACTGTGGTTTCGGGTTTTATGTCCGGTATCGGCATCATTCTTGCCATCCTACAACTTGCCCCATTTCTAGGACAAGCCAGTCCCAAGGGAGGAGTTATCGGCACACTCCAAGCCATACCAGAACTGGTGACTAACATCCAACCAGTAGAAACCATGTTAGCAGTAATCACAGTGGCAATCATCTGGTTCATGCCCTCGAAGCTGAAGCGCATTGTTCCTCCCCAGTTAATTGCATTGATTGCTGGTACAGTTTTGTCCTTAGTATTATTCTCAGGGGTAGACATTCGGCGAATTGGTGAAATTTCTGCTACCTTACCCACCATGCAGATGCCAACCTTTGAGATTGGCCAGCTGCAGTTGATGTTTGTAGATGCAGCTGTACTGGGGATGTTGGGTTGTATTGATGCCCTACTAACATCAGTAGTTGCAGATAGTTTAACCCGTACAGAGCATAATTCTAATAAAGAGTTAATTGGGCAAGGCTTGGGCAACTTGATGTCAGGCTTGTTTGGTGGTATTCCTGGTGCTGGGGCCACCATGGGAACGGTTGTGAATATTCAAGCTGGTGGAAGAACCGCATTATCTGGTTTGACCCGTGCTGGTGTATTGCTGGTAGTAATTTTAGGTGCAGCGAAGTTAGCAGCCACTATTCCCCTAGCAGTGCTAGCAGGGATTGCCCTCAAGGTGGGACTTGACATTATTGACTGGGACTTCTTAAAGCGAGCCCATAAAATTTCCCTTAAGGGTGCCCTGATTATGTACGGGGTGATTCTGCTGACAGTTCTAGTAGACTTGATTGTCGCTGTGGGTGTGGGAATTTTCATCGCCAATATTCTCACCATAGATCGCATGAGCCAGTTGCGATCAGAGTCTGTGAAAACAATTACCGATACAGATGACACTATCCATTTGAATGCTGATGAAAAACGCTGGCTTGATGAAGGGAATGGTCGGGTTTTGCTTTTCCAATTGAGTGGCCCCATGATTTTTGGAGTTGCGAAGGCTATATCCCGAGAACACAATGCCATTGGGGAATGTGATGTCATAGTTTTTGACCTCAGCGATGTACCTCATCTGGGTGTTACAGCCTCTTTAGCCCTAGAAAATGCCATTGAGGAAGCAGTTGAAAAAGGTCGTCATGTCTTTCTTGTGGGAGCAGCTGGACAAACCAAGCGCCGTCTTAACAAGCTAAACGTCTTCAACTTGATTCCGCCTCACTACCTTTACATGGATCGTGGGGAAGCGCTAAAAGATGCGGTGAATCTAATCTTCCCAGAACTAAATCAGCAAAATCAAATCTTAGATTTAGGTACATCAGCAACAAGCTGAATTTAGTTATCCTACATAACACAGGAATGACGATATTGTCAAACTATTTTTGATTTTGGATTAACCAGAAGAAGCAGGGGGTAAAGGGGCTCTGCTTAGGGGTGTAGTGAATAAAAACAAGAGAATTTTTTCGAGCACTAAATGTTGAATATCTATCAACACTACACCCACTCAGTCACCCCAACACCCTGCTCTGGTTTTTGTCTTAACTTCATGCCATTCGATTTCAAGCCCTCGAATTTATTCGTAGAAGTTCTCCCTGTCCCCTTGTCTCCCCTGCCTCAAGTCAGGGGCTTGTATCCTTTTATTTTTCGGTCACAATTAGTTATCCGTGGGTGATACTACAAACCAAATTTACCGTACAGTATTTATTAAAGTGTCATACACCCTACACTTAATAACTGTGCCAGTTACGTAAGTCATAAACTACTTTAAAAGGTCTCTTTATGTTCCTAAATTTTGATTCCAATATACCACTGACAAACTTAATGGATATTTGGCATTCCCCGCCCTGGTTAATGACAACAACGCCAACAACAGAATCTGGCCCATGGGTACTTACAGGTGTTTTACTCAGTTTAGTTGTAATTTATCTTACGAGTAAATTAGGAGGTGAGTTGTCTAAGCGCCTCAATTTACCACCAGTTTTAGGGGAGCTAATTGGGGGTGTTGTTGTAGGGATTTCGGCTCTACACCTGCTAATGTTTCCAGAAAATAGTGCAGCAGCGACAGATTCAATGATCGTCAGGGCGTTGCAATCCTTGGGGAACTTAGACTTAGAAACCGTCACCCATATTTTCCAAAGTCAAAGCGAAGTGATTTCTGTGCTGGCAGAATTGGGAGTTATTGTTCTGCTGTTTGAAATTGGTTTGGAATCAGATTTACGAGAACTGAGTAAAGTTGGCTATCAAGCAGCTATTGTTGCTGTCATTGGTGTTGCTGCTCCTTTTATATTAGGAACAGTTGGTTTAGTGACGATTTTCCATGTCTCTATCATTCCCGCCATCTTTGCTGGAGCAGCCTTGACAGCAACAAGTATTGGTATTACATCAAAAGTTTTGTCCGAACTGGGACATCTAAAATCGACGGAAGGTCAGATTATTGTCGGTGCGGCTGTAATTGACGATGTGCTAGGTATTATTGTCCTCGCCGTTGTAGCTAGTTTAGCTAAAACTGGTGAAGTGGATTTGCTAAATGTGGTCTATTTGATTATCAGTGCTAGTGCCTTTCTGCTAGGAGCTATTTTCCTAGGTAAATTCTTTAACAAGAGTTTTGTGGCGATCGCAGATAAATTACAGACCCGTGGAGCCTTAGTAATTCCTGCATTTATCTTTGCTTTATTAATGGCTGTATTAGCCAATTTGATTCATCTGGAGGCAATTTTAGGTGCTTTTGCGGCTGGGTTAGTGCTTGATGAAACCGACAAACGCAAAGAACTCGATCAGCAGGTAGTACCCATCGCTGATATTTTGGTACCAATTTTCTTTGTCACAGTTGGTGCTAAAGCAGATTTAGGAGTATTAAATCCAGCGATCGCTGAAAATCGAGCCGGTTTAATTATTGCAACTTTCTTAATTGCAGTTGCCATTATTGGGAAGGTAATCACTGGCTGGGGTGTTTTTGGCAAGCCTGGAGTCAATCGTTTAGCGATCGGTATAGGTATGATTCCCCGTGGTGAAGTGGGCTTAGTATTTGCAGGTATTGGTTCAGCTAGTGGTGTTTTGGATAAGCCTTTGGAAGCAGCCATTATCGTTATGGTTATTCTCACAACCTTCTTGGCTCCTCCCTTATTGCAGTGGGCATTGAAAGGACAGGAAACAGAAGTAGAAGTAGAAGAAGTATCGATACCGGCAGAAAACGCAACCCTACCTGTGGTTGAGTAGATTGGAATTTTGACTGTCCAATCTTGTGGAATGGGCATCCCGCCCATCCTGCCCTTCAATCAAGGTAGAAGGCAGAAGGCAGTCCAAATGAAAAATAATTTGCACCGCCAATTACCTAAGTAGAATCTTCTTTTCCTCTTGCTCCCTGCCCCCTGCCTCCCCTGCTTAGAAGTCAGAGGGCAGGAGGCAGAATGTCATATTTGTTAGGGGCGCAAGTATTGCGCCCTTGTCACTGATAAAATTATTCTCAGAAATCACTTCATGTCTTCTTGATACAACGTCCTAAATTTTTCTGTAGAAAAAATCTAAAATTCAAATTTCCAATTGTTTGACTTCCTGAAGGTGGTATAAGCAATGTCCATATCCATATTAGAAGCCTGCATTTTTGCAACTGTCCTCTGCGGTTTTTTTGGCATCATCCTCAAACAAAATCTGATGATGAAAATCATCTCGATGGATGTCATGAGTACTGGTGTGATTGCCTATTATATTTTGGTAGCAGCCCGGGGGGGCTTATACACTCCAATTGCTAGTGCTAAACAAGTTGCTTATGCAGATCCGGTTCCTCAGGCAGTTATTTTGACTGCAATTGTGATTGGCTTTTCCATCCAAGCTCTGATGCTGGTAGGAGTTATGAAGTTATCACGGGATAATCCAACCTTGGAAACTAACGAGATAGAAAAGAACAATACACCATGACTACGATGACAATCGCCTGGATTGCCCTACCGTTTTTTGTGGGGTTCAGTATTTATCTCCTTCCTCAACTTGCTCGCTACCTAGCTCTAGGTGTGGCAATTGTTTCTCTTGGTTACGGGTTACAGCGCATACTTGACCTGTCACCCCTAAACTTACAGTTATTGGATAGTTTTGGTGTCACTTTACTCATAGATTCACTAAGTGGCTACTTTATATTAACCAATGCCCTAGTCACAATAGCAGTTATTCTTTACTGCTGGCATAGCCAGAAAACGGCTTTTTTTTATACCCAAGCAATCATTTTACATGGCAGTGTCAATTCTGCATTTATTTGTGCAGACTTTATCACCCTGTATGTAGCCCTAGAAGTTATTAGTGTGGCCGCATTTCTTTTGATTGCTTACCCTCGTACTGAAAGATCAATTTGGGTTGGCTTGCGCTATCTGTTTGTCAGTAACACAGCCATGCTATTTTACCTGATTGGCGCAGTACTAGTGTATCAAGCTAACAACTCCTTCGCCTTTGCTGGTTTGGGTCAGGCTCCCACAGAAGCGATCGCTCTTATTTTCCTTGGGCTATTGACAAAAGGAGGGATTTTTGTGTCGGGTTTGTGGTTGCCTTTGACACACTCAGAATCAGAAACCCCCGTATCAGCATTATTGTCAGGAGTTGTGGTCAAAGTAGGTATTTTCCCCTTGGTGCGTTGTGCCTTGATATTAGGAGAAATAGATCCCATTGTTCGGATTTTTGGCGTTGCTACCGCACTCCTAGGAGTGGGCTATGCTGTTTTTGAAAAAGATACTAAGCGGATGTTGGCATTTCACACCGTTTCCCAGTTGGGTTTTGTCCTCGCGGCACCAGAAGTTGGTGGCTTTTATGCCCTGACTCATGGTCTAGTAAAAGCAGCTCTGTTTTTGATTGCAGGGAACTTACCAAGTCGCAAATTCCAGGAATTACACCATCAACCAATTTATACCCCCATCTGGATTGCTTTGTTGATAGCTAGCTTCTCCATTTCCGGCTTTCCCCTTTTATCTGGCTTTGGAGCAAAGGTACTAACTATGAAAAATTTGCTTCCTTGGCAAGTAATTGGCATGAATCTAGCAGCCTTGGGAACAGCCATCTCCTTTGCTAAATTCATTTTTTTGCCCCATGAGAGAAAACAAGTTCAGGAATTTAAACCTAGTTTTTGGTTAGCAATCATTCTCTTACTTGGTGGACTGTTTGCAGCTAATGTAGTTTATTACGACGCTTATACCCTTACTAATATTGTCAAGCCCCTAGCAACCATTGCTTTAGGTTGGTTAGCATACCTGGTGATTTTTCGACGAGTTTCCCTCAAGTTACCACGGGTAGTAGAGAAATTTGAGCATCTAATTGGTGTGATGAGTTTGGTATTAACCCTACTCTTTTGGATGGTGCTAGCATGATTGGATATCTGGATTTGCTATTGCGATTAACCATTTGGTTTTTGTTAACAGCTGATTGGAGTTTGGCGAATATTATTATTGGGGTTTGCGTTTCCCTACTCATACCGCGAAGCTATACAAAATTTGCTGTTTTGAAAGATTGGTTACAGGTACTGTGGGAAATTATTGTAGCTATCCCCCAAGCATACTGGGAAGCTGTAGAAATTATGTTCCGCCCCCACACTGAAGAAGAAATAGTGATGGAGCGAGTTAAACCTAGGCGCACACCTGGACTGATATTTTTAGATATTTTTCTGATTACATTTACACCAAAAACTATTGTGGTTAAATACCACGAAGATGGCTGGTATGAAGTGCATCGGGTGCGACGGAAGAGAAGAGGAGAGGAGGGAAGGAGTGAGGGAGTGAAGAACTGAGGGAAGTGTGGGGAGTGAGAGTAAAACATTATGGGCACGGTATCCACAATCTCTCGGTATATGCAATAACATTAACCACGCCGTGCCCATGAGTGAAGAAGTGAGGGAGTGAGGGATTGAAAAAGCTCCAAATTTATCTGTGGGATAAATCTAAAATCTAAAATCTAAAATCTAAAATTGTTTGACTGAGAAATGTGATGAACTGGATAATAATTGCCATGATTTTGGCCTTACTCATTCCTATTTATGAAGCTTGGCAGGATGAGAATATTTGGCAAAAAATGTTGGCTTTTGCCAGCATTGCGACCAAAACATCCATGATGATCCTAGTTGTATCTGTCTTGCGGGATGACTGGATGATAGGTGTGGTTGGCGTACTGATTTTAACTGTAGGGAATGCTGCCTTAATGCTGCTTGCTCATGTTATCAAACGAATGAATGCAATATGATTATTAATCTTCTTAGTTATATTTGTATCGGTTTAGGAATTATTTTTTGGTTCTGGGGAACATTGCCCTTAATTGGCGATCGCTCTGTTTTATTTAAGCTCCATAGTCTTTCAGTTGCAGATACCCTGGGTTCTATGAGTATTATTGTCGGGTTACTCCTGAAAATTCCCCAAGAATGGCCCCTATTGATTTTAGCACTGATTTCCTTAGCAATTTGGAATACAGTTTTAGGGTATGTGTTGGCTTACTGCTCCAGTAGTGGAGGTGGGAATGACTGAGGATTTATATATTGTCGTAATTACAGCACTGCTTCCCTTAACTGCTTGCACCTTAGTTTTGCAGGTTAACCCATATCATGCCCTAGTAATTCGCGGTATTCTGGGGGCTGTTGCAGCATTAGTCTATGCCCTCTTTGGAGCTGCGGACGTGGCATTGACAGAAGCTTTGGTGGGTACCATGCTCTCTATTACACTATATGCGGTGGCAGTGCGATCATCCCTCAGGATGCGCCTGGGCGTGCTTGAAAATGAACCTAATGGAAATGCAAAACCCCCAGAGCAATTAGTTTCAAGTTTACGCAAAACTTTAAGTAAGTACCATATGGGTCTTGAAGTATTAACCTATACTAGTATTCAAGCCTTGCAAACCGCTTTGGTCACCAAAGAAATTCATACAATGTATGTTTCATCAGAGCAGTGGATTCCCTGGAATTCTCCTCAATCCCTCCCTCTAGATGAACAACCCCTAAATCATATCCAGACACGCATCCAACGTCTTTATGAAATTATGCAAAAAGAACTGTCACCAGACTTGGTAAATTTGACCTATATCCAACCATCTAGCATCAGCCAGTCCAATAATCATGGAAAATCTGATTCGGTGGAGGTTCAAAAATGAAGTGGATATACATAGCAGCAGGCATATCTTTATACATTAAGATGCTTGTTTTCCCCAATCCAGCTATAGATTCAACCGATATGTCCATCATTGAATCGGTTGTGCAAGATAGCGGAGTACCGAATGCAGTGTCGGGCATAATTTTCAGAAATCGGCTCTACGACACAATCTTTGAAGTTATAGTTTTCACCCTCGCAATTATGGGAGTACGGTTCCTCCTAGCTAATGAACAACCATCTTGCACAATCTACCAGTTTAGCGATCGCCCTTCGATTATTCTGGCAAGATTGGGAGCCACTATTGCAGTCTTAATCAGCGTCGAATTAGCAATTCGTGGTCACTTGAGTCCTGGTGGTGGTTTTGCAGCTGGGGTTGCAGGGGGAACGGCTATCGGGTTAGTAGCAGTTACATCTTCTACAGAATGGATGGAAAGGATTTATCAAAAATGGCGAGCAGCAACTGTAGAAAAAATTTCTGTGCTAATTTTTATCATCCTTGCAGCCATAACATTGATTGGTTATGAGTTACCCCATGGTCAAATTGGTACATTATTTAGTGGAGGGACAATTCCATTACTGAATATTTTGGTAACAATCAAGGTAGCTTTAGGTTCTTGGGCAGCAATTTTACTGTTCATTCGCTATCGAGGTTTATTATAATTGCACCTCCTGACTTCTAACCGAGGGATAGGGAGCAGGGGGAAGGAAAAACCCTACCTAGATAATTGGTGGTGAAAAATTTTTCATTTGCACTACCTTCTTCAATCAGCAAACCCTAAATATACTCAGCCTGAATACTTTTCATGAAAACTTTGATTCTGTGTCTAAAAAAATAAAGTTTTCATGAAGACAACTAGGTATTATTCCTATAATTAACATTTTTTGGTAAAGAGCATTGTCTATAATTTCTTGAATATTTCCTTTACCATTTATTTATAAATAAAAAACTTGACATTTCTGACTTTTTTTAATAGACCGACCAGTGATATCAAGTTCGGGAGATTACTTATTATTCGGATCATGGTGCCAACATATTACAACTCTTTCTCCCTCTGCACCCTACCCCCTTGCAGTCTTAACCATAAGTCTTTAACCAGACATGATATGAAGGGTGGAATAGCTATAATTTTGTAGCGTCAGCTTTTAACCAGTGGTTTTGTGGAAGACATACTAGTAATCGAGGTTGCGGAAATCAACCTGCCGTTTCAAATTAACTAACAAATTATGATATTAAAACTTTTGACTGAACCACAGTGTTACTACTTCTACAGATAGAGAAAAATTAATTGTTATCACAGTTAACCACTATTTATTCACCCATAAGATAGAGTTGGGAAGAGTACTTTTTACCATAAACTATATGTTTGTTGTAAGTTGTTTTGTATATTTCTTAGTAGTTTAATGTTGCCTTGCCATACTTCTGCTATACGAGTCCTCTTGGTTGATGATCACGAATTGACCCGTTTAACTCTGAAATTAGCTTTTTCGAATCAAGCAAATATACAGATAGTCGGTTTAGCCACTAATGGCAAAGAAGCAATTGATATTGCCAAACAAAGTCATCCGGACGTAGTTATCCTTGATTTGCAAATGCCAGTCATGGATGGTTGGAGTGCTTCTTGTCAAATCAAAGCCATAGCTCCTACTACACAAATTATTGCTTACTCTTCAGTGGAAGATAGCAAGTTCCAAGCAGCAAAAGCTATGGGGAAATGGGATGCTTTTTGTCAAAAAGACATTCCCACCACAGAATTGATTGCTTTAGCAAAAAAATTAGGAAAAAAATCAGTAAATGGTTTTAGTTGCAAAACTAATTAGTAGTTGCGATTATATTTATATAACTAAAAAGTAGTTTTTATCGTTTTTACCATTAATTATGGTCAGCAGAACCTTGAGTCAATGGTTGCTGCCGACTTATAGTAACTTATAGTACTAGTGCCTAGAACATTCAGTTAGTTCCCTGCTCTGGAAAAGTGCGTTGAAATTCATCAAGCAACTCATCCATTTCTTCTAAAGCCTGATTTACATCTATTCTCAAACTGCCTAAATTCGGTTGTTCCAGTAAGCTAAGTAAATATTCACGTTTATTTTGCACAGCGTTAATTCGTTGTTTGATAGTCTCTTTATCCATAGCTTGATTATCCCCCTACTGAAATATCATCAAATTTAAACTTAACTCAAAACTAACTGCTTGGGTTTGCTTGATATGATTTTACTTGCTTTATTTTTGATAAAAATAGCACTACCAAAGTAAGTTAGGACATTTTTACAGACTGAAACCTATAAGTAGTAAAGTTATTACTTATTACTTGCGCGTAGCGCTATAATTGGTCTTCCCTAATTGACTAGGGATCACCGATGATAAGAAAGCTAGATACTGAGAATATATACCCAATTTATCATTATGTTTCGTCGAATTTCTCTAGGCTCCCTGGGTTTAACCATAGGCGGTATTCTGACTATCATTGGTTTCGTAGCCTATGGTGCTGATAATGCCACCCTGAATTTAGTGGGTTTTTTTTACGGTATTCCTCTACTATTGGGAGGGTTAGCACTCAAAGCCAATGAGCTTAAACCCGTTCCCTTTAGTCAACCCACAACCCCAAAAGTATTGGAACTGCGTCAGCAACAAGCAACTACCACCCAAAGTAAAATCCTAGAGGATATTACCCGCTACCGCTACGGGCAGGATGCTCATTTAGATAGCACTATGACAGCCTTGGGTTTAAGTCCAACAGATGAGGAAAGACCTGAAGTTACCAGTGTACGAGAAATAGACAAGGACGGAGCTTACGCTTTAATTTTGGAATTTGATTCCCCGGAAATATCAATTGATATTTGGCAGGAAAAACAGGAAAAAATGACAAAATTTTTTGGTCCAGGAGTCAAAGTAGAGATGGCACAACCCAGTACCGATCAAGTGGAGTTGATGCTAATTAAATCTCCAGAATAATTCCTCTGGTGTGGGAGGTGTGGAGAGTGTGGGGAGTGTGGGAGGATAGTCATAATTACTGAAGGCTTGCCCGTATTACTATGACCAATGGCTATTGTTAGTGATCACTTTTCCAAACGCACAGCGTACCACTGCAAATATTCTCCCGCACCAACATCTAACTCACAAGTGGTGTCGAGTAAATGTTCCGACTGAGCCGCAATAGAATCAAATTGTTGTAAATCTAATGGTAAATCCTGGGGACTCATTTCTTCTAGGATACCTTGGAGCTTTTGTTGTAACTCAGACTTGGTAAGAAATTGTTCTGGTTGGTTTGTCTCCAAAACAACAAAATGCTCTTGCTGATACATTAATGGATCTGGCATGGTAGGCAATTTGAATATTAATCAATTAAGAAAGGATAATTTATTTTCCATCCTTACCATAATAAGTCTCAACTAGGTTTCGTATTGATGCTAACTTCTGTTTGTTTGAGAATTGTTCACTAAACTGCTTCTGTAGTAATTCAGTAGCCTTATTGCTATCTAGAGGTCGAGAAAAGAAATAACCTTGTCCATATTCACAACCAAGTTGCTGCAATTTTACTTGCTGTATTGCTGTCTCTACCCCTTCAGCAACCACATCTAGATTCAACATATGACTGAGGGTGATAATAGTACGAACAATCGCACTATCTTCTTCAGTATTGCCCATATTATTAACGAAGGAGCGATCTACTTTCAGGGTATTAATTGGGAAACGATGTAAATAACTTAAGGAAGAATATCCTGTACCAAAATCATCAATGCTAAGCTGTAGATTCAAACTTTTCAGTTTTTGCAGTATAGAGATAGCAGTTTCTACATCTTGCATTGCTACAGTTTCAGTAATTTCTAGCTTTAGATTGTGCCCATCTAGGCGATTTTTTTGCAAAATTTGCTCAATTTCTGTCACCAAATTTGGTTGAGTTAATTGGTGTCCAGAAAGATTAATACTCATTATCAGTGGTAAATCAAAGGGAAATTGAGTATGCCAAATAGACAATTGATGACATGCTGATTCTAAAATCCACTTACCTAAGGGAATAATTAGCCCTGTATCTTCTGCAATAGGGATAAAATCCCCAGGAGAAATAAATCCATCTTCAGGATGTTGCCACCTTACCAGAGATTCAAAACCAATGATATTACCTGTTTCCATCGATACAATCGGTTGATAATTGAGATAAAATTCCTCCTTCTCTAGGGCACGACGCATATCTGTCTCCAGTCGTAAACGCTTAATAACCTGAGTATGCATAGCCGTAGCAAAGACTTGCTGATTAGCTTTCCCCAAATCTTTAGCCCAATACATCGCTGTTTGTCCATCTCGCAACAGTTCGTCTGCTTTATGGTTAAGTTCAGGCTGATGAAAGGCTATACCAATACTGGCGCTACTGAATACCTGTTTATTTTTATAATTGAAAGGTACGGACAATTTCTGCTGTAGGCTATCAGCTAAATTATTTACTTCACTGCTATCAGTAATATTTCTCACTAAAATAGCGAACTCATCTCCCCCCACCCTGGCAATAATTCCCTTGCTGCCTACATCAGCTTTTAATCTGGAGGCAAAATCTACTAATAATAAATCGCCCATTTCATAACCATAACTTTCATTTACTAATTTGAAGCGATCAAGATCCAAACACAACAAAGCAAATTCTGATTTTTTAAAGAGTTTTTTATGAGCGATCGCCAACTGCAAATTATGCAAGAATAATTTCCGATTAGGTAGATCCGTGAGGCTATCGTGTAGCCTATTGTACTGAACTTTGTAAGTACTAATACTTGCACTAGTGAGCAGTAATGCTAGGGCTGGAGAAATAATCGGTATCCAAGCCAATTGGGTGAAAAATCCCCAGCAAATAGTAGTTAAAACTCCTAAGGCAATTGTTGCAGTCAATATCTGGTAGAACATATTCCGTGTTTTCCATCCCAGATAGCCTCCGATTAAAGCCCAACCCCATATCCAGAAAACTTCTACCCATTCAGACCAAAACCAGAATAATGTTTGTTTATCTAGGGTAGTGCGGAGAATTTGGCTGACTAATTGAGCATGGATTAATACACCGGGGGTGCCTGGGTTGTGCAACCTATTCCGAGCATAGGGAGTTAAGAATCTATCCTTAATACTAGTGGCAGTTGTACCAATGAGTACTACCTTGTTCTTAATCCATTCCGGTTTAACTTGTCCATCCAATAATTGACTAAGGGATACCCGTCGTGCTGTTTTACCATCCGAACGATAGTCAATTAGTACTTGATATCCTGTGTCATCAATATCTTGATATCCACCAGAATTGGCTCCTAAAGCTGGAAATGGTGTCTTGCCTAGGTGCAGAGCATCTGGTGTCATGTTGAGTGAAATATCTTGTGTTTCCAGATATTTGAGACTTAAACGCAGAGCAAATGAGTAGTACTTATCATTACCTTGATAAGCATAGAGTAAATTCCGACGCACAACTCCATCTGTGTCAATCACAAAATCATTGAAGCCAATTCTGTCTGAGGTTATGCCAGGGATGGGAGAGATTTCTTCAGTATTGACATCACCAAGACTATAAATGGTGATTACATTGGACATTTGTAGTTCTTTTAACAGAGGCTTACGACCTGGTAATTGTGGTATATCACGGTATATATCTAAACCAATTACCTTTGGCTGAGACTGTTGTAGTTTCTGCAATGCTTGGGAAATAGTACGATCAGAAATGGGCCACCGTTTCTGTTTTTTAATGTCAGCTTCTGTGATTTCTACAACCAACAGTCGTGGATCAGCACCTGTATCCTTTTGCAAAGACACCATAGCATCAAAATTCACTAATTCTAGAAACTGTAACCAGCCTAGTTGTTTAATACCCAGTACCATTCCAGTAATGATAATACTGATAGCAATCATCGATTGTTGCCACTTGAGTGTGGTAACAGATAGTTTAATTTGATGATAAAAATACTTATTAAATAATGAAAAAAAATCTCTGTTAAATTTAGCAAACATAAATATCAATATAAATAAAAATATAATTTTACTCTTAAATTATTTTCAATAATAGAGGGAGCATTTAATAATTTGAATATTTTTTTATTATTAGCAATAGGTCTTAATTTTTACTATAAGATTACCCATTAATTTTAATTTCCTCTCTCCATTTTTTTGTTCATTTAAAAGAAATTCATTAGCTAAAAGCTGAATTAGGTCTTTGACCTATTTCAGCTTTGACATCATGAAAATGCTATCTGACTTGTTGCTTTATCAGTGCAATCAAGCCGAATTATCAGATATTTATTTTTCTTTATTTATTTTCAGTTTCAACAGTGGCTGTTGGGCAATCACATCTAATTTTTCATATTGTAATAGCTCTTTCCAACTATTAGCTAACAAGGAATCATTCAGTTTCTCATGACGTTTTTTTGCCAGCTTCACTAATTTATCCTGCCAGAGATTATTCACTGCTACTCTTTTAATCCATCCATCCACAACAATATCATGAGCCCTGTTTTTTGGATCGCAGAGCACTGAAAAGTACCAGCGATGCATTTTATTCATGGCAAGTGGGGCGATAGAATCAGGTAAACTGACATTGATTACCCCTCCAGTACTATCTGTTGTGAAGGCTTTTTCATAAACAATATTACGATTATCATCTTGCAAAACTAACTCTACCATTGTGGGTTTAGAAGTTTTGGGTAAGTAAAACAAAAAATAGGGATATGCTGATTTTGTTAATACCAAATTGTTCTCTGGGGTCAATGCTGTTAATCGCCCACGCATATCCTCATTACATCCGCGTGATCCACCTCCATATCTACGTCCTGGTAAACCCTCTCTAGATTTTTTCCCAGAGTTTGCTGTTACCTGATCTAATAAAGAAAAAGACAAAGAGATGCTAAGGATAGATGTTAAGCAAATAGCTATGACCTGTCTGGTTTTGAAAATCTTGTTCATAATGTTTTGCCTGACCTAGATATGAGTGTTCCCAGGAGGGAGAAGTCAAAAATAAAATATTTAATCCAATCCTCTTCCATGTTTAGCTAAATTTTTTATTGATCCGCCTTGAGGGCAAAGCAGAATGTAAGTCATTGCGGTGGAAGAGGTTCCCGACATAAAGCAAGTGGTGTAATCCGAAGGGCAGAGAGTAGCTTCGCTGGAGGAAAAATAAGTTTTAAGTTAACCCTTTTGTCTTGCCAAATCTGGTTTTAATACCCCTAGTAACTCGTAGATTTAATGGTCTATAATTATAGAGGCTCAGAACCATACAATAATTGAATATTCTGCCTTGTTTAACAAAGAGGACTATTAATATTATTGATAATCGATAGAAGTATTAAATGGGAAATTAAATTCATATTCTTCACTTCCTTTTTATCAAAACAGTTCTCAAATCAACTATTGGAAAAATACGGATATTCTCCATGAAAAAATTAAGTAAAATTACATAAAAAATTTTTTCCCTATTTATCTGTAATATACTGTAAGTTTTTTCATGAAGATTTAGACCATTAATTTGCTTTCTTAAAAACCTCCATCAAATTAATCCTTGCAACGACGGCGACGCAACCAACCAAATAAACCCATAATTCCTAAACCTGCCATCATACTTGGCTCTGGTACATCAGTAGATTGATGATTATTGGAGTACTCTTGATTGAAGAACATACTGTACCCATTTTCGATCCCATCTTCTCCTGTATGCACCTTTTCAGCATATTCACTGGAACTCAATTTTTTAGTATCCATTTCTTGCCAAAAGCCCCATCCAGAACTCCAGTAACCATCAGAAATGCGGCTCATATAAAAACCCCATCCAGAATTCCAAGAACCATCACTACTACGACTCATATCGTAGTTATAAGCCTTGAGAATCTGGTCTAGACTGTTTGTCGCATGATTGATTTGCTTTTCGGCTGTCTTTTCATCAACTTGGTTCATAAGCATGATTGCTTGGGTCAATTTTGGCTCCCAAATATCTTTCTGTTCTCTACTAGCTTTTTTAACAATGTCTAATAAAGTTGCAGTTTGCTGTAAACTTGCTGTTGCCAATTTCTCTTGTAGTTGTTCCGCAGAGCCTTCCAACCACTGTCTAACTTGTAACTCCACTCCACTCAATAGGACTTGATAACCATTCATGAGTTGAGTATATTTTTCATCTTGTCCTTTAACCAGTGTATTAATTAAATCTTGTAATGCTTCCTCTTCTAACTCGGCTCTTTTAATACCATCCTTTTCTTTTTTGAGCGACTTATCTAAATCTTTCTCAATTTTGTCAAGTTCTGACTTAACTTTCTTTTTATCTGCTTTATTTGCTAGTTCTTGCTCATATTTCTCCAATGATTGCACGGCATTGAGTTCTTGCTTGAGATTATTTACTGCTTGTGTCATTGCTTCTATGCTTGGTGTTGTTTGCAGGTTTGCAAGCTTTTGCCGTAAATCATTTAATTCTGCTAGTTGCAGTTGCAGACTTTGTTGTTGTGTCTGATAGTCTTCTAAATTAGTTTGGAGCTCGTCTTGTTTTGCTTGTAACTTGTTGATTTCCTTCTGAATTTTATCGCGGTCTGACTGCTTAGTTTTAGTTTCTAGTTTCGCCTGTTGTTCGCCTATTTTTTTCTGAACAGATGCCAAGTCATCTTTGATTTTATTCTCTTTCTTCAGTAAATCTTTCTCCGTTTTCAGTAAATCTGAAAATTCATCTTCTTTGCTTTTTATCTCATCTTCCTTAGCTTCCCGTTGCACTTTTAGTGCTTGTTCTTCAGCCTTTAACTGAGCTTCTTGAGGTAATAATTCGTTTTGTAGTCGCTCGATTTGGAATTCTGCGATCGCTAGTCTTTCTTGAGATAATTGTTTGATCGTCTCAGCCGCCGGTTTAGTCAGTAAATCCTCTAATTTATTCCAATCCAGTCCAATATCTCTGACCTTAGTAGCAATTTTACCTTCTGCAATTTTCGTTAATTCGCTAAGACCAGTTTGATCGCTAAGCTTTTCTTGGCGATCCCAACCAATGACATCCAACACTTGCAAATCTAAATCTGTAATATCTAACTTTTCTCCCCTACCAATCACGGGATTCATAATTCCCAAGGGATTACCATTTTCATCACCCTTTTCTGACCAGTGACTAGTTTGATAAGAAGTTCCATCCGCAAAGTTCCCTAATTTAGTTTTACCTCCATCAATAGAAAAGAAGGTATTACTACTGTTAGACCAGTCAAAAACTTCTTTTTCTTTACTTTCTTCCGAAAAGCGATATAAATCCATCGTGCTAACTAAAGTTGTATCTTTTTCGTCGATTAATTTACCATTTTCTTTCGCTTGAGTATCCAACAATTTAAATGCATCAACACCACTTAAAAATCCTAAATTGTGACCAATTTCATGTTGAGCCACACTCAGAATATCAAACTTATTACTATCAACTTCAGCATTGGGATCGCTAACTCGAGAAAAGTCCCAAATAGAGTCTTGAGCAAATTCACCTTGGGGATTCTGAGCCTGCCAATTAGTATAACTAACAATATTCCCATTGGCATCAAGCATGGAATTACTGAGGAGAATTTGGCCATCGAAGCCATCATCATCACCTTCAATCAAACCCAATGCTTTAGCATTAGCACGGGTCGTCCAAATTTTCTTATTATTGTCATTACCGTTCTTATCAATCACGGTATTGTCATTTAATTTTTCTATCTTATCAGCTTTGTGACTATGCTTAAACTTAACACTACTGCTATCATCTACCCGCATCTTAAACTTTGAAGTCTCAAACTTAATCAAGTTACGGTTCAAGGTTTTTAGTTTTTCAAAATCTAGCTGTTTAAATATATCTTGAGCTTGAGCAGTAATGATGTTGTTAGAATTAGACTTTATACCAGAAATATTAGAATCTACGGAAAAACCTTGTGATTGTAATATATTCAAGTTTTGCTCATAGTTATTGTATTTTAAATCAACACCCAAAGCTTGTAAAAACCCTTCTGAAAACCCTTTATCATCTTGATCAATTTGTAGATTTTTGAAAGCTGTTAAATCATCTGCGGAAGTAATATCACGAAAAGAATTATTCAAAAATTGATTATAATCAACTTTGAGCATAGCTGGACGTGCTGCACCCAATCCTTGGGTATTAGGAAGTTGGGTAAAACCTACGTGAAGATTGATAATTGTATCCCGCTCACAAAAGCAATCTGCATCTAAATAGGTATCTTGCAATTTAGATGACCAAATATCACCAGCCGCTTCAAATCCATCAATTATTTCCTGACGGGTGTCGGGAGTATAAGTAAAGTTGAATGTCACCGCTTGAGCAGGATTGCTAATCAGAGTTGTAGTACAAGCGATGATTGGTGCTAATTGCTTCAGATAATTAATTTTAGGAAAAAATCTGTATTTCATAACCACTCATCACGTTTTCGATTTTGGATTAGGGTAACAATTACTGGATGCTCCATTTGAGCTTTTCATCCATAGCAAGAATTAACAATAAAAGTTTTTATTTAACAACAAAAGACAAAATGCTGAATCCATTAACTGTGCTGTGTTCTGTGTCACAGTTATATTTCTCCAAGCAAATAAATATGAAGAGTGATACTGCTGAACTTCTAGTTTGTAGGGACTTCACGGTTCTTTCGTCTCAGTTTAAAAATTAAATTAAGTACATTTGAGTAAAAATAACTATTTAATACTTCATTTAGCTAAGTGCATAATTTCAAATCCTTACCATCAGAGGATCAACAGCTTTTATTTACATATTTTATGTACTTTTTGATACAGATTGTGGTTGAATTCAGCTTAATAAAAGTGATGAAGAAAGCTTTATAGAGGATGCGATCGCTACCGAGATTTTCCCATGCTTCACAGTAACGGAATCGATCTTTGCAGAATAAATACAATCAATATATTAGTAGGCAATGGCTCACTTATTACTTAACCTCAGTTCGGGTTAAGGAGCTTTATTTCACTTTGAGAGGCTGATTAATGCCTGAAACAACGCAAACACGTTTATGAAGACCAAAATCAGGTAACGATATAATCAGGGTTTGAGCTTATCCCGAACTCAGGTTACTTATTAATTGCGCGTAGCATTATATTTCTGTCATGGGAACCATGTGCATAGTTGAGATACTTTTACCTGCAAAATTAGCACTAAAGCAAAATTCTGCATTCTTCCTTGGTACAGACAGTTACTGGATAATTAGGTAAAACACCCCTTGGCGAATTCAAAAGGATAGGACAAGTTATATAAGTATAACCAAAAAAATATACCTTTTGTGCTAGTTTTAGCTACGAATTTATACGTAATTCAATGTACTACCATTCCAGATAATCCTAGTAAAGATTTCCAGACACATTATCTATAAACCGTCACCCTATCAAACCTTAATAGTGCCTATATATCGCAATCCCCATATGCGTTAAGACATTGTTAAAGCACCAAATCTATGAACAGTAAACTTATTACTTCTTAACTTATGATTTATTACTTATTCCTTGCATTTAGCGCTATATGCCAAATAGATCAACAGATATAAATGGGCGCAATCGATGATGGATAATCAAGCAAATATAAAATTACCAAGACAGTATTTTTCTCATATTGCAATAGTCAGTGGAATAACCCTTTGTAGTTTAAGTACAATACCCCCAGCCAAAGCAGAAATATCTGCAACCCCATCTGCGGACACTACCCTTTCCAACGGACAAACCATCGTTTCACCAGGAACGGAAACAGGGAGTTTTTTGATTAAAGGAGGAACACAAGCTGGTAATAACTTATTTCACAGCTTTAAGGAGTTCTCTGTTCCGACAAATGGCTCCGTGATTTTTAAAAATGATGACAGTTTGGCAAACATTATCAACCGCGTCACTGGTAACTTGGAATCGAACATTGATGGTTTAATTAAAACTCAAGGTCGCGCCAACTTTTTTCTGATCAATCCCAACGGTATTATCTTTGGTCCGAATGCTTCCTTAAATATTGGTGGTTCATTGATCGCCAGTACAGCTAGCAGCGTCAAACTTTCTAATGGGGATGAATTTAGCGCCACCAATCCTCAATCACCCTTACTCACCGTTAGTGTTCCTCAGGGTCTACAATTTGGTAACCAAACAGCATCAATTGTCAATCAATCTCAAGCTAAGGATGTTCGAGGACAAACTGTTGGACTTCAGGGGAAACCTAATACAACTCTGGCACTTATAGGCGGTGAGGTGAAGGGAGAAGGTGGTTATATCACTGTTCCTGGAGGTAATGTAGAAGTAGCAAGTGTAGAAAAAAATAGTTTTGTTAGTTTGCTCTCCAAATCTCAGACTCAAAGATTCAACTTGGGATATGCAGACGACCAAAAATTTAAAGATATAGACCTAAATGGGTCGTTGATTGATGTTAGTGGTTCCGGTGCTGGTAGTATTCAGATTTGGGGTAAAAAAGTCAATTTGAATCAATCCCGTCTTTTTGCACGAACATCTACTTCGGGGACTGAAAGTGGTGATGGAATTACTCTCCGAGGCGATCAACTGAATATAAATAATTCTCTTGTCCAGTCAATAACATATGGTTCTGTCAAAGGTGGGGACATCACTCTTGAAGCCAAGAAAGTCACTGTTCAAGGATTGTGGACAACCATATCCGCAGAAACAAAGGGTACAGGTAATGGGGGTAAATTAACCATTCGCGCTGATGATGATGTGCAATTAGATCATCTGAGTCTCTTAGGTACTGAAAGCACGGGTAAGGGTAATGCTGGTGATGTGTTAATTGAAGGTAAAAGGGTAGCTATCCATAATGGTTCACAGGTAGGAGTCAATGTATTTGCAGAAGGGTCTGGTGGTAAATTAGAAGTCAACGCTTCTGAGTCCATTGATCTTGTCGGAGATGCAGAACTATTTGGCGATCGCTTTGCCAGTGGTTTGCTAGTAGAAACTAGGGGAACAGGAAAAGCAGCAGAGGTAAAACTAACAACTGACAAGTTAAGTATCCGCGATGGCGCACGAATATCTGCTTCTACTTTCGCTGAAGGAGATGGAAGTACAGTCAATATTCAAGCTCTAGAGGTAGACCTGATAGGTACTGCAATCACTGGTAAACCTGGTGGTTTATTTAACCAAGTTGAACCAAGAGCAACGGGTCAGGGGGGCAACATTAAACTGACAACTGAAAAATTACTGATTCAAGATGGAGCACAAGTATCAGTTAGTACATTTGGTATTGGGGATGCCGGTCGTATTTCTGTGATTGCGACCCAGTCGTTGGAAGTGAAAGGGGATGATTCAGATGGTGCTTTTACTGGCTTATTTGCTCAAGTTGAACGTAAGCAGAAAGAGCTACCAGCTACAGGTAAGGGTGGTAATATTTTCCTAAATACTGAAAAATTGACTGTCAAAGGTTCTAAGGCAAGGATTTCAGCCTCCACAGGGGACTTCGGTATAGGAGGTAATGTCATTATTAATGCTAAAGATGTTCTAGTGGAGAATGGTGCCCAAATTCAAGCAGCAACTAGGGGATTTGCTGATGCTGGCAAGATAGAAGTAACTGCTGATACCCTTCAAATCATAAGTGCAAATGTTTTTCCCAGTGCTTTAGTGACTTCCACCCAAGGTGATGCAGCTGCTGGTAACTTAAATGTGAATACTAAAAATCTGTTGATTCAAGATGGAGGAAGAATTTCTGCCTCTACCTTTGGTGCTGGTGTGGGAGGAGAAATAAACATCAACGCCACAGATATACAACTAATTGGCAATTTAGCTACGGAAGAGTTTACTACTGGTTTATTTACTAAAACTCAAGGTTTGGGAAATGCAGGCAAA
This sequence comes from Calothrix rhizosoleniae SC01, assembly GCF_900185595.1. Classification (GTDB taxonomy): domain Bacteria; phylum Cyanobacteriota; class Cyanobacteriia; order Cyanobacteriales; family Nostocaceae; genus Calothrix_A; species Calothrix_A rhizosoleniae. The sequence continues at coordinate 28,994 of NZ_FYBH01000057.1, forward strand.
CTTAATATCAAAACTGATAAATTACTAGTTACAAATGGGGCAAAAGTATCCGCAGAAACCACCGGTGGTTTAGGTGGCAGTATTAATTTGATCGCTAATAGCTTGGAAGTAAGTAATGGCGCACAATTCCGCACTAATACAGCTGGTAAGAGCGATGCCGGTAATATTATGATGCAAGTCAGAGATAGCATTCTACTTACAGGTACTGATAGTGGTATATTTGCCAGCACCACAGCCGATTCTCTGGGGAATGGAGGTAAAATTGACATTGACCCCATCAGCTTTATCATCCGGGATGGGGCAAAGATTGCAGTGGATAGCCAGGGAACGGGAACTGGTGGTGATATTCGGCTAGTGGCTGATTCCCTAACCTTAGATGAGGGAAAAATCTCTGCTGAAACCAGCAGTAACACTGGCGGCAATATTAACCTGCAACTGAAAGACTTATTATCATTACGCAATGGTAGTCAAATTTCTACTACTGCTGGTAATCAACTGTTTGGCGGTGATGGGGGCAACATTACCATTAGCAGCACTTTTATCTTCGCTCCTTCCATAGAGAATAGTGACATTACTGCCAATGCCTTTATTGGACGGGGAGGTAATATTCAAATTAATACTGATGGAATATTTGGTATAGAATTTCGGGAATTATCAACTAATATAAGTGATATTACTGCCAGTTCTACTTTTGGTGTCAGTGGTGCTGTGGACATCAAGTCTCCGGAAGTAGATCCATCCCAAGGATTAGTTGAATTGCCAGAAAAAACTACAGATGCCTCAAAATTGATTGCCCGAGGTTGTACTGCTAGTCCTGGACAGGTAGCAAGTAGATTTATGGTTAAGGGGAAGGGGGGATTAGCTCCTAGTCCTGAAGATATTTTTAGTGGCGATCGCATTTTACAAGATTTACAGGCAACTCCCATTAAAAATCAACAAAATCTAGCCAAAACGACGATTTCACCTAGTAATATTTCCCGTCCTTCTCATGCCCTAGTAGAGGCTCAAGCAATGGTAATCAATGCCCGAGGTGAAATTGTATTAACGGCACAAGCGCCAAAGGCAAAATCCCGTAGTTCTTGGTCACCTAAAACAAATTGTTATGGCAATTAAGCCAGGAAGAGACGAGAGAGCCGGGAGCAGGAGAGAAACCTCATACATGAATGTAGAGAACAGCGCGGTCTTGGGGGTCTCCCCCATGAGCGACTGCATCAAGAAAGGAATTTATTGAGAAAGAGTGCTTATGCATCGCAGCACAATTAGTTCTAATTTTTCCACAAATAAATTTGGGGGTTTGTATCCTTTTCTTTTTCGGTCAAACAATTTTGGATTTTATATTAGACATCTGACATAAATATTATATATATAATTTTCTGATGATGAAAAAATACAGTATTTGGGTACATCGCCGTTTAATACTATTTATATTTTGTCTATTATTAGGACTTATTTCTACTTTGTTGATTCCATCGGGGTTGATATTTCCTCTGACTGTAAAAGCTGCATCTCCTTCATCTACAAGTCAATTCATAGCTGATACAACCCAAGGAGAACAGCAAGGTAAGGAATACTATGAAGCAGGGCAATTCTCTACAGCAATAAAAATTTGGCAACAGGTTCTCAAAGTTTACCAATCCCAAGGAGATAAACTCAACCAAGCCAGAGTTCTCAATAATCTTTCCTTGGGTTATCAGCAATTGGGATTGTGGTCTCAAGCGAACCAAACTATTACCGATAGCTTACAATTATTAGAGCAAAAGCAAAGTAAATACTCATCACAACAACTAAAAGTTCTAGCTCAAGCCTTAAATACCCAAGGTAGTCTCCAACTAGCCACAGGAAAATCTCAAGCAGCCGTAGAAACCTGGCAAACAGCAGCTGATATCTACAAGCAAGCAAAAAATGAAATTGGGGTAATTCGCAGCTTAATCAATAAATCCCAGGGTTTGAGGAGTTTAGGGTTATATACTCATTCCTTATCCACCCTCACACAAGTAGAGCAAATACTGCAAAAACAACCCGATTCTGCCCTCAAAGCATCAGGATTACGTAGTCTAGGCGTTAACCTGCGCTTAGTCAGGAAATTAGAAGCAGCACAGCAGGCATTACAATCAAGTTTAGCGATCGCTAAAAAAGTCTCATCTCCGTGGGAAATTACCTCTACATTAATAGATTTGGGTAATCTGGCTCGGGTACAACAAGATACCAAATCTGCTGTGGAACTCTATCAACAAGCAGCCTCCACGGCTCCCTCCCAACAGTTGAAAATCCATGCCCAACTCAATCAATTGAGCATCTTAATTGATACCAAGCAATGGGAACAGGCTCACGGATTGAGAAGTCAAATCCAGACCGAAATTGTAAATCTCAACCCCAATAGAAGTGGGATTTATGCCCAGCTAAATTTTGCCGAAAGTTTGATTCGCTTACACCAGGCAAAAATTCCAGATTCACCAACCATCGCAACCATTGCCCAATTGATTGCTACTAGCGAACAGCAAGCTAAAGCCTTGGGAGATAAGCAAGCTCAAGCCTATGCTCTAGGTAAACTGGGTAGGCTTTACGAACAGACTCAGCAATGGGAAAGTGCCCAAAAGCTAACCGAAAAAGCCCTGATGCTAGCCCAAGGCATGAATATACCGGAAATTACCTACCGTTGGCAATGGCAGTTAGGGAGAATATTTACAGCCCAGGGAAATACCCAAGCAGCGATCCCAGTTTATAATCAAGCAGTAACAACCCTGCAATCTCTGCGTAGCGATTTAGTCACAGTCGATTCAGATTTGCAGTTTTCCTTTCGAGAAAGTGTAGAACCAGTTTACCGAGAACTAGTTAGTTTATTACTCCAACCAAACCCATCAAAACTTAGTCAAAAATCTGTAAAATCAGAACCAAGCCAAAAATATCTCATCCAAGCCCGCCAAGTGATTGAGTCATTACAAGTAGCTGAGTTAGATGACTTTTTTCGTGATGCCTGTTTAGATACAAAAACCATAGGAATAGATAAATTTGATACTCAAGCAGCAGTCATCTATCCCATCATTTTGGCAGATCGGTTAGACATTATTCTCCAACTACCACATCAACCACTACGTCACTATTCCACTCCTATCCCTCAGAAACAGCTGGAGACACATGTAGAAAAGTTGCGTAAAACTTTAGTTATCCGTAGTAGATTTACCTTTAAGCCCTTATCAAAAGAACTGTATAATTGGTTAATTCGTCCTGCGGAAAAAGACTTAGCCAACAGTGGAGCCAAAACCTTAGTATTTGTACTTGATGGTGTATTACGAAATATTCCCATGGCAATTCTTCATGATGGGAATCAATATCTACTAGAAAAGTACAGCATTGGTCTGACTCCAGGTCTAAAGTTACTACCTCCCCAGCAACTGCAACAAAGAGAAGAATTTAAGGTGCTTGGTGCTGGTTTAACTAAAGCACGGCAAGGTTTTTCACCTCTAGAGTATGTGAACAAAGAATTCAAGGAAATCAAATCTAAAATTCCCAGTGTAGTTTTATTAAACCAGAAATTTACTCGCGAAAATATAGAAAATAACTTACAATCCAATTTTTTCCCTATCATTCATATTGCCACCCATGGAAAGTTTAGCTCTAAAGCAGTAGATACCTTTATTTTGACTTGGGATAACCGGATTCACATCCAGGACTTAGATCAACTGCTCCAAATTAACAACCAGAAATCCCAACAGGCGATCGAAATGTTAGTTCTCAGTGCTTGCGAGACTGCATCAGGGGATAAGCGTGCAGCCTTGGGTTTAGCAGGAATAGCTGTCAAGGCAGGAGCCCGTAGTACCCTAGCAACATTATGGCCTGTTAATGATGAGGCAACTGCAAAATTAATGAGCAGGTTTTACGAAGAGTTAAACAATACCAAACAGAGCAAAGTGGAAGCATTACGGAAATCCCAGTTAGCTATGTTAAAGGATCCAGCCTACCAACATCCACTTTATTGGGCACCTTACATTTTAGTCGGCAACTGGTTATAATTCGCGGTGCAAAATATCGCAATAACAATTAACATGAGTTCGGGAACGGCTGAAACTCTGATTATATTGTTGTTTAATTTTGTGATCTATTAACGTACATTGGTTATTTCAGACTATCAAAGTAGAATAAACATCTTTTACCCAAACTGACGTTATATTTTCCCAGATTTGGGCAATATAAGTAATAATCTCAACACACAATAGTTATGAATAGGTTAAATACTTTTCTCCAATGGAGTTTTAATGTCTGGGATGTCCAGGTGTGAACCTTTGTTGAACCATCTTTATAGGTACATCTATTTTTGAATCACAGTATTGAAATTGAGTACGAGAGTTGCTGCAAATTAGATTTATCGAGTTATTAAACATTAATATTTAATTTATTAAATAAAAATTAAGTTATGTCAGTTAACACTAACCCTCTACAAGCATCTAATAGACCTCCTTTAGTTTTAATTGCTGATGATGACAAAAACGCCCGTAAGCTTTTGCGTAAAATCATGGAGCAAGAAGGTTATGACGTTATCGATACCACTGATGGTCAACAGTGTTTAGATGCTTACCAGAAAGAAAGACCAGATATAGTTTTGCTAGATGCTATTATGCCAGTAATGGATGGTTTTAATTGTTGCAAACAACTGATTTTACACGATAAAAATAAGTTAGCCCGCACTCTTGAGACCTTAGATAAAGATTCTTCTGTAGAAAATAGTTTTCTTTCTATGATTTGGGATCACACTCCCATTTTAATGATTACGGGGTTAAATGATTCTCAATCAATAGATAAAGCCTTTCAATTTGGTGCAAGTGACTTTATAACTAAGCCGATTCATTTGGCAGTATTACGCCGTCGTGTCAGAAGACTACTACATCAAACTCAAATATATAAACAACTGGAAGCTGCTAACCAGGCTTTACAACATCTAGCGAATGTAGATGGTTTAACTAGTTTGGCAAATCGCCGTCGCTTCGATCAGTATCTCGCTTCTCAGTGGTTGACTCTAGCACAAACCGAATCTCCTTTATCACTAATTTTGTGCGATATTGATTTCTTTAAACTCTATAACGATAAATATGGTCATCCAGCTGGGGATAATTGTTTACAAAAGGTGGCTGGGGTAATTGGTCGTAAAGCTGAGAAAACTCATGATTTAGTTGCACGTTATGGCGGTGAAGAATTTGCTGTGATTTTGCCTAATACTCCTGGAGCAGGTGCAGTTAAGGTGGCATCTGGGATGCAAACAGGAGTTCAACTTATACAAATTCCCCATGCTGACTCCAAGGTAAGTGATTACGTTAGCCTAAGCATAGGAGTTGCAACAACTACTCCCAACTATAATTCTGAACCTACGGATTTAATTTTGACTGCTGACAAAGCTTTATATCAAGCAAAATCAGAAGGTAGAAACCGAATTATCTTTAAGCAAATGCCTCATTCAAAGGATATAGGGCAAGT
>NZ_FYBH01000283.1 GCF_900185595.1 Calothrix rhizosoleniae SC01
GGTAATAGTCAGGGTAAGAATTGACAATCCCTGGCAGAGATCAAGAACTAATACCATTTTGGATTTTAGATTTTAGATTTTAGATTATGGATTGTGAAAGAGTTAATGCATAAGCCTTTCTTTTCTATCTGTCACAATCATTTTTCAAATTGGTATAAGCTCTGTTGTTTGTTTTTGCTTAACTATTAAACTAAATTTGCTCAGATCTATTCATAGACTTAAGGAATTAGTTTTCTGCTTCAATCTAGTAATGTCGGCATTATCCAGTTCATAGGCTTAAAATCGAGTGTAACTCACCCTAGGTTGGTCGATTTTAGTATCTGTCAAAGTGCTTATGTTGTTTCAGCCAGTTAATGGTGAATACACTTGTTTAACCCGAACTGACGTTAAATAGATATTCTATTGGTTGAAAAAGGGTTAACTATGAGTACCAGCCATTTCCGTTTGATAGAGCTTTTCAATGGTTTTTAGTTCTTTTTGTCGCTTCGGCTCTAGATTCTGATCATTTTTAACCCAAGGTAAGAATTCCAGATCAGTCCTTTTCTTAGTACCGGAATCGACACGATTTTCTGGCAGATAGTGTTTGTAAGATGTCCGTAGAGACCAGAAATATCGCCAGAAATTAGGCATTTTCGTGATGAATTTTCCTAATCCCATCAGACGAATCTGCTCTTGAGGAGGACGCTGGGCACGAATCATTAACATACTGTACTCGTGACAGAAAGTTTTGATATCCAAAGTGGTTTCCATAACTGCATGTTGGAAATCAAAGTATTCGGGTTCGTTGTAAATAATCTGATCTTTTTGCATCGTGTATTCTACCGTACCTGGCATGGGGGTAGATACAGTGATGTTCGGAACCTCAATTTTTTGCTCACGGATGTACTTGAGCATCCCTTGGAAATTTTCCGGGGTATAATCTACACCAATCTGGAACAGTCCTTCTGTCAGTACGCCATGTTTCTGGAGGATTTTGATTGCTTTAGTACTATGGTCAATAGAGGCGTGTTTATTCATATTACTTAGAGTCTCATCAGAGTAGCTCTCTAAGCCCATGCGTACCCTTTTCAGTCCAGCAGCAGCCCAAAGTTCAATCAGTTCAGGATTCTCAGTAATAGTATCAGCTCGACTGTAGAGGCAATATTGTTTGTTGAGTCCGCTTTTTAATAAAGCTTCACCTAGGGCAAAAGAACGTTCAACATCACCAAAACAATGGTCATCGACAAATAAAACGTAGGGTTCTTCCAAGGTGGAAAGATAATCGACAATGTATTCAGGACTCCAACCTAAATACTTACCGACATTGACTTTCCAAAGATTACAGAATGAGCAACGAGCCGGACAACCCATTGCTGTCCGCATGGCCACAATTGGCTTCCACCAGAGATGATAATATTTTTTATGATATCTTTTTGTGATAGAGCGATCAGGGAAGGGCAAAGTATCTAAATCAAAGTTGGGGTCTACAACGGTTTGACCATTGGAGATGAAGACACCGTCTTCCTGATAAGCTAAGCCGTTCAGTTTACGATATTCACTGTCCCCTGCATAAAGATAATTCATCAACTCGTAAAAGCCTTGATAACCTTCGCCCATCCAAATCAAGTCTGTTTGAACGATGGCTAAATCCGTGGGATTAATGCGGGTATGTTCACCGCCTACAAGTGTCATAATATTGGAGTCGAAGGCTTTGACCTTTTGCAAGGCTTCTCTAACTAGATTCAGGTGCAAAGTCCAGCAGTTCATCACAAAAATGTCTGGATGAAATGAGCCTAGTTTTTTTTCCAGGGCTCCTTGACGACGTTCCAAACGTAAATCTAATACATCAATCTCAAACTTTTGTTTATCAAGCAGGGAACTTAGAACTTCAAATTGCAAGGGCTCGACAATATAAACTTTCTCATCTGCAAGATGATAGGGATGATAAGGAGGTGTACAGAATAGAATTCGTAATTTCTTCATAAATCCCATTGTTTAAAAAACACATGAGAATCTTATCATTTTAATGTGCTTGAGATTATTGATGTTCTTTTTAATTATTGTTAAGACTTTTTGGTCGATTCATATCTTGTATTTATTTAAAATGAGAGACAACTGAAATAATTGTCATCTAAAGAATAATAGTATTAGGCAGTAAGAAAAAACAAAACTTAACCTTAGTAAATGCAAGGTAATTGGTATTTACTAAGGTAATTGGTATTTACAGATGAACTCTTCTAGGCATGTCTCGTAAACCAAAATTTTTGATTCAGTTTTTCATGTAGAGTATGAACTAGGGAGTCGTGGTAAGCGATCGCATAATTTCTGTCTTAACAAGATTTTGACATCATTTTGTCATCCCACAGTCAGAATATTAATATTTATCCAAGAAAAATAATATTCCGTAAAAAATGATAAGGCGATCGCTTATTTTTAAAACAAAGCCAGAGTTTAAAACAAAGCCAGAGTTTAAAACAAAGCCAGAGGATAATAAACCCTATTAATTATGAAGGATAAAATGACATCCGATTTGCAGTACTTTATTGATTGCGGCGTTTTTAGTGGATGTTTTAATAAATCATAAATGCTACAGCTATTTAGCCACGTCCTAACCAAACTTTAATCAAATCCAAGAGGCTGGAACCACCCCAAGCTACAGCGATGACGATAGAAGCACTTACAGCTACTCCCATCAAGCAAAGAACCAAACCCCCCAGAGTAATTGCACCATCATCCTCTTGTAAACCAAAGCCAGTGACAAAAATACCGATCGCCGGCAAAGTATTAGTACCAGGAATTGGTATCATCATAGAAATAGACATGAGTGCGATCGCTATACCAATAGTCACCCTACCTGGTAAAGATGTACAAATAAAGCTGAGACGAGGGCGGGTTACAGCTTCAATTCTACCCAACCAAGGAATTCCAGCCTTGAGAAACCTTTGCACTGTTTCCAGTTTGATGGGGTGTTTTGCCATCTTTTTCGGTAGCCAGGGAGTTTTCGCACCAACAATTAACTGTATTGCCAAGATGAGCATGAGGACACCAAAAGGTATAGAATAGCCAGGTGCGGGGACAGGTAAGGCTGAAGGAAGGGATAAGATTACGAATAGGAAGCCGAAAACTCGCTCTCCCCCTAGCAGCAAAATATCTGTTAAATTTACTTCGGGTGATTTCTGTTCTTCAAAAAAAAATCGCTCTAATTCTTGGGAGAGTCTAGCCATAAACCGCCTAAATATTGGTACAAATTGGTCAAGCACCCGATTTAATACAAGCAATGTGAGTAACCGCTATATCAAGCCAGCTGTTTCCAGCTTGTTGGTTACAACCAAATCATGTTGTCAACAACACAGTTATTGCTGATAAACCAATCTGTCTAAATATACTGTATGTTCTTGCCTTTTGACTTAGTATGCAAATCACCAACCGCGACAGTTCCCATCAGAGAATCTGTATTTTCTCTTAATTCTGTCCAGATTTCTCCTGCTGATCATGGAATAATTGCGTTAAAATACGGTTTATATATGTATATCTTATTTCATTGTATCCAAAATTTAATCTAATATGTTAAGCCAAACCAATATCAAATTGATAATTGCTGTTCAAGACGCGGATTTAGAAGCAGAGGAGCCAGAAAAACTAACAATAAATCTCCTGCAAGAGATAAAAGATATTGATGGAGTATAAAACGTCAGACAGACGGAATTGAAAGACATGCCCTCTGGAGCAAAGTCTTTAGGGGGTTATCTTTTAGGTGTGCTGCAAGCTGAAGTCAGTTTTGAGAATTTTAAGCAACTAGCAGGATTCATTAGGGAGCGACTAACTGGTAAAGCCATTGAACTAGAAGTTGAAGCAAACGGGAAAAAACTGAAAGTCAAAGCTAGTAGTCAGCAGGAATTAATTACTGCTGTGGAACAAGCTCAAAAGTTTGTTGATGGAAACTAGGAAGTATTACAAATAAGGACAAATAAAATATGGCGAAGGTTGCATTGCTCATTGGTGTCAGTGATTATAGAGATGGTTTTACCCGCTTACCAGCTGCGAAAAAAGATATAGAAGCTATACAGGAAGTGTTGGAAAATCCAAAAATTGGGTGCTTTGATGATGTAAAACTGCTTGCTAATCCAGACGCACAACCAATGCGGGAAGCCATTGAAATTTTGTTTTCAGACTTGCAAAAAGATGACCTTGTACTGCTTTATTTTTCTGGTCATGGTATCAAGGATGACTCCGGTAACCTTTATTTTGCCACTTGTGATACCCGCAAAAATAATAAAGGAGAACTCCTAACTGCAACAGCAGTGCAAGCTAGCTTTGTGCATAACATTATGAACAGAAGTCGCTCTAAGCGCCAAGTATTGATTTTAGATTGTTGCTTTAGTGGAGCTTTTGCTAATGGATTGAATGCAAAAAGCGATCGCTTTGTAGATATTAGAAACCAATTGGGTGGAGAGGGACGAGCTATTCTGACATCTTCAAGTTCTACCCAATACTCTTTTGAAGAACAAGGCTCGGATATCTCAACTTATACCCGCTACATAGTTGAAGGATTAGAAACTGGTGCAGCAGATAAAGATGAAGATGCTTGGATTTCTGTTGATGAATTGCATGAATATGCACAAGCAAAAGTTCAAGAAGTTGCTCCAGCAATGAAGCCAGAAATATATGCAATTAAAGAAGGTTATAAGATACAGATTGCTCAAGCTCCAATTGATAATCCCAAACTCATATATCGCAAAGAAGTTGAGTATTGGGCACAAAATGATGAAATATCTGTTGATGGTCGTAAAGCATTAAATCTACTACGAGATAGGTTAGGAATAACACCTGAGGAAGCAACTAGAATTGAGGATGAAGTTTTACAACCTTTCCGACAATACAAAGAAAAATTACACCAATACGAGGAAATTTTTCGTGAAAAGATTCAGAGTGAATATCCTATAAAGGATAAAACTCGTGCTGATTTGAAGCGTTTCCAGGATATTTTACAACTTACAGATGGGGATATAGCAGTTATCGAAAAGCCTCTAATAGATGATAAAAAAATAAAAACTATAATAAATTGGCCGGTATTAAGAATAATGATATTAGCTATTTCATGCATAGCAATAGCCAGATTTTTACCTATTATCGGCGAAGATGAACCGCCAAAAGGAATAGCAGAAAAATGTAGTAGATATTCTCAAAAAAATGTTGCACAAGCTAATAATTATAAGAATGTGAAGATTGTTTATGGTGAAAAGTTTATATTAAAACAGGACAATTATATAAAAACAGACAATCATGTTTGTAAAAAAGCTGGAACTATAGCATTTGCTTCTAAAGAATATGACAAGAGTATGGAGTTTTTTGATTATTATTTGAATCAGAAGCCAAATCCTAACGATCCAGAAGCACTAATTTATCGGAATAATGCTTTAGCTTATCAGAAGGATAATCCAGATGATCAGAAGGATAATCCACTCAAAATAGCTGTAAGTTCTCCTACCATCAAAGAATCTGATGAATCAAAAGAAGTACTGCGTGGTGTAGCTCATGCTCAAGACGAGATTAATAAAAAGGGCGGTATTAATGGTAGGCTATTGCAGGTAGCGATCGCTAATGATGATGATGATAAAAGCAAAGCTAAAGAAATAGCAAAGTTATTGGTTGAAAATCCACAAATACTAGGTGTAGTTGGTCATTTCTCTAGTGGTGTTACCCTTGCTGCAGGCGGGGTTTATGAACAAGGAAAACTTGTAGCTATTTCTCCAACTAGTACTTCTGTTGAAATTTCTACTAGTGATAATCTTTATCTTTTTCGCACAGCTATCAGTGATGAAGAAACAGCAATTTATTTAGCTGATTATATGATATCGACTTTAAAGAAAAAAAAAGTAGCTATTTTTTTTAATAATGAGAATAAGTATAGTCAGGCTTTCAGGTATGTGTTTGGAAGAAGCATTAAAAACAATAGGGGAGAAATATTCACATACAACTTGTCTAAATCTAATTTTCAACCCGCCAAGGAACTTCAAAAAGCTTATAAACAAGGTGTAGAAGCGTTGCTGCTCATCCCAGGAGCTGGTAATCAAGACAAAGAAAACGCAATAGAAGTGATTA
>NZ_FYBH01000213.1 GCF_900185595.1 Calothrix rhizosoleniae SC01
ACGTATGAGTCTGATATTTTATTCCTAATTTCATGGTAAAAATGGCAAGAGAAAGCTCCCCGACTTTTTGAGCAAGTCGGGGAGCTTTCTGTTCACACTCAATTTTCACTAACTAACTATCTATAAGCAACCTTGGAGCCTTGCCAAATATCTTCATTTAAATCGCCAAAAACCACAGGTTGATCTGCATCAGTTGCTGCCACTGTTGTACCATTATCAGCAACTGTAACTAAAGGCCATTCCTCTTCACCTAATTCACCAGCACGAAACATAACTTTTGTGGGTTGCATTTTACTCCATCCCAGTAATACAGATATCTTGTGATGTTCATCTTGATTCTGGCTGGGGATTATGGTGTTAGTGCTATTATCTTGTCTGTCCCAAATAAATGCACTGTCCTTAGCATCAGATGTATTCATAAAGCCTTGGAATTTTCGTGCCAAAAAGCGATCGCCATTTTTTGACCAGCTAATGGGAACAAATATGTCAATAGTGCCATTGGGAACATAACTAACTGGTGTCGCTTTTGCCTCTAATAGAGGATCCCTAACTCGGGAAGTAGATTTTAGTACCTTTAATTTTTTAGTTTGCCGATCCTCAATAAACAACATGCTAGTTACCCGAGTATTGTGCATTTCTGGTTCTACTTGCAGTTGCACACGGCTGTAAACCGCATAACGACCATCGGGAGAAATTACTGGCACACTTCGATAGTAACGGACTCCAGAAATACCTTGAGAACCAATGGCTTTTTGGGTAGATGTAATCCATTTCCAAGGGACAGGATGGGGACTGGCTATTGGATCCTCCTGCTTCTCTAATTGAGTTTCATCCAGTTCTTTCACCACTGTCATCTCTTGGGGTTTTGGTAAAGACTTTCTTGCTGATAGAGCAATGGCTGTGACTGATTTTGACTCCACGGATTTTGACTCTGCAGATGCAATCTTGTAAGCCCTTAATTTTTCCACCAATTGGGATTTTTGCTCTTGTAACTGGCTAGATGGTGGTGTGAATACAGGTGAAAGTTCTACAGCTGCTAAGGGTTCTGGCTGAGTATTTTTTTGTGAAAATGAATCTGTTTGTTCTTCTCCTACCAAGGAATCAATCGCATCCGCCTGTATGGAAGATGTTGGACGCACAACAGCTATTGCCATGGGTGCAGCCAAATTTCCTCCCTGCAGATGACCTTTTCTGAAAGCTGCTGAAGATGTTCTCGTCTTATCTCCAATTAGCTTTTCCCTTGCTACAGAGTCAAATGCTAGCTGCTGGGGATCAATCTCGGCAATAGTTGTGTCTTCTGACAAAGAGTCAAATAATCCCTCCATTGGAGTATATTTGCTTACCTGCGATTGCCTAGCAGAACTCGAGCCTGATACCACCAACAAGGGTGCTACAAGTAGCATGATAACTGAATAATTAAGGAATGATTGCACCCGGAACCATCCTGATAATAAAAGGGATTTAAGCATAATTTGACTCTCTAGAGGGCGGTGGTGAGTGTAAGGAGGTGCGCCTATAGGGAAATAGAAGCAGGGAATTTATATATGTATAACAAGAAACTAAAACTGTTGTTCTAAAAGCATCTCATGGTTCTATAAAAAAAATGTAAAATTTCAGACATTTTTTACAAATACAATAAAGGGAGTTTTTTGCCCTGATAGTTTAATCTCATAAGGCTTAGAGGAATTACTATTATCTAGTTAAATCCTCTCAATTATATTAACCAATAAAACTTTTATATCTTAAATTCACTAGATAATAATCAGTAATTGGTACATTTTTTATAGTGACCACATCTGGTAGTAAGATTTAAACTTAACTACGTAATTAGCTACTATTACGGATAGATGCTCTTGTTTATATGCTTCACAACAAACCACATGGAGGGAATGTTAGAAGTGCGGATTTTGTCAAAAGTTTGGCAAATCAATCACTTAATCAAGTTTGCTGAACCCATCAATTCTAGATACACAGCTTGTTTGTAGAATCACTGTATAGAAGCTGAAATAATTTAGTTTGACTATTTACTACAGTTTCTTAAATAGATCCCGATCTGAGAAATAAAGCTACAAGTCTTGACTGATGGTCAACGTAACTCAAGGGGAGGCGCTACGCGATCGCCAAATAAATTAAAGTCCTGACAGCTAATTTTGGCAACAGATTTTACAAGTACTGATACATAGTTTAGTATCTGTCATATTATAGCTTGACAAGTTGCACTTTTATTCATCTTCTGATAAAAAAGATTAAAATTTTCAACAACTTGCCCACTCTGGATGAGGAAATCTGCACCTACTCCTTAACTCTGAGAAATAAAAGTAAAAATGGAAAATGGTTGGGGTACTTTGTTTTTCTCGAGTATTGTGACTGTGATATCCATAATTTTGTGAATTAGCCCAGTCTATGAAAGTTGTATTTTTTGGGACTCCTCAGTTTGCTGTACCCACCCTAGAAAAACTACTAAATGCTCCAAATTTTGAAGTTTTAGGGGTTGTGACTCAACCAGATAAACCAAGGGGAAGGGGAAAACAGCTAGTTCCTTCACCTGTTAAAACTGTGGGGATCAACCACAATATAACTGTATGGCAACCCCAGAGGATTAAAAAAGATACAGAAACTCTCGCTCAACTCCAAGCAATAGATGCAGATGCATTTGTGGTAGTTGCCTATGGGCAAATTCTTTCCCAAGAAATTCTAGATATGCCCAAGTTGGGTTGTATTAATGTCCACGGTTCGATTTTGCCTGAGTATAGGGGGGCTGCACCAATTCAGTGGTCGATTTGTGATGGGGAGAAGGAGACGGGTATTACCACCATGTTAATGGATGCAGGCATGGATACAGGTGCCATGCTACTAACTGCAACTACTCCTATCGGTTTGCTAGATAATGCCCACGATGTTGCGGTTCGGTTAGCAGCCATCGGTGCTGATTTATTGCTCGAAACATTACTAAAGTTAGAGACAGGGGAAAGTGTGCCGATTCCCCAAGATAATGCCAGTGCTACCTATGCATCTTTAATTAAAAAAGAAGATTATCAATTGAATTGGTCACAAAGTGCGATCGCTATCCATAATAGAGTCCGCGGCTTGTATCCTAATTGTGTCACTAGCTTTCGGAACCAAAATCTGAAAATTATTGCTACACGACCCCTTGGTTCTGCATACTGGGATCAGTTACCACCAGAACTGCAAGATTTGCTGCATAAAATTACAGATTTGTCAATCCAGCCGGGTAGTCCGGGAGAAGTAGTTAGCATTACTAAGGGATTAGGTGCGATTATCCAAACTGGTGATGGTTTATTACTATTGCGAGAAGTGCAAATGGCTGGTAAGCGTTCTCAATCGGGATGGGATTTTGTCAATGGTATGCGGTTAAAGCTGGGAGAAGTTTTAGGGTGAACTACCCTTGTGAGGTAGGGAGTAGGGAGTAGGGAGTAGGGAGTAGGGAGTAGAGAGTAGAGAGTGGGGAGTAGTTCCAGCCTCTTGATTTCTATTCTTTTTGCGAAAAAAATAACAGATGCAAGAATTTTAAACCTAAAATCCTAATTTCCTTGCACTTATTTCCCAATCAAATAGCCTCAAAGCATTGAACAATCAACATTTTTCAGTTATTCAGCAAACCCTAATTAGAGCTTATTTTTCCCTAAGCTGTGACCCCTTTCATAATTTGGGTTTTCAACTACCACAACTTGATTCTGAATATTCGTAATTATGACATGATTCACAAGGGCCATCTGGGTTAATTGCACAACGAACAATTTCTGAATGGGCATTGTAGGTACAACTAGCATCACCAATTACCCAATGTCCATTGACTAAAGTTCTTTCATCAGGACGTTTTGCTGATTGTACATAAAGGTCTATTTTATGTAAGCGGTAGCGTCCTGATTTTAACTGGTATTTGTGATGACGTTCTAAAACAGCGTAGGTTTCGCCTTGAAAATCTAAATAATTGCCTGGTTGGGGTGTCCAATCAAGTTTTGTACTTCCCAGAGATTGATGTGGATGGGTGAGAATCAACTCTGTTGGTAGAGAATTTGACTCCATAAGCATTTGTAATTTGGCTTACATTATCTAGGATACTAACCGATTCTTTACAGTTTATGTTAGAGTTAGCGATCACTGACTTTAGTCTTCAGTTGAGATAAATTCAAAAAATACATTATCCAATTTCACTAGGTTATTATTTCTCTTTGTTCATTACGTTCTTTAAAGTTATGTAGCCTTTTACTTACGATAGCTAATTGACTGCGGTAAACTAAGCTTTGATTACGATCCCTTCGCAGAGAACACACCTCGGAAAGGAGCCTTTTAATGTCTCATACCGTAAAAATCTACGATACTTGCATTGGTTGCACTCAATGCGTTCGCGCTTGTCCAACTGATGTATTGGAAATGGTACCCTGGGATGGCTGTAAAGCTCAACAGCTTGCGGCTTCTCCTCGCACAGAAGATTGTGTAGGTTGTAAGCGGTGCGAAACTGCTTGTCCTACTGATCATCTAAGCATTAGGGTTTATTTGGGTGCTGAAACTACTCGCAGCATGGGACTTGCTTACTAGAGAAATTTATTTTATTTTCTCCACAAGCTAGTCTTTCACTGTTTTGAGAGCCAGCACTTTTTAGATCGTAGGGTAGGCATTTCCCTAAATTTTAGGATTGACGGGTAATGCCCAGCCTACGTAGCGAAATATTTGTAAACATTTGCTAAAAAAATACATAATACTATTGGGGAGCAGGTAGCTCCTTTTTCTCCTACTATGGCAGAAGACAAAAGGGAATCCTGATGAAAAAAATCACCTCATCATCATCCCATCACCCCTTGTGGCTACTGCTAAATTTTACAAAGAACTATACTTAATAGAGGATTAAACAATCCTTCATTTAATTATTCTCAGGGTGTAATTTCCTTGCTTCTAAAAGTGGCAGTTTTTGTGTTGGTGTCTAAATCACCTTAATAAAACTTAATTACGAATTACAAATTATTTTCAGGAGTGGTGTGATAAATGTGCGGTATTGTTGGTTATATAGGTACTCAAGCGGCAACAGAAATTTTACTCTCTGGACTAGAAAAATTAGAGTATCGGGGCTATGACTCGGCTGGAATTGCCACTATTTTGTCAGATGAACTGAATTGTGTGCGAGCTAAGGGTAAACTCCACAATCTACGCTCGAAAATCGAACAATCGGAAAATCCTGCACCCATAGGTATTGGTCACACGCGCTGGGCAACTCATGGTAAGCCAGAGGAACGCAATGCCCACCCCCACATGGATATGGCAATGCGGATTGCAGTTGTGCAAAATGGGATTGTGGAAAATTACCGAGAATTACGGGAACAGTTAAAGACTCAAGGGCATGAGTTTGTTTCGGAAACGGATACTGAAGTTATACCTCACCTGATTGCTCAGTTTTTGAAGGAAGAAGTAGCCCTAGCAGATGATAATTCTGATGTTATCTTTTTTGAGGCAGTTCGTAAAGCTGTCAACGAACTCCAAGGAGCATTTGCGATCGCGGTTATTTGTGCTGATTATCCCGATGAATTGATTGCTGTGCGTCAACAAGCTCCTTTAGTCATTGGTTTTGGCCAAGGGGAATTTTTCTGTGCTTCTGATACTCCAGCAATTATTGCCCATACCCGTGCTGTACTTCCCCTAGACAATGGAGAAATGGCAAGACTTACTCCTTTGGGAGTTGAGGTTTATAACTTTGCCGGCTTGAGACAACGCAAACATGTGCGGATGTTGAGCTTGAGTCCGACGATGGTGGAGAAACAAGGGTTCAAGCACTTCATGCTCAAGGAAATATATGAGCAACCAGGAGTCGTGAGGGCTTGTTTGGATGCTTATTTTAGTTCGGAAGGTGATGGAGCTGATTCCTTAATTAATCTCGGTTTATCAGAGTCGGTGTATGCAGACTTGGAGCAAATTCAAATTGTAGCTTGTGGTACTAGTTGGCACGCGGCTTTAATCGGTAAATACTTACTAGAACAATTGGCAGGGGTTCCGACCCAAGTACAGTATGCTTCTGAGTTCCGCTATGCCCCAGCACCTTTAATACCCAACACACTTACTATTGGCGTGACCCAATCTGGGGAAACTGCTGACACCCTTGCAGCTTTAAGTATGGAAAAAGAACGTCGCCAGGGTTTAGAGCCTAAGTATCAAGTGCGACTGTTAGGGATTACTAACCGTCCAGAAAGTAGCTTGGGTCATATGGTACCCCATATTATTAATACCTTGGCAGGGATAGAAATTGGTGTTGCTGCCACTAAAACCTTTACTGCCCAACTAATGGCATTTTACGCCTTGGCGTTAGATTTAGCAGAACGCCGTAAAATTCTCCCTCAAGAAAATTTAGCGGAAATTATTGCTGGTTTGCGGCATATTCCCAAGGAAATTGAATCTACCTTAGAAACCCAGGAAAAGTTAACCGAGCATTTAGCTCATGAATTTGCGGAAACCCAAGACTTTATCTTTTTAGGCAGAGGAATTAACTTTCCCATTGCCTTAGAAGGAGCGTTGAAATTGAAAGAAATCAGCTACATTCACGCCGAAGGATATCCCGCCGGTGAAATGAAACATGGGCCCATTGCCTTGTTAGATGCTAAAGTGCCAGTGGTGGCGATCGCAACTCCTGGTAGTGTGTATGAAAAGGTGATTTCTAATGCTCAGGAAGCTAAAGCTAGGGATTCCCGGTTAATTGGGGTAACTCCGGTAAATCATGGTGAGGCGGCGGATGTGTTTAATGATATGATTCCCGTCACCGAGGTGGATGAGTTGTTATCTCCTCTGTTAACGGTGGTTCCCATGCAACTATTGGCCTATCATATTGCGGCGCGGCGCGGTTTAGATGTGGATCAGCCGAGGAATTTAGCAAAATCGGTTACAGTTGAATAGAGTGTAAATACGTAGGCAAAAGGCTTTTATGCTTATTTTAGCGTAGGGTATAATCAGGGTAATTATCTAGATTATACCTTTTTTTAGGCTAAAACGATAGGTGATCACATTTTGATTGGTGGAGGTGTGATCGCGTAACGGCTCCTCTGGAGCATCACCTTTTTGCTTTTAGATTCCATTTTATCGATATTAAAGAGAAAAAATATGTATATAAAGAAAGTATTGATAAATAATTTTAGAAAGATTGATTTTATAGAATTTGATTTAAAGGAATCCATTAATACAATAGTTGGACCTAATGGCGTTGGTAAGAGTACAATACTTGATGCAATTAGACTTGTTAAAGCGATATTGTTACCAACTATGAATAATGAGGCGCAGACAACACTACAAAATATGGGAATTTTCTCCCCTCATTTAAGAACCATCCAATATAAAAATCTTGCTAATGATTCTCGAAAAGATATCGCTATTAATTTAGAATTTTGTTTGTCTGAAACTGAAATCCAATTTTTGGAAAAATCTATCAGTCAATTTTCTATGCATCGACTTCAGAGGCAATTACCTACAACAAGCACGAACACTTTTGATTTAATTGGTTATATCTCATCAAAAGAAGGAGATGAAAAACTTCAAGATATCAAAATAAAAACACAGCAAAAAATTAGTGAATTAAAATCTAATCCAATTTGCAATGTTAACCTCATATTTAGAGCAAATGGTCAAGTAAGCGGAGATAATAGTTCTGATCAAGAGACTATTTCATATTTAATGCAATTTAAAAATTATAACATTACTAAGTTTTCATATTTTCCACCCGACAGGACAATGCCTTTAGGTGATACTAATATTCAGTTGGGGCAAAGTGATGTTAATAATCAAGTGCAATCTTATAGTATTAATCCTCAATTTAAGTTTCAAAGATTAAAAACAACACTTTTAAATATGTTAATGATAAACAATAATGATGTTGAGAGTGTTAAACAAGATTTTAAATTAATTTTTGATGAATTATTGCCTGGGAAAGAGCTTCATGGAATAAAACTTGAAACCCAAACAGGGAGACTATCTGTACTAATTAAAGAGAAAGATAGTGGTGCTATTTACGATATTGATTTTTTGAGTAGTGGTGAAAAAGGCTTGCTAATGACATTCTATTTACTAATGAAAACATTAGATAATGAGGGAATTGTTTTGCTAGACGAGCCAGAATTACACTTAAATCCAGCAGTTTGTAGAAATATTATTCCATTCTTAAATACAAAAATTTTTAAAGGTAAAAAAATACAAATAATTCTCACCACTCATTCAGCTGAAATTTTATCTACAACTAAGGATGATGAAAGCTTACACTTGCTTCATTTAATTGATGCAAACAATATAACAAAAATACTAAAAAAAGACGATTCAGAGGCACATGACGCTCTTAAATGTCTTGGTATTAAGACTTCCGACATTCTGTTCAACAAAGGAATCATATATCTTGAAGGTAATACAGATGAAGATTTTATACCCATCATTGTTGGTGACTTAATTTCTGGATATTCAGTTAAATCCTTGGGTGGTAGAGGTGAAATTGAGAAACAAATCCAAGTATTACAAGATTCCGACAATCAAGAAGAACTTGATGGTTATCATATTTTCATTCTTGATAATGACAATAAGCCATTTAAGGGTAGTTCAACGAAAAATGTAAACCTGTAGAAAATTTGCGATGGTACGAAGTGCCCGCCTTCGGCGATCACCCATTGTTTGCGAAATCCTTGATCTTCATACAACTGCAAGTATGTATCCGGCAATTTCCACTGAGGATTTTTTTTAATTTTTCGGAATTTAAGGGTATATATTTTGTCTATTTTGAGTCTTGTAGCTACATTATTATCACTTCAAGCAGAGCGATCGCATTGCGGTAATAATAGAGATGAGGAGCAAACTAAAATTGAGAAAGATATTGCTGCTATTGATACTGATAAGATGAACACTAATGCCGTCAGTTTACCTGCTACCCTAAGCCTTAAGATTGGGTGAATTGGACTGTTTGATCATAAAAAGACTGCAAAGATACAGAGAATGTAGTCAAAGCTGCAATTGGCGATCGCATTTTTGATTTGATTACTCATCAAGATAAACCCCGTTGCAACGGGGAATTTACCCCCAAACTTGGTTAAATCCCCGATTTTTAAAAAAGTCGGGGATCTGATATTGCCATCTATACAAAAATAACCCAAACTCTTTCTCTCCCTGCTCCCTGCCCCCTTGCAGTCTTAATGATAAGTATTTAACCGGACATGGTATTACTTATCCTTGGTAATGCCCAGCAGTAATCTTACCCCGGAAGACAAGATACTGATAGATAAG
>NZ_FYBH01000064.1 GCF_900185595.1 Calothrix rhizosoleniae SC01
ATATTTATATAGATTTTAGTTTAGCTATACCTTCATTAAGTTGTGCTGGAATGTTATCTGTAGTCAAGCAATTAATAGAGTTAGCACCTACTAGTAAATTGATGTACGCTTCCGATGCTCATATGATTCCTGATTTGTATTATTTAGGTGCATTCAGGGGGCGAAAAATTTTAGGTCAAGTATTAGATGATGCTGTGCAAGATGGGGATTTAATTGTTAAGGAAGCTGAGTCAATAGCTATAGCAATTTTAAGGGAGAATGCTCGCCAGCTTTATCATTTATAGCGCTACGGGCAAGTAATAAGTAATAAGTAATATCCTGTCCGCCTGATTACTTCCGCCTAATTACTTATGATATTGCCATCCATGCAAAAATCACCCAAACTCTTTTCTCTCTGCCCCCTGCTCCCTGCTCCCTGCTCCCTGCTCCCTGCCCCCTGCCTTATCCAAACGACAATTTTTTACGCCTACCTACTTATAAGTTCACTTTGCTGGTATTCTGAAAGCGGCAACAGGATGACAAAAAATCGGCAAAGTAAATGGAAATGCCTACAACCAGAGTACCCCGTTGGTTTGTCCGCAGAGACATTGATGGCTTATTTGGGCTGGTACTGGATAACTTTATTCAAATTTTATTGATTGTCAATTTATGCCAAGGAGTGCTGGGCTTTTCTGCCACCTTAGTTTATGGGCGCATTTTACCAGGACTTGCTTTAAGTTTGATTGTCGGTAACTTTTATTATGCAAGGCTAGCTAAAGAACAAGGTAAACGGGAACAACGGGATGATATAACTGCTTTGCCCTATGGAATTAACACCGTCAGTCTGTTTGCCTATATTTTTCTGGTGATGTTGCCTGTCAAATTAGCGGCACTTTCTGGTGGGGCATCTGGAGAACAAGCTGCTGAATTAGCTTGGCAAGCAGGATTGGTAGCTTGCTTTGGTTCCGGTTTGATAGAATTTGCTGGAGCTTGGTTAGGAGAGCCACTGCGCCGCCTCGCCCCACGTGCTGCACTACTTTCCACTTTGAGTGGGATTGCCATCACTTTTATTGCCATTGGTTTTCTATTTCGTACCTTTGCCAGTCCCGTAGTTGGCTTAGTACCCCTTGGTGTGATTCTGCTGACTTATTTTGGGCGAGTGCGATTTGCCATACCTGGTGGATTGTTGTCCGTTATCTTAGGAATTGCCCTGGCTTGGGGAACAGGTTTAGTCGCCTGGGAGCCAGCTAAGTTTGCCGCTACCCTACAACCAATTGGGTTTTATTTCCCAGGATTGTGGCTGGGAAAATTATGGGATAGTCGTTTAGTTTTGGTGGACTATTTCAGTATCATTCTACCAATGGGGTTATTTAATCTTGTGGGCAGTCTGCAAAATTTAGAAAGTGCAGCTGCTGCTGGTGATGATTATCCTGCTGCTCCCTGTCTAGCAGTAAATGGTATGGGTACATTAGTTGCTGCTATTTGTGGTTCCTGTTTTCCAACTACTATTTATATTGGTCATCCTGGTTGGAAAGCTTTGGGAGCAAGAGTTGGTTACTCTATCCTCAATGGTATCATTATGGCTTTACTTTGCCTAACTGGAACTGTGGCAATACTGGCTTATTGTGTACCGATTGAAGCCGGGATGGCAATTGTGTTGTGGATTGGGATTGTGATTGTTGCTCAAAGCTTTACTGCTACACCATCCCACCATGCACCGGCTGTGGTTGTTGGTTTATTGCCGGGGATTGCTGGTTGGGGTGCTTTAATTGCGAAAAATGCTTTGCGGGCAGCAGGTTTGGGGACTCCAGAAAATCCTTTGACACCAGCTTTAATAGAGAAGTTTAAGTTGAGTGATACTTTTATTGATGGGGCTTTTGCCCTTGAGCAAGGGTTTATTTTTTCTGCCATGATTTTAGCTGGCATCACAGTTTATATCATTGAACGCAAGTTTCGCCAAGCTGCCTATTGGTCTGCGATCGCAGCTATAATTTCCTGGGTTGGGTTGATGCATAGTTATCGTTGGACTATTGCAGATACGGTTGTCAATTTAGGCTGGGGAACTGGTGCACCTTGGGCTGTTGGCTATATTTTGCTGGCAATTCTCTTCTTCTATGTCGATTGGCAAGAAAGACGTAATAAGTAATAAATAATAAGTAATAACTCCCGGTTCGCCCATTTGAAATCGAGTTAGGAAAAATGCAGAACGAAATAATCAGGGTTTTAGCGTTTGATTTAGATTGCAAGCGCAAGGGAGCATATTAATTTTGCCTCCAAATGCCACCAACAAAAAACCTGATTGACCAGAAGAAGCAGGGGGTAAAGGTGCTCTTTGCATTGAGGAATGACGTTTTTCCTCTGCTGTGGAGCGTAGCAAAACAAAATTTCAAGCCCCTATATTTATATATGGGGTTTCTCCCCTGCTCCCTGCTCCCTGCTCCCTGCTCCCCTATCTATCTGTCCTTAAAAATTCCACATCACAGGATTCTTATCCAAATTATCAGTAACCATGCGTCCAATGTGATCTATTTCTTGTAATTCATCTGTAGATAGTTGCACAGATGCAGCTTGAGCATTCGCCACAGCTTGTTCACGATAACGAGCACCAGCAATTGCATTTGTTTGGGGTTGAGCAATTAACCAGGCTAAGGCTAACTGAGCTAAGGTGCAGTTATGATTGGCTGCAATTGGGCGTAATTTAACTAAAGCAGCTTGGGCATTCTCCATATTTTTTCCTTGGAACAAACGATTACTAGCTCGGTTATCATCGGTGGCAAATTGATGTCCAGGAGCGAATTTTCCGGTCAGTAATCCTTGGGCCAAAGAAGAATATGCAAGAATAGAGATATTATGTTCAATACAATATGGTACGGCATCCTGTTCTACATACCGCCAAAACAGAGAATAGGGGGGCTGTAAACTATCAATCCGTCCATACTGAGCGGCTGATTCTAATTGAGCCCGAGAAAAGTTAGAAACACCAATTGCTCTAATCTTTCCCTGCTGTTTGAGTTGATTGAGAGCCTTCATTGTCTCCTCAATGGGTACAATTTCACTATTAAAAGCACCAGCAGGCCAATGAATTTGGTATAAATCAATGTAGTCTGTATTCAGGTTTTTCAGAGAGCGATCGCAAGCCTCAATAACTTGCTCATATTTAAGATGATTAGGAAACACTTTTGTTGCATATTCTACGCGATCGCGTATATCAGATACAGCCTGGGCAACTATTCTTTCTGAATGCCCATTACCATAAACCTCAGCCGTATCAATGGTGGTAATTCCAGCCTCAACCGCAGCTCTAATGGTTTTAATTGAGTCATTATCATCAATACCTGGCCATCCCCTTTTACCAGCTTGCCAAGTACCCATTAATATGGGGGTGATTTGTACATCAGATTTACCCAGAGTTCGTTTTTTCATGATTACCCCTTTGGTTGCATCCCTAATCTGGAAGTGATTACACTTCTCAATTATCAGCTATCAGTTATTAATATCACCTAACTCTGGTCAATCCTTTAGTAATAAATAATATAGCTCACCTTTATTAACGATAGCACCAGCGCGATCGCCTGCTTGTTTGCCTACACCGATATAGTAATCAGCTCTACCAGGAGTTTTGATTGCACCTCCTGTATCTTGGTCGAGAACGTAACGACTCACAAGACGCTGTTCAATTTTACCTTGATTAATAAAAGGAAAAGGGGCGCGAATTATGGCTAATGCACCGGGAGGCATTAAGGATTTATCTGTAGCAATTGACCTTTCTGGGGTAACTGGGACACTGAGACTACCGCTTGCAGGATCATTTTTGGTATCTTTAAAGAAAATAAAACGAGGGTTTCTGGGTAAGTAAATATTTTGGCTTTGGGGATTTTCTTTAAAGTAATTGAGAACTTTTTCTAGAGTGATTCCTTTTTCTGATAATTTTCCATCTTTAATTAATTCTTTCCCTAAACTGATATAATCGTGGTCAGTATTTCCTGTATAACCAATTGTAGTAGTAGTTCCATCAGGAAATTTCAAAACAGCAGAACCTTGGACTTGAGCAATAAAAGCATCCATCCGGGATTTTAACCAAAATAATTCTAAGCCTTTGAGTTTACTTTTATCAGCCTGTAATGCGTCTTCACCTTCCAATTCTAAACGGGTGGGATGGGGTTTTTCCCAATTTGTAAAATCGTTGGGTAGTCGGTAGATGGGATAGGGATATTCCTCTGTTGCTTGGCGGCTTGCTGGGTAAATTGGTTTGTAGTAACCTGTGAATAAAATAGTACCCTGATTATCAGAACCAATAGATTTATAAAATACAAATTCTTGGTTAACCTTGGCTTGTAATTCTTGAGCATTTTGGGAATTGGTAACTAATTCCCGAAATCTCTTCAGGCTTTTTTCTACTTTTTCTCGCGTGATTTCGGGAATAATATATTTTTGATAAGCTGCTTTTGCCTCTGGTGTTTGCAGATAGCTTAAACTATAGTCAATTGCTCTGAGTAAATTCTGTTTATCTCCAGTTTCACCCCAAATTTGATTGTCGAGAAAATAGTTCTCAGGCTGTGGTAATGAGGTTTGTAATGATAAAGGTTTTGCGGGTGGTGATGTTTGATTTTTTTGATTTACTTGTTGCTGATTATTACAACCTAGTAGGGGTAAACAGCAAAGAGAAGTTGTCAGGATTAGCTTTGCTAATTTATTTGTCAGGTGATGTTTATATTGCATTATATGAGTTGTGAACAAAGGGAACGAGCAATATCTAAAATAATATGTCATTGCGACATAAGGAAGCGATCACAACACCCCCAACTACAAACAAATGCCATTGCTCACATTATCTTTATCTCAGCGACAATTAAGTCATAGCTCAAAATAGCTATAATTGTAGTCAAAAATAGCTTATCCTCTAGGCAATTAAACTATATATGCTATCTACTGAGTTAGTGGAACAGTTACGCAAACTTAATCGCGTAGATAAACTTGAGGTTATTCAACTTTTGGCTGCCGAGTTAGCAAATGAAGAAAATAATCTGATAAAATCTGGTGTATCCTATCCAGTTTGGTCTCCCTATGACGCGGTAGGGGCTGCCAATATCATGTTAGAGGCTTTGAATGCTGAAACTTCCTTAAATCATGAGTAACCCAGGGAGATATTCTTTTGTTTCAAGCGATAGCAGTTTGGGGGAAGCAAGCTTTAAGCCATTTTTGCCACTGACGTTAAATTATAGGGAAAAATCACAGGAAGTTATTGGGCTTCTGGATACGGGAGCGATGGTAAACGTTCTTCCCTATCAAATTGGAGCTGAATTAGGAGCAGTTTGGGAAGAATAAACAACAGTGCTTCAATTATCTGGTAACTTAGCTCAGTTTGAAGCACGAGTGTTAATTTTATCTGGGACTGTTGGGCAATTTCCGAGTGTTAGATTGGTATTTGCTTGGACGCAGGCTACTCAGATTCCGCTCTTGTTGGGACAAGCAAACTTTTTTATGGAATTTGATGTTTGTTTTTATCGATCTCAAAAGATATTTGAAGTGACTCCAAAAAAATCATCATAATGAGAATATAGAAAAATACTAGACTAAAAGTAGGTGTAATTATGGAAGCTCTTTTTTGGACTATAGAGGAAGTCGCCCAAAGAGCCAAACAATTTTACGAACATGGGATTCGCCAACAAGTTGAGCATGGTGATAATATTGGTAAGATGATTGTGATTGATGCTGAAACTGGCGAATATGGAATTGATAAAACTGGTGTAGAATCAGCATTAAGGCTAAAGCAGAAGAGTCCCAACGCTAGATTATTTACCATGCGAATTGGTTATGATGTTGCTGTCAGCTTTGGTCATGCTCCCATGGTGCGTACAGTTGAATGATTTAATGAATCACAATTAAGCTATCGTACACCAAACCCCACAACCGTCATTGCGACGTAAGGAAGCAATCCCAATCTCTCCGAACCACTAAGGGTAATTAATTTATAGCTAAAAATAGCTATAATTATAGTCAGAAATAGATATAATTGTAAGCCCAAAGGACGCATATTGAATATGAAATGGCGAGTAGTTCTCGAACCCGATCCAGAAACAGGAGAATGGGCTGTTTGGTGTCCTGAACTACCTGGTTGTACCTCCGCAGGAGATACCGAAGAAGAAGCTTTAGAAAATATCCGCGAAGCAATTCAACTATATCTTGAAGCTGATTCAATTCAAATCGCACCGGGTGCAATGTTTCGTGAGGTTACAGTTGGATGACTCGTATCAGACGGATGGGTGCAGATGAGGTGGAAAGAATTTTACAAAGTTACGGGTTTGAATTGATTTCTCAAAAAGGTAGTCATCGCAAATGGCGAAATGATGATCGCCAACTGCAAGTAATTGTACCGTATCACAAAGGTCGTGATTTACCAATTGGAACTTTGCGTAATATTATGATCAGTGCTGATATTCCCGAATTTGAGTGGAAAACTGATTAGTTGTATTCCAAGAACTGCCGATTTTACAAATGCGATCGCAATATCCCCAACACTACAGAAATATTTGCTGTGTTACAACCGAATCACATTTTCTCTTAGAATCATATTACTATCGTTGGTCTAGCTTAATAGTATTCAATTGAGGTATGATTCAAAGTTACATCAAACTCCTATAATTTTGTGTTGACCGAACCCCATATTCTTGAATCATTAAGTCGAGCCTATATTCGAGCAATCGCAGGTAAAGCTGGCTTAAATCTTTCTATCCGCGAATACGATTATGGAGTAGACGGTAACTTTGATGAAATTACTATTCGCAAAAATCGACGAGTCGAGTCTGGCTTTTCCCTAAGTTTCCAATTAAAAGCTTCAACCCAATGGCAACGAGATGATAATACAGTTATTTATGATTTAGAAGCCAAAACCTACAATGATTTAGTCATTCGACGTAATTTCAGGATGGCTGTACCTTGTATCCTCATTCTGTTTACTTTACCTGCGGATTCATCCCAGTGGTTGATATATGATGAGGATGAAATGCGTCTGCGTGGTAGTTGTTACTGGGAATATATAAGTGGTAAACCAACAACCAATCGGCAAAGTGTTAGGATTAAGATACCTCGACAGCAACGCCTAACTCCAGAATCGTTGTTAGATTTAATAGAGAAGGTAAAAACAGGAGATTGGTGATGACGAAACAAATTCTCCCAGAGGAATTACAAATCCATACTCTCAAAATAAACGATGTTGTCACCTATCTCCACGAAAACGGTTGGCAAATAGTAAACCATCCCAACCCGCGTTTATTAGTATTTCAAGGTGCTGCTGATGACGCAGGAAATCCCATCCAGATTGTATTACCCAGTCAAAACACTTTTGAAGATAGCTATCGCTTATTAACAAAAGCAGTAAATCTGCTAGCGGTAATTGCAGATAAATCTCCGCCAGAAATGATTGATTTAGTTACCCAAGCAGGTTCAACAGTAGATTTTTAAACAAATAACCATGCACCCTATATTAAAAGTTGATATTTCCGAATTAAGTATATCCGAACGCATACAACTAGCTGAAGATTTATGGGATAGTATTCTGGTTGAATGTGATACTTCAGAATTTCCCTTAAGTGAAAGTCAAAAACAAGAATTAGATAGACGTTTAGAATTACATCGTCAAAATCCACAGCAGGGTTCAACTTGGGAGGATGTGAAGCAGCGATTGGGTTTTGATAAATGAGTTATCAGTTAATTCTTAGTCCAGAAGTTCCCTATGGTTGAAGACCAGTTTCTATAAATATAAATACTGACAACATACGTCTTATATATTACGTACAATAATTAAATACAGAGGATACAAACAACATATTTACGTAGTATTTACATCATAATGCGAAAAATATATGTTTATTGCCAAGAAAATACTGGATTATTTACATTTGTTATCCCCATTGAGTAACTTGAATGTGGGGAAGTAATTGATGGGGAGCTGAACCCCACAAACATCACCCCAAAAACCACCTTGTCAAACTCCCCAACCAAGAATCATCCCCACCTTTTTGCTGTTGTGCGCGTAAATTTTCCAGGTTTTCCCGATAAGTCACCGTATGGGGATGATTTGCACCTAAAACCCGTTCTCCAATTTCCAATGCTTGGATGTAAAGGGGTTGTGCTTGTTCGTACTTTCCTTGGCAGGAGTAGAGATAAGCTAAATTGTTTAAGCTGATTGCATATAGGGGATTGTTTGCACCCAAAACCCGTTCTCCAATTTCCAATGCTTGGATGTAAAGGGGTTGTGCTTGTTCGTACTTTCCTTGGGAGCGGTAAAATTCTGCTAAATTGCTCAAGCTGGTTGCAGTGGAGGAATGATTTTCTCCCAGTAGCTGTTTTCTTAACTCCAATGCTTGGATGAAAAGGGGTTGTGCTTGTTCGCACTTTCCTTGGCAGGAGTAGAGATTTGCTAAATTGTTCAAGCTGGTTGCATAGTCACGATGATTTTCTCCCAGTAGCTGTTTTCTTAACTCCAATGCTTGGATGAAAAGGGGTTGTGCTTGTTCGTACTTTCCTTGGTAGAAGTAGACATTAGCTAAATTGTTCAAGCTGGTTGCATAGTCACGATGATTTTCTCCCAAGCGTAATTTTATTGTAGATACGCATTGCTGACACCAAGGTTCTGCTAATGCATATAAACCCTGTGCTTCATAAAATTCACCTAAAACAATAAAAGCCCAAGGTAAATTTTCCTTACTGACTACATCGGTGAGATTTCCAGCGATTTCTGTTAAATGGGGAATAGCTTTTTTAACTGAGTTGATAAATTCTAAAGTTGGTGACTCTGGAATTGATTGAGCAATTTCCATAAAAACGCTAACAAAGGCTTGTTTGAACTCATTAACTGCTGCAAACTCTTCTAACTTTTCTTGTAAAAACTTGCGAATTAGAGGATGGAGTTGATAGTAATATGTATCTGATTCTTCAGAATAACTAACCAAGTGCCGTTGATAAAGTTGTTCTAGGGCTGTGTTAGCTTTATCCTGCTCCCAATTCAGAGAATTAACTATAGATTCTACCCATTCCCAAGCAAAAATATTTTCTGTAAATAGGCTTAAGATAGCAGCGATTTTCTGGGTTTGTTCGTCCAGTTCCAAGTAACTTAACTCAAATGCTGTTTTAACACTTCCCCCAAAGACTCATTACTTACAAGTTGCATTTGTCCATTGTCATCCTCCAACACCAAACCATCATCCCCTTCACCATGACCGCAAAAGTGAACAACATTCGGCTTGTGGTACAATAATTCCCGACGCAAATCATCAACCCGCACCGCCCATTTACTGATGATTTCCACCTCTTCTCGATTCGTGGCTTGTTTGTGGGAATTTTCGATTTCTCGCACCTCTTCATCCAAGCGCAGCTGATTTGTATTTGTGGGGTTAGCTGCTAAAATCAGGATTTTTTTCATTGCGCTATTTATTTCTGAACCCAGGTTTGGTAGCAGATACATTTAATCTCTGTATTATTCCAGAAAAATCAGAACTTCTGACTATCAATACATAAAATAGAACCTCACCCCAATTCACCAAAATCGTGATACATGTAGGGGCACAATGCTTGCGCCCCAATCCCTAATTTATACCCTACTCAGCACCCTCAATTGGTGCAAAACCCTGACGCTGAATATTCTCCGTCACTGTACGCGGTTCCAGAAATTGCAACAGGTAATCGGGCCCCCCTGCTTTAGAACCAACCCCCGACAACTTAAACCCACCGAAGGGTTGCCTTGATACAATCGCCCCCGTAGTTGTCCGGTTAATGTACAAATTCCCCACTTCAAACTCTTCTTGTGCTTGCTGAATGTGGGAAGGAGTACGGGAGAAAAGTCCCCCAGTTAAGGCGTAATTCGTCCCATTAGCCACTTCCAAGGCTTCTTGGAAGTCCTTCACCTTAATTACCGCCACCACAGGGCCAAAAATCTCTTCTTGGGCAATTGTACTATTGGGGGATACATCGGTAAAGATAACAGGGCCAACAAAATACCCATGTTCCGGTGCAGACATCTCCAAAGCTAACTTTGCTTCCGCCTTACCCTTGTCAATATATTCCCGGATGCGGGATTGTGCCTTACTATCAACTACAGGCCCCACTTGAGTACCGGGTAACTCCGCTTCCCCAATATTCAGGGATTTTGTCGCTTCCACAAATCTTTGCACAAAGGCATCATACACAGGTTCCAGCACAATCACCCGCGAACAAGCAGAGCATTTTTGTCCACTGTAACCAAACCCTGACTGTACCACCCCGGCAACAGCTTGGTCTAAATCAGCACTTTCATCAATGATAATGCCATTCTTACCACCCATCTCAGCAATCACCCGCTTCATATGCTTTTGACCCGGTTGCAACACCGCCGCCTCAGCATAAATCCGACAACCAACTTCCTGGGAGCCAGTAAAAGCAATTACATGGGTTTCCGGATGATTCACCATATAAGCACCAACCTGAGAACCCTTACCAGGTACGTATTGAAATACACCCTTAGGTATACCTGCATCCACCAAAATTTCCCCAATCTTGGCCGCAATTACCGCAGATGGTTCCGCAGGCTTCAACAGAGCACAATTCCCTGTCACCAAAGCCGCTACAGTCATCCCCGTGGCGATCGCTAATGGAAAATTCCAGGGAGAAATCACCACAGCAATGCCGCGAGGTCGATAAATATATCTATTTATTTCTCCAGTAATGTCGTAAATAATACCTTCATCTAACCGTTCCATCTGA
Organism: Calothrix rhizosoleniae SC01; assembly: GCF_900185595.1. Lineage (GTDB taxonomy): Bacteria > Cyanobacteriota > Cyanobacteriia > Cyanobacteriales > Nostocaceae > Calothrix_A > Calothrix_A rhizosoleniae. The sequence goes on from NZ_FYBH01000064.1 coordinate 10,717, forward strand.
TCAGCATAATAGTGGCAGAAATCGATCGCTTCCGACACCTCCCCATCAGCTTCCCGCACCGGCTTACCGACTTCCAACACCATCCAGGCACATAACTCAGCGCGGCGAGATTCCATCAACTCCCCTGCCTTCCTTAATATACCAGCCCGTTCCTTAACCGGAGTCTTCCGCCAACTAGGAAAAGCCGCCTTAGCAGCCTGCATAGCCTCTTCAGCTTGTTCCACACTCAAGAGCCCAATTTTACCAACTACCTCAGTAAAATTAGAGGGATTCACTGAATCTACCACATCCTCAGTTTGCACATACTCCCCATTCACCAGAGGCAAGTATTTCTTACCCAACAAACTTTTGACCCTTAACAAAGCCTCCTCAAATTCCCTTCTTTTTGCCTCCTCAGCAAAATCCGTATCTGCAACACCGATGAAGGAGTGGGGGAGTGAAGGAGTGGGAGAGTGGGGGAGGTTCTCTACGTTAGATAATTCCTCTGGTGGCGCTAAAAGTTCTTCAACGGGACGATTCTCCAAATTTTGCCTTAAAAAGGAACTATTCGCCGTATTCTCCAATAAACGCCGAATTAGATAGGCCATCCCCGGCAACAAATCACCATAGGGACAATAAACCCTTACCCGATAATCCTTATCAGCCAAAGCCTTAGCTAACTTATCCCCCATCCCGTAGAGTACCTGCATTTCAAAACAACGCCGAGGAACATTCAAAGCCTCAGCAATTGCGATCGCTCTTGCTTGGGATCTCACATTATGGCTACCAATAGCAGCATACACATATTGGTGATTTTCTAGCAATAATTGAGTAATGTTTTCAAAATTGGCATCCGTAGCCTGCTTGTGATCATAAACTGGTTGGGGCCAGTGCTTTTGTTGGGCTTTAATAGTTTCTTGATCCCAATAAGCTCCCTTCACCAAACGAATTGTCACCGGATAACCCCGTTGTTTAGCCCAGGTAATCAAGTCTCTGGCATCTTGTTCACTATCCCGCAGATATGCTTGAATAGTCATCCCAATATCAGTGCGGCTGCGAAACTCTTCCTCCATTAAGAGCTTCTTCAAAATCTCAAAAGTAATATCCTTGTAAATATATTGTTCCATATCAAAGTGAACAGCCACACCCAACTCCTGGGCGCGACGAAGCAAAGTACGGATACGGGAACTGACTCTTGCTTCACTACCTTGAGCATCCAATGGATCAAACTGGGAATAAAAGGCTGTTAACTTCACAGAAACCTGGACTTTTGCTAACCCTTCACCATCAGCTTCATCAATTTGGGGAACATGCTTCCATTTCTTGGCTGCTGATCCCAATTGTTCCATTAAATTCAGATACTTTTCTAAATAAGATTGGGCTTCTGTTTCCGTTATTACCGCCTCACCTAGTAAATCTACGGTAAAAGTCATTTTATCTTGCCGCAGTTTTTCCAGAGTTTTCAATATTTGTTTAATATTTTCACCGGCAATATACTTGTGGGCTAGGGTTTCCGTAGCCGTAGAAACTGTGGTAGCTGCTACTTGTCCCGGCATGGAATCGGGATTGGCAAAATTCAACAAACTTTTGAGTGCTGCTGGTAACTCTACAGACTCATTTCCCAAGTATTCCTGGAGATGTGCGGCAATTTCCGGTTTACTTTGCAAGGCAGGGAGAGTATCAATAAAGCGAAATAACTGTACCCTTAATCCTGGATTGCTCATCGCCCATGCTAGCAATTTATCATCCCAGCGCATTTGTTCCCGCAAAACAGAGAAGAGATTTCCCGTGTCCTGGGTTGCAGAGAGAATTTCCCTAGCTATTTCTTGAGTTCTCGTTTCGTATGTATTTTTTTCAATAGGTAAAATCACTTATAACAGGCTCCTAGCTAAATGTCAGGCTTTCCTTACATAGCCCCTCTCTTCTATTTTCGCTTGTAGATTTAGAGACCACCACTATTAAGGTGTAAGAATATTTAACTATTTGTAAAGTTGACGATAATTTATTATTAAGAAAAATGCTGAAACTCCCGTGCTTTTAAGTCAGGGATGAGGGGTTCCCAGACTCAAGGTAGCTGAATAGCAAGGGGTTTTTGAGGATAATAATACCAACTGGAAAAATGATTACAACAGATGAAAGTTTGAAAAGCTTAGGTATTAACTCTTTTACAATCCAAAATCGTTCAACTGAAGGCTGACGACAAAGTCTAAAATCAAAAATCACAAATGGTATAACCCACATTATCTCAACATTTAGAGGTAAAATTTACCAAGAGTAATCCTGCGAAATAATGTGCAATGACTATTGATCATTCTCAAGACTTTTCTCAAAATACTGCTCCTGTAATGCCCAAAGTAACATTGCCAACGATGTTTCGCTTGGGTTTGTTTAATATGGGTTTAGGGTTAATGGCAGTTCTCACCCTAGCAGTCCTCAACCGAGTTATGATTAAGGAATTGGCGATTCCCGCCTCAATTACTGCGGGGATTTTAGCCATGTCCCAAATTATTGCCCCGGCTAAAGTTTGGATTGGTCAATTATCAGATGCAAAACCCCTGTTTAAATTACATCGTACTGGCTATGTTCGACTAGGAACAATTTTCTTCGGTATCATAATTTTTGTGGCGGTGCAAATTGTCTGGCAACTAGGATATTTAGTTCGTGATGGGAACGGTTGGGTTTGGTCATTTGCGACTATTAGTCTCACAATTACTTTAGGCTTATTTTTACTCTTATATGGGTTAGCAGTAAGTACTAGTTCTACCCCTTTTACTGCTTTATTAGTTGATATCTCTGATGATGACAATCGTTCTAAAATTGTCTCAGTTAGTTGGTCAATGTTAATGGTAGGAATTATTCTGGGAGGTATTACTGGTAAGGTTGTCCTGGATAAAATACAGCCAAGCAGTCAGAATATCGTCTCAAATGTATTAAGTTCAGATTTTATTAATAAAATTCCGATCGCGGTTTTACAAAAACCAATTAATTTACTATTTATCATAGTTCCTATAATTGTGTTTGGCTTAGTTTTAATTGCCACTTGGGGAGTTGAAAAGAAATATTCTCGTTATGAGACTCGGTCTGTATTTGCCAATCAATCAGAAAATATTACTATTCGTCAAGCTTTAAAAGTACTCACAGCTAGTCGGCAAACAGGAATATTTTTTCTCTTTGTGACGGTTGTAAATATTAGCTTATTTATGCAAGAAGCTGTTTTAGAACCCTATGGTGGTGAAGTTTTTCGCATGTCGATTGGTGAAACGACATTACTTAATTCTTATTGGGGAATTGGTATTTTGATTGGTTATGGTATTACAGGATTTCAAATAATTCCGAAAATCGGTAAAAAAGCCACATCCAGATTAGGTTGTGTGTTAGTGGCAATTTGTTTTATTTTGATTATTTTGGCAGGATTTACTCAACAACAAATAGTACTAAAATCAAGTCTGATTCTATTTGGGTTTGCTACTGGTGTGACCACCATTAGTGCCATTAGTCTGATGTTAGACTTGACAGCAGCAGAAACAGCAGGAACATTTATTGGTACCTGGGGACTTGCTCAAGCCTTTTCCCGTGCTTTAGCTACCTTTAGTGGTGGACTAGTCCTAGATTTAGGCAAGTCATTGTTCAATTTGCCTGTTTTAGCTTATGGTTTGGTGTTTGGGATACAAGCAATTGGGATGATTCTCTCCATTAGTATTCTCAAGCATGTGAATGTAGCAGAGTTTAAAAATAACACCAAAGCAGCGATCGCACAGGTAATGGAAGGAGATTTGGATGGGTGAGTGCCCCCTCTAAGGAAGAGGCAGGGGGCAGGGAGCAGGGAGCAGGGGGAGAAAGAGTTTGAGTGATTTTTGCATGAATGGCAATATCATAAGTAATCAGGCGGACATGATATCATCACCAAAAAAAGCACTTATGTCTATACTTCACCAAAATAGGGAGTAGGGAGTAGGGAGTAGAGAGTAGGGTAAGAGGAAAAATACCCTACTCCAGGATGGTTTGGAGCGCGAAGCGCGAAGCGTCTCCTGAAAGGAGATAGCGTGTCCGGTAGGACATAGCCCCCGGATTTATCCGTGGAAAGTTAAGAAAATTTGGGTGGAGAGGCGAGCTTGCGGTGACAGACAAAACGTCAACATTAAATCCCTTACTTTTAAGTATGGGGCATCCCTACTCCCTACTCCCTACTCCCTCTTCCCCTCCTTCCCTCTTCCCCTCTTTCCCTCTTTCCCCCTGCTCCCTACTCCCTACTCCCTACTCCCTACTCCCTCGTTAAATCACTTCTACAAATACGCCACTGCGGGCAAACTCCTCCTCCTCCGGGGTAAAATAGGGAGTTTGATCGACAATTTCCGGGTCAAAGCAGTAAGTTTCCTGAAGAAATTGTCCGGCGATCGCAGCAGTTTCCAATTCTTTGATATATTCTTCGGCTAGGATGCACGCATCCCTAATGCCTGACTGATCATTGTTCTCCAACAGCTTGTGCAGTGTTGCTCTTACCCCAGCCAGCCGTGATGCTGGTTTGAGAATCCCATAGAGGCGGTATAATCGATCAACTGAGATGGTAAGGTGTTTGAGTGCTTTACTTCGTGCCAATTCGGAGTCCAGACTGGGCCAGTAGCGGGTAGTATAAAAAGCTTTCTCGTCCTTGTGATACCATTCCTCAGAGCGAGCAATGGATGAAGAAACGGTGTTGTGTAATTTCCAAAAAAATAAGCGCAAGGCGGGGCCATCAACCACTGTAGACAGCTTGGCTTCCATCGATACCTCAAAGTTGTTGAGTTGTGGATCCCGTCCCAGCAAAAGATACTCCACCGGGTACATATCTACCTCTTTGTTCTGCACCACATACATATTCAGGTGGTGGCGACAATAAGGGCAGGGGTACATTGTGGCAAAAAGTTTAAAAAAGTCTTTAAAGACTACTAACAGAGCTTTTTGCACCGCCTCTGGCTTGGTACAAACAATTTCTGCCGTGGTGTGGAAGAATCGCCACACAGCAGGGCCAATGTAATAGGGGAAACTGACGCGCATTTGGGCATCTTTCACGTCACTCCGAGCCAAATAGACATCAATGAATGCTACATACTGAGATAATGCTCCTGACTCGCGCCCAAACTCTTGGCGTTCGCGCCGTTTTTGCACGCCATTGAGGTAGTGATGTGTCAAACGCCATGCCTGCTTGATGGCGAGCTGTTGTTTGAGATTACATTGAGAAAAGTTTTGTAGCACATCCGCTCCATAGCGGTCAAATTTTCCAGATTCTTTGGTATCTTCATACCACTGAGCCAAAGCTGCTTCGTCAGGTACAGTGTTGCTGGGGATATCTGCGCTAGTATTGACACTAAAGGCAGCTAGCAGCTTGGGCATAAAATCTTCATACCAATAAGCCACTGGCATCATTGCACCGGATATTTCTTCTGAACTATCCGATAGGATGACGCGATGCCATCGCTGGAGATAATCTTTGGTATCGCCTACTGATTTAGGGGGGGATGGGGCTAGCTCTGCATTCAGTTCCATCTGTCTGAGGCGGTTGAGTTCGTTGATGGCAAGTACACCCCCAGCAATATCTCGAAAGCTGAATTGCTTTTTTTTCAAAGTAATCGCAAACTCAACCCCTGCTGCAAACTTATCTTTGACGGAGGTTGATTTGCGGCGGGCTTCTTGCATTGCTTGCTCTTCAGCCAGCATCTGGGGTGTTTTGGTGATGGTGTTCCAGTTCTGAATGCGATGTTGGAGTCGGGCATACTCGCTTTCGATAGATTCAACAACTGCATCTAGTAAAGGGTGACAAGCTGTTTCTACAACATCTAAGCCCTTATACAATGCGATCGCTCTCTGGACAAACTCTACAAAATCGGTAATTTTGTAGGGTAGATTTTTCACCCGCAGGTGGGTTTCGTGGTTAGCGGAGAAACTTTCACGGAAGCAACGATAGGCGGCTCCTTGAATTAGTCGGAATAAACCAATCTGCATTTGCAGACGGGAGGTAGCCCGTTCTTTCTGTTCTTGTGGGTGTTGGGCAAGTAATTCTTTGAGTCGTGCTACTTCTGGATTGTCGTTCTTGATTTCCTTTGCAGGAGATGTGGTACTTGATATGGTGGATGCAATATCTGAGGTGATAGTGGGTGGATTATTTGCCGGGGAACTAGTCGGGGAACTAGTAAAAGAAACGGGTGAATCTTTATAGCCGGTGGTGATTTCTGATTCTTCTGGAACCAGTTTCATGAACTCTTGAAAGTCAATTGAGGCATCACCATCATGATCGACCTCTTTAATCATCTGATCAAGTTCTTCATCCGTCAGTCCAAACTGACTCATGACGTTGTGTAACTCGCTTGTGGTAATCTGACCGCTACCGTCTTCATCAAACACGCTGAATGCTAACTTGAGTCGGCTTTGGCGATCGCCTTGGACTGACACCATCAGGATTTTAAATTCCTCAAAATCAATACTGCCTGATAAATCAATGTCCACTTCTTTGATCATATCCCGCAGTTCAGTCTCACTAGGACTTTGCCCCAGCGATCGCATCACTTCCCCCAATTCATGTCTGGAAATGGCACCGCTACCGTCAACATCAAATACTTGAAATGCTTCCCACAGCTTTGTAATCTCTTCTTCCGTCATCAACTTTTTTTCTAGTTTTCCAGTTGTCATCAACTTATCTTCCTGATTTTTAAGTAAGGTAAAAACATGAAAATGCTTTCATTTTTTCATTCAGCAAGCAACTGATACCAATTCTCCAAAATAAAGCTACACATGGGCAGTAGGGGGCAGGGAGCAGGGAGTAGGGAATAGGGAGTAGGAGGTAGGGAGCAGGGAGCAGGGAACAGGGAGCAGGGGGAGAATTATCTGTAGCCAGGATTTAGAGAAATGGTATTATAAAAATTCTCATCAAAATAAATGAAAAGACGTTGAATGCAACGCCTTCGGGATTTTTACCCTGGATCACAACAACTTATCCGGTGTAATTGGTAGATTGCGGATACGTTTACCTGTGCCATGATAAACAGCATTAGCGATCGCGGCTGAGACTCCTGTAATCCCAATCTCACCCACTCCACGTACCCCTGCTGGGTTAAATTTATAGTCGGGTTCACCCACAAATGTCACCTGAATCCGAGGGATGTCTGCATGGCTAGGAAAATGATAGCTAGCCAAATCATAAACTACGGGATAGCCAATATTAGGGTCAAAATGGCACTCTTCCATCAAAGCTTGCCCAATACCCATAATTACAGCACCCCGTATTTGAGAGGCTGCGGTTTTAGCATTCATGACTCGCCCAATATTCATGACTGATACCCAGCGTTCAATCCGCAAACGGGCAATTTCTTCATCAATACTGACTTCACAAAAATGTGCACCCCAAGATTGAAATGTCCATTTTTTTCCTCCGTCCCCAGGAGCTGAAGAGGCTGTAGCTTCAAAGGCAGGTTTTCCAGATTGATGCAGATTATCCAAGGCTGACTGAATAGTATTGGCTTGAGCAGTTTTCAGAAGTTCTTTACAAGCAGCCATAACTGCTGGTACTAAGGTTGCTGTCATCTGGGAACCACCAGCCATACCACCATTGGGGAGCAAGGAATCTCCCAATTCCACCCGTATCTTTTCTGCAGGTAGCCCTAATACCTCTGCTGCTGTACCCGCAACAATGGTGTATGCACCAGTACCCATATCATTTCCACTGGTGAGGAGCTGGACAGTACCATCTGCTAATAGCCTTGCTGTAACTGACGCTGCACCCTGTAAAGCTGGGAAATTGGATGCTGCCATACCCCAACCAATGAGTTTCCCATCACGGGTAACAGAACGCACCTGCTTTGGTCTATCTTGCCAGCCAAATTGTTCTACACCCACCCGCAAGCATTCGGCAAAACCCTTAGCTGAGAAAGGTAAACCATTTTGCTGATGTTCCTTGGTTTCATTCCTTAACCGCAATTCCACTGGGTCGATTTTTAACTCCCATGCCAGTTCATCCATTGCAGATTCCAAAGCCCACAACCCTGGATTTTCTCCTGGAGCCCGCATAAATGTGGGAGTGCCAACATTCATTACCCCTAATTCCTGATCCAAGTGCAGATTTGGGGCAGCATACATTGTTGGTGTCACACCCGTACAAGGTTCAGTAAAATCCTCAACTGGGGAAGTAAAAGATTTAGCTGTGTGGTCTATGACAATTAAGCTACCATCAGCATTTGCTCCCAAATTAATCATCTGCTTAGTCTCCGAACGATGTCCGGCGTTTGCCGTCAGTTGCCGCCGACTGAGGACGACTTTCAAGGGAAGTTGTAACTGACGAGCTGCTGATGCACAAAGAATGGCGTGGGGCCAAGGAAAGGCTTTAGAACCAAAACCCCCACCCAGAAATGGTGTAATAATTCGTACTTTCTCCGGAGGAAGTTGAAATAGCTCGGCATAGGTACGCTGGCTACCAATTACCCATTGGGATGGTTCGTAAACCGTCAAGGTATCTGTATCTTGCCAGTGGGCAATGATGGCATGGGGTTCCATCTGTGCATGGAGTTCGGTGGAAGTTGTGTATGTAGCTGCAACCTTGACTGCTGCATCTGCCATACCCTGAGTAACATCTCCCTTCTCAAACTTCATCTCTTGCCCAAATAGGGATAAAGCCTTTTTATAGGCAACTTTACTCGGGTCTAAAGCTGGCTCTTGGGTGACATATTCTATCTGCACTAAATGGGCTGCATGACGTGCCCGTTCCAAGGTATCAGCGACTACTAAACCAACAATTTGTCCGGCGTAATAAATTTGGTCATCAGATAGCGGTAGCCTCGCCTCGTAGATTTTCGAGGCCATAAAGTCATTGGCTGGTTTAGATACCGGTGGAGGATTTTTATGGGTGAAAACCCCAATGACTCCTGGTGCTTTTTCTGCCTCTTGAGTATCAATACTTTTAATTTTTCCACAGGCAATGGTAGCAGTCACCAAATAACCATGAACCAAACCAGGGATTTGGTGTTCAGCAGCATAGGTTGCTTGTCCCGTAACCTTTGCCCGTCCATCCTTGCGGTTAATACTAGTACCAGTTACTTGATTCATACTACCCCTCCTCCTTGGGCAGAAACCGTGAGTGCGCGGCGAATTGCCCGCTTTGCCAGTTCGACTTTATAACCATTGTGAGTTAAGGGATTAGCTCCCTGCAAAGCAATTTCTGCTGCTTCGGTAAATGTTTCCCTATTGGCAGACTTGCCAATTAAAAACTCCTCTGCTGCTGTGGCTCGCCAGGGCTTGTGGGCAACCCCGCCCATTGCCAAACGTACAGATTGGATTGTATTGCTTTGGGATTCCCCTAGCAAATTTATTGCCGCAGCCACGGAAATTAAAGCAAAGGAATAGGAAGCGCGATCGCGTAATTTCAAATAAACCCCAGATTTTCCCCAGGATAATGGAGGCAGAATTACCGCCGTAATTAACTCTCCTGGTGCTAAATTGGTGTCTTTTTCCGGTGTATTTTCTGGTAGACGGTGAAACTCGGTAAATGGTATTTGTCTTTGTCCTTGGGGACTTGCCACTTCCACCACTGCATCTAAAGCAGCTAGAGCAACACACATATCTGAAGGATGAACTGCTACACATTCCTCGCTAGCTCCCAGAATCGCATGGTTGCGGTTAACTCCTGTGACTGCGGGGCAACCCGTTCCTGATATCCTTTTATTACAGGGAAAAGCAGTATCGTAATAATAAGGACAACGGGTACGTTGGAGCAGATTTCCGCCAACAGTAGCCATGTTGCGAATTTGCTGAGATGCGCCAGAGAGAATTGCCCTAGCTAACATGGGATAATTATGGCGAATATGACTATTATCCGCCACTGCCGTATTACTGACTAAAGCTCCCAAACGGAGACTACCATCAGCCATCAGTTCAATATCTTGCATCTGCAACCGAGAAATATCAATCAGTTGGGATGGCTGATCTAAGAATACTTTCAGACGGTCTACTACATTCGTTCCACCGGCAATAAACATAGAATTTTGGTCAGAGACTGCCTGAGTTGTGGCATCTGACAAAGAAGTGGCGCGACTATAGGTAAAGTTTTCCATAATACTTTATTTCTCCCCAGATTCACTGACCATTATTGTTGCCGCCGGAGAGGGAGTTTTTTGTCCAGCTACTTGCTGTACTGCTGCTACAATCCCATTGTAGGCACTGCATCGGCAGAGATTTCCACTCAATCGTTCCTTGATTTCCGCCTCGGAGATTTCAGCTAGTTGTGGGGGAGTATGTAAATCAGCTGTCACCGCACTGATGCAACCCCGTTTAACTTCCTCTACCAGAGCCACAGATGCGCAAATTTGTCCTGGAGTACAATAACCGCATTGCAAGCCATCATTATTAA
>NZ_FYBH01000069.1 GCF_900185595.1 Calothrix rhizosoleniae SC01
ATGACCTTGGAGGGTTTGCAGCAATTTACCATTGATGTGCCACACCCGGGCTGTACCGTCAGATGAGGCGGTGACAATGTGCTGACCATCGGGGCTAAAGCTGGCGTGTCTGATCCTGTCCTGATGACCTTGGAGGGTTTTGCGTTTAGGGAGATTAAGAACAGAATTTAAAGCCCATACTGGACTGGTGGTAGGATATTTTTCTAAAGGTTTTCCACCCTTTACCAGTGCTTTTAACCTTTGTCCCGCCTCCATGGCTGTAACTACTGTTTCTGGTGTTTTTTCATCCTCAAACTGACGTAAGACTACATTCCCTAATCTTTCTAACTCCGTTCCCTCCCGTGCTTCCTGTAGTTGCTGATTGGCTATGCCTGCAAATATCACTGCAATCACCGCTCCTACTAAGGACACCAACAAAATCGTTATCCCAATCATAGTTTGTCGCCGGGTTTTCCTTTGCGCTTGGGCAAATTCCCATTTTTGACTAGCGGTAATAAACTGATAATCTTGATTACTTAAACTCTTCCCTTCCGCCCATGCCAAAGCCTTACTAAGATTTTTCCCTTGTAACAAGTGGGAACTATCCTCACAATTAGACTGAAACCAAGCATCAAAAGCCCTAGCATAAAAATCCGGACGCAGATTCTTTAACTCTTGATTAACCCAATCTAAATTAAAAATCGATTGATAAATACGGTTATAAACCCTAAGACTTCCTTGGTGTTCCACCACCAACCCCGACAACCGTAAATATACCTGTTCCGGTGTCGCAGATACTGATAATCCCCCCAACCCCCTTGATAAGGGCGGCTATTGCCAATATTCCCCTCCTGTTCCCTTGATTTTGTTAAGGGTACTACCTCTTGTTCTTGTCCCCCCCTTTGTAAGGGGGGATTAGGGGGGATCTCCAATGTAGAATTAGGGGAAACCAAAATTTGTTGATACAATCCTAACAACCTCCCCGTTAGTTGTCCCCCACCCCGTAAAATCCTGTCCCGAATCGTCCTTAAATGCTGCGGTTCGTCCTGTGCTTCCCAATTCTCAATTACCAGAGACTGTACCAACTCCCCCACCCATTCCCTAATCCCCTCCTCCGGAATCACCCCATCACCCACAATTAACTTACAGAGCTTTTGGGTAAGAAAAGGTTGTCCCCCAGTCCAATGCAATATCCCATCCATCACCGCCATCGGCTGATTAGTTTTCTCCGCCAAACCCTGCGCCAGTGGTTCCGCTTCCTCTAACTGAAAACCAGTCAATTCAATCGCCCTACCAATATTAAAGGATGTGCGGCGTTTATCTTGAATTAAGTCACCAGGAGTCGCCACCCCCAACAGAGCAAAAGTCAACCGTTGATATTCCGGCTTAGAAGCACGGCTGTTATAACATTCCCGAATCAAAGCGAAAAAATCATCAACGGAAAAATTAAGGCTTAAAACACTGTCAATTTCATCGATAAAAATGACAATATTTTTTGAAATTGATTGTAATAAAACAGACTCAAAAAACTTACTTAACTTATTTGCCGGAGAAAGCAATCCTTTCTGCATCCACCAATCATTCAAATCAAAATCATCGTAAATCTCTAAGCTATTAATAATACTATCAATAATCCCCGCGTACCATTGTTCTGATGTAATATCTGCTGTACCAATATTAGTAATATCAATCCCCACACAAGCGTAATTATCAGCCTGCAAGCGTTCCATCGTTTGCACCCGCAGACTGGACTTACCCATTTGCCGCGAATTCAACACATAACAGAATTCACCATTTCGCAAAGCTTGATATAACTCATCATCAGCCTTCCTTTTCACATAGGTAGGAGCATTAGTGGGTAAACTACCTCCTACTTGGTATTGGTATGATGGCAGATTGGCTTGACTCATGGGATATTTTAGATGGATTTTGATCTGAAGTTTAACTACTAATTTTCTTCGCGGTTTTTCGGATTATTTTATTGAGCACACAACCGATATCTAGTAAGGTGGGCATTGCCCACCCTACCCCCTCAAACGTTCTCGGAAATACAAGCCATATAAATCACACAAAGGCATGACATCGTTACCCTGAAACTTCACCAAACCCATACTGCGTAGCTTAAACGCAGAACCCGTATCTAACCTTACTGGCTGATTATCAGTAATTACTTGCCTCATCGCCGCCACTAACTTGTCATCCTCCCGTAAATTAGACAAATGACGGCGCAAATGGTCGTTAAACATTCCTTCTTCCGTCGGTGCAATCTGTAACAAACGCGACAAACTCATCCTGCCACGGGCAATTTCATACAATGCCCTCCGCACCAAGTAAGGATGTCCCCCCACCATTGCTATCAGTTGCTTAACTTCGTCATCACCCCAACTCAACTGGTGTTTTTGTACCAAATCCTCTATTTGTGACTGGTTGAACTCTGATAACTCAATAGGCAAACCCACATTAAACGGTGACTGATTGATATTCAAAGGGATATAAACCTCCTTAGAATGGACAATCGCTAATCGCAATTTTTGCCAAGTTCCCTGATTCTTGGACTTCTCATGCCAAGCCCGTAACAAGGCAAAAAATTCTGCTGCTACTTCCGGGTGTTGAAAAATTTGATCCACCTCATCCAAACCCAAAACCACCGGGCTTTTAATCTCTGATAGCAGGTATCTTTGAAAATAGTTGGTACACTTATTCTTACTACCCAGCACACCCTGCCAATATTCCGCCAATTTATCCGGTAAATTTAACTCTTGGGCAATGCTACCGCAGAACCACTGCAAGAACTTATCCAAACTGTCGAGAAACTCTGCATCAGCAGATTGCAAATTCAAATATGCAGTTTGACAACCTTGCTTTCTGGCATAATCCAAAGTCCGGGATAACAGAGAAGTTTTTCCCATTTGTCGCGGTGCTTTAATGCGAATTAATGCCCCCGATTGTAAAATCGTTCCATAACAGTCATCCTCAATTGGCGGACGGGCAATGTAAAAATCAGAATCCAGGCTTACTTGCCCTTCCGGTTGCTCAAATTTACTAGACTTAGCCGCATGGTTAGGAATAATGGTTGTTGGTAAAGAAGTTTCCGCTTCACTTTCACTCAACAAATTTCGGAAAAATCTAGCAATTTGCTTAAACAGAGAAGGTTTTTCTGTCTGAATAGAAGTACTGCTTGTCAAACTTGTATGTTGCTGTCCTTTCCCATTCAAACTTGGATTTGGCGTTGCAATTACCGTCTCTGCCTGTTCCAATCTCAACAGATTATCTAAGGCTTTCAGGGCAACCGCAGCATTCTCATAACGCTGACGATAGTCATAGCGCACCATTGTATCTAATATTTCTGCAAAAGCTGGGCTAATATGGTCACATTCCCGGAACAAAGCACAACACAACTCACCATTATTAGGATCTCGCGGTAGGGTGCGCGGATCTACATACAACCCAGTCAAAGCCTGAAAACCAATAATTCCCACCGCATAGACATCGCTGCTAAACTGAGGACGACCAACTTGTTGTTCTCCAGGCATATAACCGGGAGTTCCAATGGCAACTGTCTGGGACATTTGCCCTTGGGGAGCGGTTCCTAAACTAGCAATTTCCTTAACTATGCCAAAGTCAATCAGAACAATCTTGCCATCTATTCTGCGTCTGAGATTCTGTGGCTTAATATCTCGGTGGATCACATTTTGTTGATGTACAAACGCCAATACCTCCAGGATTTCCTTTAACAGTTGCAATACCTGTTTCTCTGTTTTGGGATAACCTGAATGAATTTCCTGACTCAAATCATACCCATCAATAAATTCCTGAACTAAATAAAATTGCCCATTCTCTTCAAAGTGGGCAAATAACCTGGGGATTTGTTCATTGGCATTACCCAACCGATATAAAGTTTCTGCTTCCCGATTAAACTTATTCTCAGCAATCTCCAAAATCCTGGGGTTGGTGTTCTTCGGTTGCAGGTGTTTAACGACACATTGAGGACTTCTGGGTAAATCCAAATCTTTAGCAAGGTAGGTATCACCAAATCCTCCACTACCGAGTAGTTGAGTAACGTGATAGCGATCGCGCAGTGTTTTTCCTATTACAGAATACTGAGTCATGCTAAATTGATTATTATTTTTAATAGTTATAAGTATTTATTGATAGCTATAAATACGATAGTTGTAAATACAACAGTGGGTAGTTAAATTACGGTTGTCTACTGAACCTATACCTTAATTTTGTTAAGCTAATAAATTAAATGCTTTGCTTAATTAAGTAGATACTTTGATTAGATTCAATTATCACATGAAGTTTATGTAACGCGATGTGCAACTTAATATTTCGCAAAAGTATAAAATCTAGTCATAGCAATGAATCTCTGGTGGAGTGTTTTGTCTTGCTCTAAATTACTCATCTCTGGAATGATTGTGACATAAGAGTTTTGGGAAAGTCGCACACGGCGTTTATGTAAAAATTATAAAGACTATACAGTAATATCCTGGTTAATCTCGGGCAAAAATAAAGTTTATGTAAAGATAAAGTTATAATACTTGAAAAACTTAGTAGGTTAAGATAGAACGATGCAATAATTTTGTTAAAAATAATTGATTATCTGTCCATAAGTAAGATAGGAACTATAGTAGTCCTAAATCATTTGTGAATATAAGCTAACGACTTTTGGTAAAAGTTGGATGACTGGGGTATTTCATTTTCACAAATCAAATAGGATTACTGTATAGCTTGATCTAATTTTGGCGTGAAAACTACCGCCATGTGAGCTTTTCATTAACCGGGGTTGTCTGATGTAAGTCCTGAGAAAAATAAAGCAATATTTATTATTATGTCACGAGCTTACAACCGGGATAAATTTGACTACCTTCGTGAATGTGGAAGGATAAATTATAATTCTTCCCGTCCAACTCCTGGTGTTTTGTTAATTGGTGGTGCAGAAGGGTCTAAATCAGGGGAAGATTCAGCCACTCGATGGTTTCTAGAACGAATAGATGGGGGAAATTATTTAGTTCTGCGTTCTGGTGGTATCGGTTCTCAAGCTGATTGGATTTGTGATTATTACCGAGATTTTGTTGGTTCATCCGCAGAAATTTCCATTGATAGCCGAGACGCAGCCAATGATCCGGATGTGATTGATTATATCCGTGATGCTGATGGTTTATTTATAGCAGGTGGTGATCAAAATGATTATGAAGATTATTGGGAAGGATCTGATGTAGAAGATGCTATTAACTACCTAATTAATCAAAAAAGAATTCCCATTGCTGGTACTAGTGCTGGGATGGCTATTTTAGGAGAGTATTATTATGCACCTGCTCATCAAGGGGTAATCAGTTCAGAAATATTAGACAACCCATTTCACCATAATACAAAGGATATCTATCATAGTGATTTCATTCAAGTTCCCATCCTCAAAAATGTGATTACCGATACTCATTTAGATAGAATTAATCGGAATCATCCAGAAGCAAGATATGGTAGAATCTTCGGATTAATGGCTAGAATTTTCGATAAAAATTACAATCAAGTACCAGTATATGGAATAGGTTTAGAAGAAGGGGCATTTGTTGCTATTGATGAGAATGGAATTGCTGAGGTGTTTGGTAATGGAACAAAAGAGGGACAAGATGCCTATTTTTTACAAACCACTGGAGTCCCACCAGAACAAATTGAACAGGATTATCCTTTAATTTGGGATTGTCAAGGAAGAGCTGTTGAAGTTTATAGAATTTCTGGAACCCCAGAAGGAAGTGGATATTTTGACCTAAATAATTGGTCAACTGCTTCTGGAGGAATGTGGGAATATTGGTATACCACTGGTGGTTATTCTGGCTTTAATCGAAGATTAGTAGGATATTAGAGCGCTAAGCGCAAGTAATAAGTGAGCCATTGCGGTGGACGGTAAGCCATTGCGGTGGACGGGTTCCCCGGCATAAAGCAAATGGCGAACTCCGAAGGAGTAATAAGTAATTTACAACTCAAATAGGATTGGTATAGTTTTACTAAGGTTTGTCCTTCTATTTTCTGCCAAAGTTAATGCAAAATACTCGTCTTAACAACCTATTTGATGCGATCGCCCAAAATATAGGACAATGGTTTCTCAACCCTTGGCGACGTATATCCTTATGTATTGTCAGCTTTTTGTTTGGTTTTTTTATGGGGACAGCAGTCGCCACTACTACCGGACAACAGGCAAGAATTGACATTTGGATCGCTGCTATTTTAGTGGTAATGACGGAAGTAGGGAGTAAAATAATTTATAGTCGTAGCCCTCAGCAACAACGTATTCTTTGGGTAGAATCCCTCAATTATTTTAAAGTTGGTCTAATATATAGTCTGTACGTCGAAGCCTTGAAATTGGGTTCCTAACTATAAGTAATAAGTAATAAGTAATAAGTAATAAATGAGCCATTGCGGTGGACGGTAAGCCATTGCGGTGGACGGGTTTCCCGGCATAAAGCAACTGGCGCAACCCGGAGGGGTTCCCCGGCATAAAGCAAATGGCGAGCTCCGAAGGAGTAATAAGTAATTTGTCCTTCTCGTTGATAATTAATCATCAACATTATGATAATTTTATGGGTGATATAGCAATGGACATATTGGTTAGGACAGCATTGTTTGATTAAAGCACTATCAACTATCAACTGAAAAAACGTCCTAACTTGGCTGGCTATAGCTATAATACTGACAAATTAAAACCATTAGTATGAATGCTTGGCTACAGGATATATTTACCATTACGGAATTGAACCCAACATGGCAGCAACAAGCCATAGATGCAACTTTAACAGATAAATTGAGAACAAAAGCTTTTGCAATTACTCCAGAAAATGTAGAGGAAGTAATAGAAAATCGCTTTCATTTGTTTAAATCTATTTACCCTGCTTTTAGCCAATTTTGCCAAACCAATTTGCAAATACGACCCGCAAAAATGTTAGGGATATTGTGGGATTATTGGCTACCTTTAGGAATTAAAATTGCATCCCAACGCCAGCAATTAGGACATCCTTTTATCCAAGGAATATTGGGAGGACAGGGAACGGGAAAAACCACAATGTGTGGGGTTATGAAAATAATTCTGTCTCAATTGGGATATACCTGCTTGAGTTTATCCTTAGATGACTTATACAAAACCTATAGCGATCGCTTAATCTTACAACAACAAGATCCTCGGTTAATTTGGCGGGGTCCTCCAGGAACCCATGATGTAGATTTGGGTTTGCATGTCTTACAACAAATTCACCAGGGAAATAGTCCAATTGTAGTCCCTCGTTTTGATAAATCTCTCCATCAAGGTGCAGGCGATCGCACTACCTCGAAAATAGTCCATAATATTGATATTGTCTTATTTGAAGGTTGGTTTGTAGGGGTAGAACCAATCAATCAAGTTGTATTTGATCATCCACCTCCACCAATTATGACAACAGAGGATAAAAAATTTGCCCGTGACATGAATCTTAAACTTCATGACTATCTACCTCTATGGAACCAATTAGATAGTTTGATAATGCTCCATCCCCAAGATTATCGTCTTTCTTTAACCTGGCGCAAACAAGCTGAACATCAAATGATTGCAACAGGTAAACCAGGTATGTCAGACACTCAAATTGAAAATTTTGTCAATTTTTTTTGGCGAACTCTCCATCCAGAATTATTTATTCCACCATTATTAGAAACACCAACAATAGTTGATTTAGTAATTGAAATTAACTGTGATCATCTCTGGAATAAAATTTATCAACCAGGGCTATGTGCAAGTAATAAGTAATAAGTAATAAATAATAAGTAATAAGTGAGCCATTGCGGTGGACGGGTTCCCCGGCATAAAGCGACTGGCGCAACCCGTAGGGGTTTTCCGGCATAAAGCAAATGGCAAACTCCGAAGGAGTAATAAGTTTACTGTTCATCAGTTTGGTGCTTCAACCATGTCCGCACTCTAATTGTGTAGTGATATATATTGTTGTTTAAGATTTGTATAAATAAAGCCAATTACTACGAAAAAAATATGACTTTATCAAAAACAGGGATAAGCTGAAAGTATTTGAAAGATATTTTTTACTCTTGCAAGGAAAATTATTATGTCTGATGTTGGTTTCACCCATGTTGCATTAACAGTCAGTGACATGGAAAAAAGCATCGCATTCTATGGTAAGTACGCAGGAATGACTGTAGTCCATCGTCGCCAAGATCCAAAAAACAATTCAGATGTGGCTTGGATAGGTGATTTGACTCGATCTTTTGTAATTGTACTAATGCAAGTAAATCAAGTAAAGAATACTCTTTTACCAGCTTGTCATCTTGGAGTAGCTTGTAACACTCGTGAGGATATCGATCGCTTTTGTGAGCAAGCTAAATTGGAAGGTGTGTTGTTAGATGGTCCCCATGATTGGGGTACTCCCGTTGGTTACTGGGTATTTATCCGCGATCCTGATGGTCACACTTTAGAGTTGTCTTATGGTCAAGAAATTAGTTTTATTGTTGAAAATGCTCGGAAGCAATTATGTTAGAGACAAAAAGGGGAAGTCAAAAGTAGCTCACAGATTATACTGATTCCACTGATTTATGTGATTGGGATGTCGCTCATCACATCATTCCCTCATCCCTCCCTATTCTTCATGGTGACGGTTAATCCAAATTCCCCTTAATCCTGCTGTATTTGCTGCTTGATAATCTTCTTTGATGCTATCTCCAATATGCCATGCTGCTGTTGGAGAACAGTTATGTTTTTCTAGAGCGATCGCAAAAATTTTCGGATCGGGTTTAGCTATACCCACTTGGGTAGAAATGGTAATGGAACTAAAAAAATGTTTGAGCTCTAAATCTTCT
>NZ_FYBH01000071.1 GCF_900185595.1 Calothrix rhizosoleniae SC01
ATGGTCCAGCAGAATGTTCCGATGACGTAACTCTTTATCCGATTCATGATGGTGAAAATCCACAACTATTAAATTGCAACACCATCCCCATCGGTAAACCAATCGCCAATACACAAATCTACATACTCGACACTCAGCTCAACCCAGTACCCATAGGAGTACCAGGAGAACTTTACATCGGAGGAACTGGAGTTGGAAGAGGATACCTCAACCGTCAGCAACTAACTTCTGAAAAATTTATCCCAAATCCTTTTAGCTCCAACCCAGAAGATAAACTTTACAAAACAGGAGACCTTGGTTGTTACTTAAGTGATGGAAATATCACCTTTATAGGTCGCATTGATAACCAAGTCAAAATCAGAGGATTCCGGATTGAATTAGGAGAAATTGAAGCAGCACTTCATAGTCATCCCCAAATCAATCAAGCTGTAGTAATTACCACATCAGAAACTTCTGGTAATAAACGGTTAGTAGCCTACGTAGTTACCGAAGAATCTTTAACTAACAAAGAACTACGTGAATATCTCAAAACACAGCTACCGGAGTACATGGTACCCAGCGCTTTCGTCATCTTAGATGCTCTACCATTAACACCCAACGGAAAAGTAGACCGTAAAGCACTACCAGCACCTAACTTTGAAGAACGAGAAAATGAGTACGTAGCACCACGTACAGAGAATGAATCAATAATAGCCAATATCTTCGCTTCGGTTCTAAGTATAGAAGTAGAAAATGTGGGAATAGAAGATAACTTCTTTAGTTTGGGTGGACATTCCCTCTTAGCAACACAAGTAATATCGAGAGTAAGACAAAGTTTTTCTATAGAAATACCCCTAAGAGAATTATTTTCCAACCCCACCGTTGGTCAGTTAAACCAAGTAATAAGCCAATTACGTAATAGCAATAATGGATTAACCCTTCCCTCGATTCAACCAAGAGTTGAAACCGAACAATTACCACTATCCTGGGCACAAGAACGACTATGGTTTCTCAACCAACTGGAAGGAGAAAGTGCCACTTACAATATGCCAGCAGCGATTCGGGTTAGTGGTAACTTAGATATTAATGGTTTACAAAAAGCTTTAGCGTCAATAGTACAGCGCCATGAAGTACTAAGAACAAGCTTCCAAACTGATGAGAATGGTAGACCAATACAAGTAATTGCTCCAGAAGCCACCATCAACATAAATCTAATCGATTTACAGCAATTAGAAACAACACAACGGGAAAATTCTGTTATTGAACAAGCACAGCTTGAAGCAACTACCCCCTTCTCACTGGAAAATGCACCATTAATCAGATGTAGTTTATTGCAAGTATCAACCTCATCATATGTGTTGTTATTAACAATGCATCATATTATCTCCGATGATTGGTCCATAGAGGTATTTACTCAAGAACTATCGAGTTTATATCAAGCTTTTATACAAGGGGAAGAGTCTCCTCTAGGACAATTACCAATTCAATATGGGGACTTTGCACTTTGGCAAAGAAAATACTTAACTGGTGAAGTAAGTAGGTTGGCGTAAAAAATTATCGTTTGGATAAGGCAGGGGGCAGGGAGCAGGGAGCAGGGGGAACAAGGGTTTTAGGCTTATTTACTATTCTTCACATAGTTTGGTTTTATTGTGCCGACTTACTTACTTTCTGCTCAACTTGATTACTGGAAGCAACAGTTGAGTGGTGCTCCTGATTTATTACAATTACCTACTGACTACCAACGTCCAACAGTACAAAGTTACCAAGGTAGTAGTATTAGTTTTAGTCTAAATGCTGATTTAACTACGAAGTTGCAAAAACTGTCTCGTGAGTCAGATACTACTTTATTTATGACTTTGTACGCAGCGTTTAGCACTTTACTACAGCGTTACAGTGGTCAGTTGGATATAGTCGTAGGAACTCCTATAGCCAATCGCAATCGCAGTGAAATTGAAGGGTTAATCGGCTTTTTTGTGAATACTTTGGTCTTAAGAACCAATTTTGAGGATAATCCCAGCTTCAAAGATTTGCTTGCACAAGTTCGAGAAACTACACTCACAGCTTATGACCATCAAGATGTACCTTTTGAACAAGTAGTAGAAGCATTACAACCACAACGTTCTTTAAGTCATTCTCCCCTATTCCAAGTAATGTTAGTGTTGGAAAATACATTATCTTCCGACATAGAATTACCAGGTGTAACTTTAAGTCCGATTCAACTTGAAAGTACAATTGCCAAGTTTGATTTAACCCTATCAATTACAGAAACTGACCAAGGAATTGTAGGTGAATGGGAGTACAATACTGACCTATTTAATCGTTCAACTATTGAGCGAATGGCTGCTCATTTGAAGAATCTATTAGAAGCAATTGTGGAAAATCCACTTACAAAGGTGGATAGTTTGAATTTACTCTGTGAATCGGAACGTCATCAGTTATTGGTTGGCTGGAATGATACTGTAACGGATTATCAATCACATAGGTGCATTCATCAGTTATTTGAAGAGCAAGTAGAAAAAACACCGGACGCTGTAGCGGTGGTGTTTGAGCAAGAACAATTAACTTACCAACAATTAAATCAACGAGCTAATCAACTAGGGAATCACTTGCAGACATTGGGAGTGGAACCGGAAGTTTTGGTGGGGATTTGTGTAGAGCGTTCTATTGAGATGGTGGTGGGATTATTGGGGATATTAAAAGCTGGTGGGGCTTATGTGCCTCTTGATCCCAATTATCCTCAAGAACGTTTGAGTTATATGTTGGCAGATTCTGGTGTTGGGGTATTAATTACTCACAGTTCATTGTTGGAATCTTTACCAGAGCATAAAGCGGAAGTGGTTTGTTTGGATACTGATTGGGGTGCGATTGACCACTATTCCCCAGAGAATTTAGAAACTGCGGTAACTTGGGATAATTTGGCTTATATAATCTATACTTCTGGTTCTACTGGCAAACCCAAGGGGGTTTTAGTTGAGCACACAAATGTGATTCGTTTATTTACAGCAACTGAATCTTGGTACAACTTTAATGCCAATGATGTTTGGACTAATTTCCACTCAATTGCTTTTGATTTTTCTGTGTGGGAAATCTGGGGAGCCTTGTTTTATGGTGGACGACTTGTAATTGTTCCCTATTGGATAAGTCGGGATACTCAAAGCTTCTACAACTTGTTATCTTCTGAAAATGTCACAATCGTCAACCAAACCCCATCTGCTTTTTACCAATTAATTAATCAAGAACTTTGCCGTGACAAACTACCACAACTGAATTTACGACTAGTTATTTTTGGTGGCGAAGC
This sequence comes from Calothrix rhizosoleniae SC01, assembly GCF_900185595.1. Classification (GTDB taxonomy): domain Bacteria; phylum Cyanobacteriota; class Cyanobacteriia; order Cyanobacteriales; family Nostocaceae; genus Calothrix_A; species Calothrix_A rhizosoleniae. The sequence continues at coordinate 3,278 of NZ_FYBH01000071.1, forward strand.
TATTGACTTACCTTTATTAAAACCATGGTTTGAGCGACATGGGGATTCTCATCCACAATTAGTAAATATGTACGGTATTACAGAAACAACTGTACATGTAACTTATCGACCTTTAACAATGGTTGATGCCAATAGAGCCAGTAGCGTTATTGGTCGTCCGATTCCGGATTTACAAATGTATATCCTTGATCACAACTTACAACCAGTTCCAGTGGGTGTACCAGGACAAATGTATGTTGGTGGAGCAGGTGTAACGCGAGGATATTTGAATCGTTCCTCTTTGAATAATGAACGATTTATTACTAACCCCTTTAATGGTCAACTAGAACAAAGGCTTTACAAAACAGGAGATTTAGCTCGTTATTTGCCCAATGGTGATATTGAATATCTTGGTCGCATCGATAACCAAGTGAAGATTCGTGGCTTCCGTATCGAATTGGGAGAAATAGAAGCAGTTCTAGCCAGCCATCCTCAAATTAATCAAGCTGTAGTCATCGCTCTTGAAGAAAATACCGGTAATAAACGTCTAGTAGCCTACTCCGTAGCAAACTCGGAAATTCCAACTAAAGAGCTACGTGAATATCTCAAGGGACAACTACCGGAGTATATGGTACCCAGTGCATTTGTGACCTTAGAGAGCTTGCCATTAACACCCAATGGTAAAATTGACCATAAAGCATTACCAGCACCGGGAAGTGAACGAGAGAATGAATATGTAGCAGCACGTACAGAAGTTGAACAAATCTTAACTCACATTTGGGAAGAACTCCTACCAGTAAATAAAATCAGCATTCACGATAACTTCTTTGAAATCGGTGGAGATTCTATCCTCAGCATTCAAGTAATTTCCCGTGCAAAAAATGCAGGAATACAAATCACAGCTAAACAAATATTTCAATATCAAACCATTGCAGAAGTGGCCACAGTTGCCAATACAATAGCTAGTTATAAATGTTTTCAAGGTATAGTAACTGGAGTTGCACCATTAACACCAATTCAACACTTTTTCTTTGAAGAACAGACAGAAGAATTACACCATTACAACCAATCAGTTTTATTACAAACTCCCAAAAATATAAAACCCTCTTTATTAGAAAAAGCTGTAGAAAAATTAATTGAGCGTCATGATGCTCTACGTTTACGGTTCACAGAAGTTGCATCTGAGTATCAACAAACCAACCAAGGACTTGAGAATAAAGTACCCTTAACCATCATTGATTTATCTGACTATCCGCCAGAAGAACAACCACAAGCAATAGAAAAAATAGCCACAGAATATCAAGCCAGTTTAAATATATCAAATGGGCCAATAATCCAAGTGGTAATGTTTAATTCTGGTGATACTTCTGAACGGTTATTAATAATTATTCATCACCTAGCGGTGGATGGTGTTTCTTGGAGAATTTTATTGACAGACTTAGAGTCAATTTATCAACAATTAATTAATGAACAGCCTCTGAAATTACCAGCAAAAACCACAGCATTTATTGATTGGGCAACAAAATTAAATAATTATGCACAATCAGATTTAATCAAACAAGAATTAGACTATTGGCTAAATCAATCTTGGTTACAGACGACATCATTACCATTAGATTATCGACTGAATAAGCAACAAAATACAGTTGGTAGTGCTGCTAATATTTCAGTAAAATTAAATTCTGAATTCACAAGTATTTTATTAGGATCAATCAACGAAAATTACAACACACAAATTAATGATATATTGCTGAGTGCATTGTCAATTGCATTAGTAGAGTGGACTCAGAACTCCAAGGTATTAATTGATTTAGAAGGACATGGTAGAGAAGAAATATTTGAAGATGTAGATTTATCTTCAACAGTAGGTTGGTTTACTACTTTATTCCCAGTATTATTACAAGTACCGGAGGATAACCATATAGCATCTGTAATTAAATCAATCAAAGAACAATTGCGATCTATTCCCAATCGTGGTATTGGTTTTGGAATATTACGTTATTTGTCAAATCCAGAAATTACTGAAAAAATAAAAGCAATTCCCACTCCAGAAATTAGTTTTAATTATCTAGGACAATTTGACCAAATAGAATCAGAAACTGCTTGGAAATTTGGGACAGAATCCATAGGAAATGAGCAGAGTTTAAAACAAAATCGCGAGCACCTCTTAGATGTTAATGCTCTGGTATTATCAGGGGAATTAGAAATAAATTGGACTTACAGTAGTTCTGTTCATAGCCATAATACTGTAGAAAAATTAGCAGAAAATTATTTGGAAGCTATTCGGTCAATTATAGAATATTGCCAGATAGAAGAAAATGGAGGATACACACCAAGTGATTTCCCTTCTGCACAGTTAAACCAATCAGAACTTGATGAACTAAG
>NZ_FYBH01000072.1 GCF_900185595.1 Calothrix rhizosoleniae SC01
TTTCCTCGCAATAACCAAGAATCATCCTGTTTTCCTACTAATACCCACCGGCGAAAATTCTCGGCATAAGGACGCAAACTAGCTAAAGTTTTCTCAATCCAAATATTGTCAAAAATCGTTTGATAAATTAAATTAGAAACCTTTAACTTACTATCTTTTTTAACAACAATTCCCGCCAACTGTAAATTACTCTGTTCAATACTATTATCAGTATCAATTTCTCCTGAGTGCCACACTTGTTGATATAAATCTAATAAATATCCTGCCTTTTGCTCATCTCTTTTTAAAATTCTGTCTCGAATCGTTCTAAAATGTTCCGGTTCATCCTGATATTCCCAATTCTCAATCACCCGACTTCTGACTAAATTCTCGACAAAATCAGCTTCTTCACCGGGGGGAATTATAGTTTCAGATTCACGGACAAATTGACAGATTTTCTGAGTTAAAAACGGCTGTCCTCCCGTCCAGTCTAAAATCGCTTTTAGTACCGCTTTAGTATCATTGGTTTGGGCATCAAATCCCTTGGCTAAAGGTAAAGCCTCAGCAAATTCAAACCCCGTTAATTCAATTCCTTGTCCAATATTAAAAGGAGTGCGCTTTTTATCTTGAATTAAATCAGAAGGGGTAGCCACACCCAAAAGTACAAAAGTAATCCGTTGATATTCAGGATTATCAACTCTTTGATTAAAGAAAGCTCGAATTAGGGCAAAGAAATCATCAACGGGAAAATCTAAACTGAGAATACTATCAATTTCATCAATAAAAATAACAATTTGCGTGGAGATTAATTGGAGTAATTTATCAACAAATTTACCGAAAATCTGCACATTAGAAAATCGCTCATTCTCTTCCCAGAGCGCGTCTATATCAAACTGCTCATCTAAATCTAAACTATTAACAATAGTATCAATAATTCCAGCATACCATTGTTCAGCAGTCAGCCCTGATGTACCAATTCCCGTCAAATCAATCGATACACAAGCAATATCCTCAGCCTGTAATTTCTGCATTGTACGCACACGCAAGCTGGATTTTCCCATTTGTCGAGAATTAAGAACAAAACAAAACTCTCCAGCCTTCAAAGCCTGATACAAATCAGCATCAGCCTTGCGTGTAACATAGGTAGGCGCATTAGCCGGAAGACTACCACCAAATTGATATTGATAATCCTCACTAGCAGGGATATTCATGATCTTATGTTAACTTGCTTGAAAATAGGGAGTGAGGGAGTAGGGGCGCAAGGCTTGCGCCCTGGAGTGAGAGAGTGAGGGAATTATTTTCATCTTTGATTGTGAGATTTTCTTGTGGGGGGCTTTATGAGTTTAGACGTAGGTTGTGTTGATGCTCGTGGTAGAGACGAGAAATAGCCCATCTCTATAGTTTAATTACGTCAAAAAACTAAAGTGTATAGCTAAAGTCCTCAACTAACATCCCAGGGACTAAACTACCTCCCAGTTGACGGCTTTCATAGGTATCAACTTCAGGAACAAATTCTTGGAAATTAGTTAAATCAATCAAATTTTCTCCCCAGAAGCGATAGAGACTTTCATCAAATCGGAGATTTTCAATGGGAGCGACAATTTCCCCACCTTCTACCCAAAAACAAGCATAGCGAGTCATACCTGTTATTCTACCAGTAGGGCGATCGCTCCAATTAAGGTAGTGTAAATTAGATACATATAGTCCCCTATCTAACTGAGAAAGAATTTGCTCCGTCGATAAATTTCCTGAACTCATTTCTGGACTACGTAAGGATTCAGAACTATTAGCACCATTAGCTGTTTTATGATATTCCTTAGCAGTCCGTGAATTTACTAGGGTATTAACCAAAACACCTTTGTCAATAATTGGTAATTCTGGGGCTGCAATTTCTCCCAACTGATTGAAACGGGGTACTAATCCCAGTTTAAAGTTTTCTTTGAGGCTGAATAATGGAGATAAAGACTTTTCTTGACGGGAAAGTGCAGCTAAACAACTGTTTCCCTGCTGGATATCTGCTTCACTAACACCACCCCAGGAAAGCATCAGTAAAAGTTCGGTTACTGCTGCGGGAGCGAAGTAAGTTTTATACTGTCCCCGTGGTAGTGCTTTTACGGGACGGGATAGTAATGCCAGTTGTTTTTTTGCCAATGTAATTTTGGCATTGTAACTATCTTGATGCCATTCACTACCAGCAAAATTGCCTTTAACCGCTTGTCCTTGGGGAGTAAATATGGAATAGTCTAAATTAAAGGAATCGCTAGCAAACCAGTGCTTTTGACCACTAGAATCGGCATAACCTCTAATTATTGCTCCTCCTGCATAGATACCAGTAAAATCTAAGTCCCTGGCTCCTGACAACACCATTTCTACTAAGGATTCTTCAGACAGTAACTCCCCGGAATGCACTTCATGGCTACTATTATTACCTGTGGGTAAAACCAAATAGAGATCCGCAGGTAAATAGGGAAGTTCCTGGCGCAATTCTTGTAATGCTTGGTATCCTTGCTGACAATCTATTTGTTGATTACCAATGAAAGGAAAGCGACGGAAACTGCTGCGCTGATTTTCCATTAGTTTGAGTTCAACCCAGCCATCTGTAACACAGCCCGTTTGCCTAACTTGAGCATGGTTGAAGCGAGTAAATTGACTTTGTTCCCAACTAAGTTTCAGGGTGAAATGTTCGTCTATTTGCTTCTTTTCTAATAGGGTTGCAGTTAATTGGTTAAAACTGACCTCTAAAGCGGATATTTCCTCGTTTTTCATTGATAATTTGAATTACAACCGGGAAAATGAACTGATACTGTTGCAGAAGGCAGGAGCAAGGCTTCGGCCGTGAGCTCAGCCGAACGGAGGCAGAAGGAAAGAAATTTTTGGGTAACTTTACTTTCCATGACATACTCCGTTTTCTTACGCCGTTCTACTTAGGTGATTTCTGAAAATAATTTTACCAATGACAAGGGCACAAGCCTTGCGCCCCTACGGTGAATTTGTAATCGCCTGGTAATTTTAATTCTGGAAATCTCCTTAACTGATAACTGATAACTGTTAACTGATTATTTCCCACCACCGAAAACTTCGATATTGTTAAATCGGCATACAGGAGAACCATGTCCTACCCAAATTGCTTGATTGGGTTCTCCCTTACCACAAAAAGGTGTACCGTACATTTCCCAGGTAGAGGAGTTACCAACTTTACTGAGGTTGTGCCAAAATTCTGGGGTGGTAGCACGATAATTGGGATTGCGGAGGGTTTTAGTCAGTTGACCATTTTCAATTAATTTGCCATACTCACAACCAAATTGGAATTTATGACGGCGATCGTCAATTGACCAAGAACGATTGGATTCCATGTAAACCCCATGTTCTATATCCCCAATCATATCTTCTAATGAGGCTGTTCCTGGCTCTAAATTTAAGTTTGCCATGCGATCAATTGGTGGTCGATTCCAGGAGCAAGCACGGGCACAAGCTACACCAGGTAATTTAGCTCGTTTTTGACTTTCCAAGCTACCTAAACCCCGCATTAGTTTACCCTCTTTAATCACAAACTCCCTGGTTGCTAAAGCTCCGGTGTCATCAAAACTGTAGCTAGCAAATTCTCCGGGTACAGTGGGATCGAAGGTAATATTCATCAAGGGAGAACCATATTCTAGGGAGCCAAAATCCTCTTGATTGACAAAGCTACCCCCAGCATAGTTACGCTCATCTCCCAGGATGCGATCGATTTCTAGGGGATGTCCCACACTTTCATGAATTTGTAACATCATTTGGTCTGGAGCCAGTACCAGATTTGTTTGAGTGGTGGGGCATTCTTCAGCAGTTAACAGTTCTACTGCTTGGCTACCAATTTGTTCTACATGGTGCCACAAATCGTCCTGTTTAAATAATTCCAAGCCTCCCTGGTAACAATGAGCCTGCCAGCCATTATTAGTACGCTGCTGGACAATACTTCCATCCTGGGCTGTAACTCCATAATGAGTCCCCAAAGAGAGAAATTTTTGATACACTTCCGAGCCATTACTACTGACTAGCCATGTTTCTTTTTCGCTAGTAGTAGCACCGGCGGTGGCGCGGACAATTTTGTCAGAAATTTTCAGGGTATGACAAATCCGTACCAGTAAATCATTGATTTCTCCTGGGGTAATGGTATCTAAAGGTTCCAAAAAAGGAGAAATATATTGACCAATAACTTTGGGGCGTTCGTGTTTGGCTGTGAAAGAATGTATCCACCACTTACTAGCAGCGAGTGCTTGTTTGTATGCTTTCTCGGCAGCAATTTGTAAACTTGACTGTTGGAGAGAATTAGTTGCAGCATAGCCCAAACAGCCATTAACCAAAACTTCTACCATTGCCCCAAGGGAGGATGTTTTGCCATTATATTCCGGTAAACCATCACGGACATAATGGCTCGATGAAGTTTCTTTAACTGCTCGAATACCAATCCAATCAGCAGCAATATCTAGATTCGCGATCGCTTTTGTCAGTTCAGACCACATAATTGAGTGAAGAGAAGTGAGAAAGTACTATTTGTACTATAGAATCTATTATCTTTGCATCTACTTGTGACACGATTTCCTCACAAAATATTTTATTCACAATTATAAAAAAGCAGAAGGAGTGTGGGAGTGATGGTTGATGGTTGCTAGTTGCTAGTTGCTAGTTGATAGTTGCTAGTTGATAGTTGCTAGTTGCTAATTGCTAGTTGATAGTTGTTAGTTGCTAGTTGCTAGTTGCTAGTTAGGGGTTGGTAGTTGATGCTTGATAGTTAGTTATTTCATCTCCCCACACTTCCCACACTTCCCACACTTCCCACACTTCCCACACTTCCCACACTTCTTTCCCTCCTTCCCTCCTTCCCTCCTTCCTACGGACACGCACGATAGGAAACAAATTCCATAGACGATGTTGCCATACCAGCAGTGAGAGAACGTAAGTCAGTGGAATACCTAAACATCATTGCTAGGGGTACTTCAGCTCGAATGATAGAGTAATTGGATATTGTTTCCGCACCTAACAACACACCCCTACGGGCAGCAATATCTCCCTGAACCTTACCCATATACTCATTGGGTGTTTCTATCTCTACCAACATTATTGGTTCGAGAAAATGGGGTTTGGCATGGGTAAATGCCTTTTCTAGGGCTTGATGTGCTGCAGCTCGAAATGCTAGCTCAGAAGAATCATAGGAATGGAAAGAGCCACCTTCTAGGGTAACTTTGACTCCCGTAACTGGATAACCAGCTAGTTGTCCCGAACTCATCGCTTCTTGGAAACCCTGTTTACAAGCAGGAATATACTCTTTCGGAATTGCACCACCGGTAACTCGGCTGACAAACTCAAACTCTGACTCAATTGGTTCAATCCAACCAGTCACATGGGCATATTGACCAGAACCACCTGATTGTTTTTTGAGTGTATAGTCAAAAGGAGCGCGAGTAGAAATGGTTTCTCGATATGCAACTGCTGGTTCACCCACATCAACAACAGCATTGTATTCCCTTTTGATGCGCTCAATGTAAATTTCTAAGTGGAGCTCACCCATACCGGAAATTAGAGTCAAACCCGATTCAGGATCCACACTCACCTTAAATGTGGGATCTTCCTTTTGAAAACGGCGCAGTGCTTTGGATAGTTTCTCTTCATCCTCATGGTTTTGAGTCATTATCGCCAGGGTAATCACTGGCTCGGGGACAAACATCCCTTCTAAAGAGACTAATGGCTCCTCACCACATAGGGTATCGCCAGAAACACAATCTACACCCACTAGGGCAATAATATCCCCAGCGATGGCAAATTCTACTTCCTCTCGCTTATTGGCGTGCATTCTCACTAAGCGACCGATATGTACCCTTTTTCCCGTCCGGGAATTATAAACTGTATCCCCAGATTTGAGGGTACCAGAGTAAATACGGGTGTAAGTCAGCTGTCCAAAAGACTCAACCGCTAACTTAAACACTACAGCTACTAGGGAAGTATCAGGGTTCGGATTAAGACTAATACCCTCAGCAGTTTTGACTACTTCTCGATCCACAGGGGAAGGAAGATAAAGAGCGATCGCATCCAATAGGTTTTGTATACCCTTATTTTTATATGCCGAACCTAAGAGTACAGGAGCAATCTCTAAACTCAAGGTTGCACGGCGGACGGTATCCCAAATTAATTGCTTAGGAACCTCCTTACCTGCCAGTATTATTTCTGTCATTGGTTCTGAAAACAAAGACAGAGTATCTAGCATTTTTTCCCTGGCTTGGTGGGCTGATGCTAGTAATTCATCGGGAATCGGGTTTTTATGCCATTTTTCTCCATTTTCTCCCCTATAGTAACTAGCATTCATTTCCACTAGGTCAATTACACCTTGGAAATCATCCTCTTTACCGATGGGATACTGAAGTAAAACCACATTCAGCTCCAACCGTTCTTGCATGGCTTGTATGACCCGAAATGGGTCTGCTCCCATCCGATCCATTTTATTGATAAATGCCAAACGCGGTACTCGATATCGCTTCATTTGGCGGTCTACCGTAATCGATTGGGATTGCACCCCCGCTACCGCACACAGGAGCATGATTGCACCATCTAATACCCGTAAAGAACGTTCTACCTCAATGGTAAAGTCTACGTGTCCTGGGGTATCAATCAAGTTAATTTGACTATCTTGCCAATGACAGGTGGTGGCAGCTGAAGTAATGGTAATACCATGTATTTTTTCTTCAGGCATGAAGTCCATTGTGGCACCTCTACCACCTCCCCGTACTTCTTCTATGGCATGGATTCTACCAGTGTAGAAGAGAATCCGCTCCGACAATGTGGTTTTACCTGAGTCTATGTGTGCAGATATACCAATATTTCGGATGCGTTCTCGGGGGATCATAATGACTTCCTTTGGTTGAATAACTAACAGTTCAGCAAACAGTTATCTTTTTTTGTCAGTTAGATTGGAGTTATCCACTATACATATATGGTACAGAGGCATAATACTGTTTACCGCTTATACTACAAGTGTACTACAAAAAATGTATACAAGCAAGTTCATTAACCATTGGTAAGTCTGAGTCGTTCAGGCTACACAATAAATAGGGGTAGGTTCTACACCCACCCTCATTGTAGAAATCTTTCTGCCCACAGATGTGGCTACAGGCTTTAAACTTTCCATCAGATTCACCATATCTGTTAAAGATAAAGCCTGTCTGGCATCAGAAACGGATTTTTCCGGTTCTGGGTGACACTCAATAATTAACCCATCTGCGCCACAAGCCACAGCAGCTTTAGTCACAGGAGCTATCAGTTCCCGCTTCCCGACTGCGTGGGAAGGATCAACAATTACAGGCAAATGGGTAATTTGCTTTAACGCTGCTACTGCACCAATATCTAAAACATTGCGGGTATAGTTATCGAAACTGCGGATACCCCGTTCGCATAACACCACATTGGGATTACCATGACTGAGAATATATTCAGCAGCCATGACAAACTCTTCAATAGTTGCCGCTAAACCTCGTTTGAGTAACACCGGCTTACCTGCACTCCCCAAAGCCTTGAGTAAATCAAAATTTTGCATATTGCGGCTACCAACCTGCAACATATCAACATGTTTGACAACAGCATCAATTTGGGAAATGGACATCACCTCAGTTACCACAGGCATATTGTAATGCGATCGCACTTCTGATAAGACTTCTAGTCCTGCTTCTCCCATTCCCTGGAAAGAGTAGGGGGAAGTGCGAGGTTTGTAAGCTCCTCCTCGTAAAGCCTGTACCCCTGTCCCTGATAGATGGTGAGCGACAGAATGCATTTGTTCAGAGCTTTCTACAGTACATGGTCCAGCAATTGTGACTAATTCCCTACCCCCAAAGGAAATATCTGCCGATAGTTTGACTAGACTCTGGTGATTAGGATGGACTTTAGCAGCAAGTTTAGCGTTTTTCATGATTCAATTCTCCGAAAATTTTCCAGTTGACAGTTAAAAAACAAAAACCCGGAACTTCATCCAAGTTCCGGGTGCTAATGAGCGATTGCCATGACGCTTTTTACCCGGAATTTATTCTGGGCCAAAAGTAAAAGTTATAAAACCAGCTACCTACATAAAGCATGACAATCCTAATGCTCTCCTTAAAAACAAAAACCGCAGAGTTTGCTCTGCGGTTCGTCGGGTGATTTCCAAACGGAAACTAGATTCACTCCCGGCGAACCACCTGATACCAAAAATAAAAGTAGTAATAATTACTTAACATCTGTGCGGCAATTAATTGGATTTATTTCTATATGCATCGAACATAGCAAAAGTCACTGATTAAGTCAAGACCCCTAGAACACTAAAAAAAATAGGTAAAGTCAGTACAATTTTGGCAATCTAAGATTTATTCTGTAAATGTAAGACTATAAAATACTAATATCCGCCTCCTACAACCTAATGTCACATCTTCACAATTTTCCGCTCTCTAAGTTCTCGCACTACGTAAATTAGAGTGCGGACATGATTAAATGCTGAAACCCATGAGCAGTAAACTTTTTACTTGTTCGTAGTACTATATATGGTAGACAAAATCCTAACTCTTCACTCCTATATTCCTAACTTCTAACTTCTAACTTCTCAACTCCTTCATCTAATCTCAACACAGAATATTAACGATGCCTAATTCTAAATTTTTAAAATCATCTTTCAATGATCGAGATGAATACCCATGTCCTTTATGTCGTGTAGGGAAAATTCGTCATATGACATTAATGGAAGCCATGTCATGTGATTTTTGTCACCAAATTTTTACTGCGGATATAGAACAGCAAGAAATCAAAATGCCTTCTAGGCAACCTCCTTTGATTTGGCGTTGGAACGGTTTCCATTGGGCTGAAGCACAATTGGAAGGAGTGAAACTAGGTTGGGGCTATATAATGGCTGCATTAGCTTTTATTTTCCTGCCAACTGCTTTAATGGGCGGCATTGCTTATCATTTTCCCTTGAAGGCAGATGCTCCACTCACCTGGATCCCTTATATTTGGACGGGATTGACTTGTTTCTCCCATTTTGTGATTATATTTTGGTTAGTTTTGGAAATTTATCAAATTCCAGTGATGGCTTACTGGAGAGCAATACAACAGCGTTTGATTAGTAATTAAACAAGTTAATTCAAACTGTAGATTTAATAAATTTAGTTTAATTAATTTTTATTACAAATCACTTAATCATTAGTGAAAAAATGATGAACAATTCTTTTATTTGTAAATATGTAAGTATAAATTAAATGTAAATTTACAAATTATTAGGAAACAATTATTTTCAGGAGATGCATCTTAAAACATCACTATACTTTAGCCCAAGGAATGGCAAAATAAAGTTAACCTTCCAGCAAAATGACTTATGAGAGAGTTGGAGCGGTATTATCATATCCTAGAATTGAAGCCTGGAGCAACTTTAGAGGAAGTTAACGAGGCTTACAAAGATTTGGTGTTTGTGTGGCATCCTGATCGCATTCCCCAAGAAAATCTTCGGTTACAGAAAAAGGCACAAAAGAAGTTACAGGATATTAATGAGGCGCGTGAGAAATTGCGCTCTTATAAATCCAAGTACATGCAGCATTCTTATTCCAGGACAAAGAGATCCAAGCCACCATACTCCTCCAGCCAACAATCTCAATCATATTCCCCTAGTCAAAGGTCAAAACCATACTCCTCCAGCCAAAAATCCCAATCATATTCCTCAAGCCAAAAATCAACACCATACAAAGATTTGAGTGGTAAAGACTTTAGTCGGGCAAATTTGAGTAATAAGGACTTGTCTAGCAGAAATTTGAGTTATGCCAATTTTTTTGGGGCGGATCTCAGTGACGCTTTTATGCACAAAGCTATTCTCAGAGGAGCTAATTTATCGGAAGCAACTTTGTTCAGAACGAATCTACTTTTAGCAGACTTGAGAGAAGCTAATTTACGCTCTGCGAACCTAATTGGAGCGGATTTTAGTGGTGCTGACTTGCGGGGTGCTGACTTAACAGGTGCTCGCATTCGTTCTGGTAATCGTTTGATGGTGAAATTAATTGGAGCAAAGTTATCTGGAGCTATTATGCCTGATGGCAGGGTTTATGTTTGATGAGAAAATCAGCTAGATACAAGGCTTTAGTAGTTGTTAGTTGTTAGTTGTTAGTTGTTAGTTGATGGTTGAGAGTTTTTGAGTAGAACAATATTGTCTCAATCGATATTTCCATTGCTATAGCTGGTATTAGAGGGAGAATCCCAAACAAATCTTGTAGTGTAGGCATCTTGTCTAAGATATGAGATAGCAAGATGCTCCCACTACGGAAATTAATTGTAATAAGTATACTTGTTACTTATTATACCATTTATCTAAATCCTGGCTACAGATAATTCTCCCTCTGCTCCCTGCTCCCTGCCCCCCTGCTGTTCATGTGTAGCTTTATTTTGGAGAATTGGTATTACTTGCCCATAGCGCTATAGTTGTTAGCCACCAAAATAGCTTCACACACCCGTCTGTTAAATCCATCTATGCCAAATTGAGCGATCGCTTGTTCTCGGATCCATTTACCATCACAACGCTTGTCTTTCCCTCGCAGCATTTCGATACAAGCATTTGCTACAGCATTTTCATCCCGATGGGGTACTTGCCATCCTAATTTGCCATCTTGCAATGGGTCAGCAGAACCATCATCATTACCAGATAACACAGGTATACCACAGGCCATTGCTTCGAGATAGACAATGCCAAAACCTTCTTGGGAAGGCATGACATAGGCATCTGCAAGGCGATAATGGTCAATCAATTCTGAGTTAGGTACAAAACCAGCAAAAATGACGCGATCACTAACTCCCAAATCTTCAGCTAATTTTGCTAATCTTGGCTGGTCATCACCACGACCAATAACTAAATACTTCACCTCTGGAAAGATCTGGGCAATTTGTCCCAATGCCCGAATGGTAACATCTACACCTTTATAAATATCCCCAGACCACAGCCTAGCTACGGTCATCAACACCTTTTTCCCAGCCAAATCATAACGCTCTAACAAAGCCGTCGATTTATTTCCTGGGGTCAAGCAATCACCATTAATCGCAGGTGGTAATATTTGAAATTTCACCGCATCTAATTGGTTAACAGCACAAGCAAGTTGACGGGTATAACGACTAATAGTCCAAATCCCCGCAGCATTTTGTACACTAGTTTTTCTTACTGGTGTTAATGGTTCCCATACCTCTTTGCCATAGGTAATCACAGTGTAAGGGATTTTCAAGGGTTGACATACCATTGCTACCAGAGGTGCCAGCTTAACATGACCGCAAAAAACGTGAATCGGTCTTTGAGTCAGCATATGCATCAATAAAGCCATTGCCATTCTGGTTCTTCCCAGTTGTGGCCATAGAGATTTAAAATAATGAAACTTTAAACGTTCTGATGCATAAGGATTGTCATGATTAGGGGTATCCCGTAACAAAAAAACTTCACCCCTAATATCTTCTTTAAATGTAGAGTAAGCCTGAAATATATCTTTTACATAAGATTGAATTCCACCTTCACAGGCAAAAACTTCTATAAACACAAATAGATAATTGTTTGCACGACTCGAATTTTCACCCATATCCAAATATTTACGAGTTATATAAATCACAGTATCTATGAACTAAGATACTTGATAATTAGCAAACAATTGCGATTATCATCACCACGTTCATATTCCACTTGATCGGACAAACGGCGTAGGAGAAACCAACCATATCCTCCAGCTTGTAAAGTACCAGGCTTTGGTTCAGCGATCGCATCTGGGTTAAAAGGTTTGCCTTGATCCCAAATTCTCATTTCTAAGCGATCAAGCCACAAACTCACCTCAATATCAATGGTAGTTTCTGGAGGTAAGGAATGATGGGCATGGCGAACAGCATTAGTAAAGCCTTCTGCTAAGGCCAAATTGAGACCATAAACTTGGATTTCTGACCAACCAAATTTATATACATATTTGGAACAAAATTTCTCAAACCACTTTTGTACTAGGCTGAGAAGTTTTAGTTCGCTCCTTACTGTCAGGTGGTCTTGCTGCATATGCTAAGCATGGACCTTGACTAAAATCAACAAATAATTACTACGAAAACAAGATATGAATTTGCCAACCATTTAAACTAGCCTAAAAGCCCGCAATCAGAAACTTTTGACTGCTCCATAGAGGTGCGATTTTAATAAACTCAGTAGTTCGATTAAATAACTTTTATCTTATCCATTTGTCAAGGGTATTAATACCATGCCATTCCAGACTGCTGATATATCTGTGATTTAGGCAGAAAAAAATTTTCCTCATTTGGGAAAACTGATGACTAGAAGAAGCAGGGAAAAAGGTGCTCTTAGCAGGGGAGAATCCCAAACAAATCTTGTCATTTAGGCATGTTACCTGGATTCATATATGAGAGAGTAAGATGCTCCCACGACGGAACTCGATTTCAAATGGACGAACTGGGAGTTATTACTTGTTACTTAGGGCTTGCTGAAAAAGTCTTTTAGTGAGGGTAGGGAGTAGGGAGTAGGGATTAGGGAGTAGTTCCAGCCTCTTTATTTCTATTCTTTTTGCCAGAAAAAATAACAGATGCAAGGATTTTAAACCTAAAATCCGAATTTACTTGCACGCCCCTCCCCAATAAAATAGCCTCAAAGCATTGATAAATCAATATTTTTCAGTTATTCAGCAGACTCTACTTAATTACTTGCGCGTAGCGCTACATATATCTTAATCTCAACAAGGCTCTAATTATACAAGTAAACGCCTGTTAAATTTCTGTAAAAGTAATTACCACTTTTGCAGAAATTCACAGGCGTCACAGTAGTTCAATCCTGTTTCCTGTTATGGGAATGAAACATAATTTTGGCAAGCAAACAACGCCAAATTAAAAATTTCATCCATTCAGAACTAGGATAGAAGCATTCCTACTTAGAATAAACCCAATGTCAGGGACTTATCTAATGGGAATACAGCACCTATACCTAACCAGATAGTTACTAGGGTACCAAATAGGAAAACAGTGGTAGCAACTGGACGGCGGAAGGGATTTTGGAACTTGTTGATGCCCTCAATGAAGGGAATTAAAATCAAACCCACAGGTACAGAACTCATCAACAATACTCCTAGAAGTTTGTTGGGTACTGAACGTAAAATCTGGAACACTGGGTACAAGTACCACTCAGGTAGAATTTCTAGAGGGGTAGCGAAGGGATTTGCTGGTTCACCTGTCATTGCTGGGTCTAAAATAGCTAGACCCACTAGGCAAGCAAAAGTCCCCATAATGCAAACTGGGAAAATGTACAGTAGGTCATTAGGCCAAGCTGGTTCGCCATAGTAATTATGACCCATGCCTTTTGCCAGTTTTGCTCTTAAGCTGGGATCGCTAAGATCGGGTTTTTTCAGTATTGACATTGTTTGAATGTGCTCTCCTGCTTCAATTTATTGAAAGCATTTACCTAAGTCATTAACTTACAGTCAGCAGTTTTCCAAGGAATATGCCAATGTATTGCAGTTTGTGACTTATGTTTTATCTATTAGCCACAAGTTTAAATCAAACCAACACTTCTTGACTATTCCTATTTTTGCTGGCTAATGGTTAATAGCTGTTGATTACAAAGGACCAGAAATTCCTTGTTTACGAATCATTAAGAAGTGGAACAGCATAAAGACTGCAATTAACCAGGGAAGTACGAAGGTGTGGGCACTGTAGTAGCGAGTTAGAGTTCCTTGTCCAACGCTAGCACCACCACGTAAAAGCTCAGAAATGGTAGTACCGACAATGGGAATTGCTTCTGGTACACCACTCACGATTTTCACAGCCCAGTAACCAACTTGGTCCCAAGGTAGAGAATAGCCTGTCACACCAAAGGAAACGGTAATGACTGCCATGATTACTCCACTCACCCAAGTTAATTCTCGGGGTTTTTTAAACCCACCAGTTAGGTAAACGCGGAAAACGTGCAAAATCATCATTAACACCATCATACTGGCAGACCAGCGATGGATGGAGCGAATCAGCCAACCAAAGTTAACTTCATTCATGATGTACTGCACAGAAGCATAAGCTTCTGCCACAGTAGGTCTGTAATAGAAAGTCATTGCAAATCCAGTTGCAAACTGGATCAGAAAGCAAGTTAGGGTGATTCCGCCCAAACAGTAGAAAATGTTGACGTGGGGAGGGACATACTTGCTAGTCACGTCTTCAGCAAGTGCTTCAATCTCCAAGCGTTCCTCAAACCAGTCGTAAACGTTCGCCATACAATTACAAGTTCCTAGAAATATGTGGGGGTTGATTGATCTCCCAACTAGCAATTCGGGGATTCGCAAACATCAATTCCCCTTTTGGCTAGCTAGTTGCCAGAGTGCTAATACTAGTTTAAAGAAACTTAACACTCTGTTAAGGAGGAATGTATTGCGCTCTCCCTGTGTCTGAAAATAATAAATAGTAGACACAAAGTAGATCTTATCGTTTTGTGAGTAGGATGCACCGCCATCATGGAGTTAAACTAAATGATTTTTCCATGCATCACTTCTATAAAAAAAGTAACATAGTCAAGAGAAGGATTCCATCAACAGCAAGGTAACTGCACCAATTTTTGGATTATTTGGGTTAAAAGTAGAAATAAACATGGAGTTTATGCATAAGCGGGTTTTTCGGTCGGGATTAGTGCTACTATTGGTCGTCTGGATCAGCTTTTTGGGTTTTTGTCAGCCAGCAATGGCGTTAACAGAGGAACAGCAACTAGTTTCACAAGCATGGAGAATTGTCAACCGTGCTTATTTAGATGAAACATTTAACCATCAAAACTGGTATGGGGTACGTCGCCAGGCATTGAAGAAGCCCTTCAACAATCATCAAGCAGCTTATACAGCCATTCAGGGTATGCTCAAAACCTTGGACGATCCATTTACGCGCTTTTTAGATCCCGAGCAGTACCGTAGCTTGCAAGTCAATACTTCCGGTGAATTAACTGGGGTTGGATTGCAAATTGCCTTGAATCCTCAAACAGGTAAGTTGGAAGTGGTTTCTCCTATTGCTGGTTCCCCAGCAGAGAAAGCTGGTATGAGACCTCGCGATCGCATTTTAAAAATTGCAGGTGTTTCCACAGCACAGTTGACTCTCGATGAAGCTGCTAACCGAATGCGTGGTTCTGTGGGTAGTTTGGTGACTTTACTCATTGAAAGAGATGAAGAAGGGCAAAAAGAAATTAGAATTGTGCGCGATCGCATTACACTCAATCCCGTAGTGGCACAATTGCATTCTTCTGGCCAAGGTGTACCGATTGGCTATCTCCGTCTGACTCAATTTAATGCTAATGCCCCTCAAGATTTAGCCCAAGCAATTAATGATTTAGAAAAGAAAGGTGCTGCTGGCTATGTTCTCGATTTACGTAATAATCCTGGTGGCTTACTCCAATCAGGGATTGAAGTGGCTCGTCTCTGGTTAGATTCTGGTACGGTGGTTTATACTGTCAATCGACAAGGTATTTTGGGCAGTTTTGAATCATTTGGTCCATCCCTAACTCAAGAACCACTGGTAATTTTGGTGAATGAAGGTACAGCTAGTGCTAGTGAAATTTTAGCTGGAGCATTGCAAGACAATGGTCGGGCTCAACTGGTGGGAGAAACTACTTTTGGTAAGGGCTTAATTCAGTCATTATTTGAGTTAGCCGATGGTTCTGGCTTGGCGGTGACAATTGCTAAGTATGAAACCCCCAACCACAGAGATATCAATAAACTCGGGATTAAACCAGACAAGGTAGTTCATCAAAAATCAATCCAACGTGACCAGATTGGGACTCAAGCTGATCTCCAGTACCAAGCTGCTCTGGATATGTTACAGAAAAGTTCTCTGGTAGCAGGAGCAGTGTAGGGAGTTGGGAGTTGGGAGTTGGGAGTTGGGAGTTGGGAGTTGGGAATAGGGAATAGAAAGGAAAAAATCTCACAACCAAAAATGAAAATAGTTCTTTCCCATTCCTAAACTCACACCTTGCACCTGTTCCATCAATTTCTTTAGGGGAACACCAAAAAATAAATTATCCAATTTCTGGACTTGAACTACTTGCTTCACTCCCTCTGCTCCCTGCTCCCTGCTCCCTTACATTTCAAGTGATTGATTATTTTTTTGGAATTCCCTAGGCATTATTGCACCGTAAAAGGTTAAAATTGAAAAACCACCTCTCACCAATAACCAGGACATTGTGGCGAAAAAAGACTTTCGTTGAATGGGACAAATCACCTCATTATTTGTTAGGAAAGTCGTTGGAGTAGTCGAAGAAGGCATCGACAAGGACGACCTGCTACAATCAGTTGGCATTGAGCCAGACGAACCAGTTGATCCCTCAAAGATGGTGTCTGATAAGGTGTACTACGCCTTTTTAGAAAGAATTGCGGCAGCCGAAAACAATGGCTCTACCTTGCCACTAAGAGCAGGGGCAGCGATGCGCTGTGATGATTATGGGGCTTTTGGTCTAGCCTGGAAGTCAGCTACGAATCTGAGGGGTTCTTATGAGCGTGCGGAACGCTATGCCCAAGTTTTAACTAGCGTTTCGACCTATGAAGTTGAGAGGGCAGACCTAGGTGCATTCATGCATCTGCATCGAGCAGGTGAGCGACGCTTGGGTCTGCGGCTTTCCAATGAGGCTACAATCGCCAGCATCGTTTCAATCAGCCAGCAAATTTCCACAAAGCCGTTTAAACCTCTGGCCGTTTATTTCAAACATCCAGCGCCAAAAGTCATCGAGAATCATAAAGCATATTTTAACTGTCCGATTCATTTTGACTCGGATAGAGACGCGCTATTTGTATCTCATGAATCGCTGCAAACACCGAATCAGCTCGGCGACGAAAGCATTTCCAAATTTTTCGATACCCATCTTGAGGCTGAACTGTCTAAGTTGGCAGACCCAAACTCCCTTGAGCAAAGGGTTCGCATTCATGTTTCTCGATGCTTGAGTGAGGGGGTGCCCAGCATTTCTGATGTAGCTTGGCACTTCAATATGGGCGGTCGAACCTTGCAACGTCGGCTGTCGGAGCGGGGCTATTCGTTTCAAACTCTGGTGGATGAGTCACGTCGTCAGTTAGCCGAACAGCTTTTACAGCAAACTGACTATTCCTTAGCGGAAGTGGCTTTCATGACAGGTTTCTCTGAGCAAAGTGCTTTCACGCGAGCATTTAAGCGCTGGGCTGGGCAGACACCTCGCTCGTTCCGTCTCAATCCCTGAGTCCAATCGAATTTAAGTTGACTTGGCGCGTAAAGTCAAAATTTCGACAGCGACTGTCAAGAAATGCCTAGGGCAAACTCTTTATAGTTGACTTACAGTTCACTCACTACTCGGCGTTCGCTTATTTTGAAACTCTAAGTTGAATTAAAGCCTTAATTTAAAAGGAAAAAGGCGATTCCTAAGTAAGCGGTTATTTAGAAGTAATATTTGAAACTTTAATAAAAAGCCTCCAGAAGCGCCTATTTAAGACGTAGGGAGGTCTAAATCATAAAAATGGCTAAAACCTTGTAAGAGCCAAAAATGCCTGAATTGACGGCATATCCTAGATCATAAGCTTTGTAAGGCTTAATTAAATTTTCGGTTCAAAAATGAGCGAACGGACAGTTATTAAAGTTAGATCAGGCAAAGGAAGCAGAAGCAGTTTATCGGGCAGATTTGCGACAGCATCCTCACAATGGTCAGTCTTTATATGGTCTGGCACAAAGCTTGCAAGCCCAAGGGAAACAAAAAGCAGCAGAGGAGACAAAACAAAAGTTTAAACAAGCTTGGTCAAAGGCTGATATTCAGCTTTAGAGAACACCAAAAATAAATTCTCCAATTTCATCGACTCGAACTACTTTCTTTACTCCCCCTGCTCCCTGCTCCCTGCTCCCTGCGCCCCTGCTCCCATTCACAACAGGGGTAGGGTTTGCACTAAATTCTGTAAATCCAATTGAGACAGTCTACCATAGGCATTATCTATAACTCCCTTACCGCGAAGAAATCCAGTATTAGCACCAGGTAAAATATATTGGAGATCAGTTGGCGAAAACTTTGCTAATAGGGATCTAACGCTGTTAATTTGCCTGTGCCAGTGGAAAGTTTTGGCTGTACGTAGAGGTTGAGGTTCCCCTTGTTGATTGGGGAGCAAGTGGCGACCGGAGAAAATTATACCTCCTTCATGACCGTAATAAAGGCAAGATGAACCAGGAGAATGACCAGGAGTCCAAATAACTTCTATGCTGGAATTTAACTGAAATTTTTCTCTAAAAGTAGTAACCTTTAATTCAGGCAAGAGATAGGCTTCTTGCTCCTGAATTAAAATTTCACAATTAAATCTTTGCTGAATCCCTGGGGTTTTACCAATTGCTCCGCGATGGGTAATAAATAGATAGTCTACCCCTCCATGTAAACTTAAAAAATCTTGATTTGTAGCTTCCCAAGCAGGACAATCAATGAGAATCTTAGCTTCATCTACGACAATAAAGTAAGATGTTCCTCCCAATGTGTCCCGATTTGGAGGAAAGGCAAAAATATTGGGGAATATAGCCTTTGGTTGCTTAGTTTTCTGGCTAGGTTCTGGGTTTATGGGGCACATGAAAAAAGACGAAATGTAAAGAATAGTGGAAAATAGAATAATAGTGTGGAACTAATACGTAAATTCAACTCCAGATTTAGTCCCCATTGTTAATCATTTATTTTTGGTGATTAAAGTTAAAAATCTTGTATTAGTGTTCAGTGCTGTAGTACGGACACTGCAAGTGTGACATTTCCTAATAACATTTAGAAAACATGACATCACTCGGGCTTATCCTCCTTCTAGGAATACTTACTTACCTCATGGTGCAGCGCAGCGTAGCCGACATGACTCGGACACCAGTTTGGCTGTTATGGTTGGTATTGATGATGCCAGTGATGATATGGAGCTTTTGGACTGCAAAAAATGGTTCTAAACTTCCTTTTGCTCTGGTTATCACTCCTTTATTAATCAGTTCTATTACATACTGGGTGTTATTCCAGTGGGGACGTAAACCTGTGAGTAATAAACAAACTCCACCTGCAACACCACAGTCACAATCAGCTATTAATCCTACCGCAGAATCGTTACCAGTACGTCCTCTGGAAGCAGAAGAAGAGAAATTATTACGCAATTGTTTTTCTTGGTCTGTGTATTATTTGCAAAATATTGAATATTTACCCCAAGCAGTAATTTGTCGAGGTCAGTTAAAGACTACATCTACTCAGGCTTATGAACGGATTAAGAACAATATTGAGTCACAATTTGGCGATCGCTTTTTGATCATCTTTCAAGAAGGGTTTAATGGTAAGCCTTTCTTTGTCCTAGTTCCTAATTCCCAAGCTCGTAAGCATTTAACGACCCGCAGTCAAGAAAAATTAACTAAACCTGGATTAGCCCTGACTTTACTATTTACAACTTTGGTGACAACTACCTTGATAGGGGCGCAAATTGCTGGGATTAAGCCAGATGTATGGAGTTCTAACCCGTCAGCAATACTTCAAGGATTACCCTATGCTTTGGGTTTGATGAGTATTTTAGGCATTCACGAACTAGGTCACTATTTAACTGCTCGGTTCTATAAAATTCGCTCTACCCTACCCTACTTTATTCCCATGCCTTTTTTCTTGGGAACCTTTGGGGCGTTTATTCAGATGCGTAGTCCCGTACCTAATCGTAAGGCTTTATTTGATGTTAGTATTGCTGGACCAATTGCTGGTTTTATATTTACTCTCCCTCTATTGTTTTGGGGATTAGCCCATTCTCAAGTGGTTCCCCTACCAGAGCAAAAAGGATTTCTAGATCCTAATGCATTGAATCCCAAATATTCATTTTTATTGGGATTAGCTGCCAAAATAGTCTTAGGTAATCAATTAACCTCCCAATCCGCAATTGATTTACATCCGGTGGGAGTAGCTGCTTGTTTGGGCTTAATTGTCACAGCATTGAATTTAATCCCCGTGGGACAGTTAGATGGGGGTCATGTAATCCATGCTATGTTTGGTCAAAAAACAGCGATGGTGATTGGGCAGATTTCTCGTTTACTGTTCCTACTATTATCTCTAGTACAACCAGGAGTGTTTTTATGGGCAATTATCCTACTTTTCGTTCCCCTGATGGATGAACCGGCACTCAATGATGTGACAGAATTGGATAATAAGCGCGATATCCTCGGACTAATTGCTATGGCTTTATTGATTGCCATTGTGTTACCAGTTCCTCAAGCAATCGCTAATTTGTTACAAATCTAATCGCAATTAAAATAATTGGAAAATTTCTTGAGCGGCGCGATCGCATACTCCCATATTTCCCATATTCTGTCGCATCTCTTGGTAATCAGCCTGCATTTTTCCTCGATTCTGGCTGTTTAACAACAATTCCATTGCTGATTGGATAATATTTTCTGGAGTGGCAGTTTCTTGAATAAATTCCGGTACAATCCCTTTCATCACCATTAGATTTACTGGGGACGCGAAGGGAAAGGTAATTTTCAGAATCCTTTTTGCTATCCAGTAAGTTAAGGGGTGTAAGCGATATAAAACAATTTGGGGAACGTTTAGTAGTGCCAACTCTAAATTGACAGTACCACACTTGGTAATCGCCAAATCCGCAGCAGCTAATGCTTGTTGCTGTTGATCAGATACAACAGTTGCTGACAATTCGTAATTTTGTATTTCTTTTTCTATCTGTTCTCGGTAAATATCCAGAGATAAAGGAATCCAGAAGTGGGCATGGGGCAACTGGGATTGAATTTTTTGTGCCGCTTGAAACATTACTGGCAGTAAATATTTGAGTTCCTGACGACGAGAAGCAGGAAGCAGTGCTATGGCGATCGCATCATCTTTGATACCCAACTGAGAACGGGCTGTTTCTCGGCTAGGAAAATTTGGCATCCGATCTACCAAGGGATGTCCCACCCAAATTGCATCAGCACCTTCGCTTTGAAAATAGCGTGCTTCTTCCGGGAAAATAGCTAACAACTTATCGCATACCCCTATTATCTTAGCTGTATCGCGGACAGTTGCCGATGAGACCCAAGCCTGAGGAGCAATATAATAGACCACTGGTACTTGTGGAAAATGGCGACGCAGGTAATTACCAATACTAATATTAAGACCCATATAATCAATCAATATCACCAGATCCGGAGGATACTGTTGTAAGTAAGCGAATGTTTGGCGTTGGACTAAAAATGTGGGCAAAAGGAAGGGTAAAGCTTCCAAAAGTCCAAAGGAACCAATACTAGTAGTATTTTTCAGCAAAGTTGCCCCTGCTGCTGCCATTTTTGAACCACCTAGGGCAATTATTTCCAATTCCAAACCAGAGGTAACTGCTTGGCGTTTGAGTGCGGTAACCAGGAGGGAACCCTGCAAATCTCCAGAGACTTCCCCAGTGCTAATAAATATTCGCATTTTGCAACAATTATTCAATTATCAGTGCCCAAAATGTGGGAGGTGTGGAGAGTGATTTTTGGGATACTTAGCTATAAATCCCACCCCACATTTATTTCATCCCCCAGAAAAGGGAATTCACGAAGAGATAGGGTAGCTCTTATATCATGTCCAGTTAAAGACTTATGGTTAAGACTGCAAGGGTGCAGGGTGCAGGGTGCAGGGGGAGAAAGAGTTTTAAAATATTTGCACCATGATCCGAATAATTAAGTAATCTCCCGAACTTGATATTAGGGGGGAAGCAAGGGGATGCTCAAAGCCCCTTCCTCCTGCTTCTGGTTTATAATTCAAAATTATTAAATTTCCTAAGTCCTCATTCTTCATTATTTTTGCTGGCTTTACCTTTTCCTGGAACCAATCCTCGTCTTCCTGACATTTGGGATAGCAATAGAAAGCGACGTAAATTAACTAACTCTTGAGTGTCACCCAAAATTTCCAATTGTGCCAAGGATTCTTTAAAAGTTAATTGAGAACGGTACAGTATGCGAAAGGCTTTTTTCAGGAGTTGGAAATCCTGAGAATCCATACCAGAGCGTTTTAGTCCTACCAAATTCAAGGATCTAATGCGTGACGGATTACCTTCAACTAACATATATGGGGGTACATCTCGATCAATTCTTGCCATTCCCCCCACCATTGCCATATTGCCAATATGTACAAATTGGTGAACACCAAGCACTCCACTGAGTCTAGCTTTTGATTCTATATAAACATGACCAGCTAGAGCCACGGAATTGGCAATTACCACTGAATCTTCTATGAAGCAATTGTGACCTACATGGACATAAGCCATGAGTAAATTGCCATTACCAATACGGGTTTCTTCCCCAGCACCAGTCGCACGGTTAATGGTGACATATTCTCGAATTAAGTTATCATCACCAATTTTCACCCAACTAAATTCGCCATTGTATTTTAAATCTTGGGGTTCCATACCGATGACAGCACCGGGATAAATTTTATTGCGTGACCCAATTTCCAATGGTCCTTCTAGTACTGCGTGAGCGCCAATAGTAGTTTGAGGACCAACTTTGACATTGTCTCCAATCACAGCATAAGCCCCGACTTGCACTGTAGGATGTAATTGGGCATTAGGATTAATTACAGCAGTGGGATGAATTAGCGTCTTCAAAATTGCATCTCCAGAAAAGTCTTGAGTGCTAAATGTTTAATCATTCTATTAACTTGAAAAGTCAGTCAAGCGACTTATGTGTGAGGGAGGCAAAAATGAAAAAGTTATACAAAGCTGTTATAGCTTGTTATACCATTTTGGATTTTAGATTTTAGATTTTAGATTATGAAAGACTACTACATAAGCTGTTCTTTCTTTCCACCTATCGCAATCATTTTTCCAATTGGTATTATTTTATTCTGATATTGGTAATTTGAAACTCAGTAAAGGCACATCAAAAATAGTGCCTCTACATAATAAGCAAATTTTCAATGAATAAGGGAAAACATCAGCTCACCTTGCGCCGCCAATTGACCATCAACTTCGGCTCTAGCCTGCATCTTACCGAAACGACGTTTTTTAACACACAACAGTTCCACAGTCATAATTAGTTGATCACCGGGAACAACTGGGCGGCGAAATCGGACTTTATCTATACCAGCAAATACAAAAAGCCCCCCTTCCGAACCTGGCATTTGTATCATGACTACCCCACCAACTTGTGCCATAGCTTCTACAATTAAAACTCCTGGCATTAGTGGACGTTCGGGAAAATGACCTTGAAAATGGGGTTCGTTGAAGGTGACATTTTTAATACCTACAGCTTTCTCTCCAGGAACGTAGTCAATAATCCGATCCACAAGCAAAAAGGGATATCTGTGGGGTAGTAATTTTTGGATTTCTTCAGAGGTGAAAGTCTTTTTCACTTCTGTAGGATTAGGTGTGCAATTGTTGATGGTGTGGTCTTGGGTGACGATTGACATTGACACTATGGTTTATTTTTAGTTTTGGTTGCGGTGTGTAGGATGCCTTAAAACCTCCCTAATTGATTTTAGATTTGAGATTGGTGGTGCTGTCAATTATGAGCTAGGCTCTGATGACTGACTGCGTGCGATCGCTCTAAAATCTTTTGAGCCAGTTTAATATGTAAATTATGGCTAGCTTTATACGCCAAGAAATGAGCGCAGGGAAACGTAAAAGTTGCTAATAAACTTAAATCTCCTACTAAGTCCAAAATTTTATGACGTACTGGTTCATTTGCAAATCTTAAGGGTGGATTTAACCAGCCTTGGGAACCACAAACTAGGGCATTTTCTAGGCTACCACCTTTAATTAAACCTGATTGCTGTAGATGCTCAATTTGAGGAAGTAAACCAAAGGTACGGGCGGGAGCAATTTCGGCAGCAAAGCTGGTACGAGCAACTTCCGGATCTGTGGTTGGAGTCCAACTATGCCATTGATTGCCAATGGCTGTTAGATTAAAGTCAATACCGTAGGTAAAACGGGTTTCTGGGGCAGGTAAGGCACAAACAAAGGCATCACCCTGTCTCACCCAAATCGGTTCGTCTATGACATGTATAGAGGTATTTGGGGGGATAGATTGGGGTAACAGACCAACTTGAGCAATACTTTTAGTCCATGCCTGGGCTGAACCATCCAATAATGGTACTTCTGAGCCGTCAATTTCAATCCGGGCATTATGTACACCCATGACTGCTAGGGCTGCAAGTAGATGCTCTACGGTGCGTATGCTGACTTCTCCCCAACTTAACTGGGTGGAAAGTACTGTTTGATCTACTGCTGTTACTTGTGCGGGAATAATCGGATGCTCCGGTAAATCTACCCGCACGAAGTAGCGACCACTTCCAGTTTCTGCTGGTAGTATGCGTACTTGAGTGTTCAGACCACTATGTAATCCTATTCCTGTGTGGATAATTTCCCCGGCTAGAGTTTGCTGTTGCATTGATTGCTGTCAGTTATTCGATTTTGGATTTTGGATTTTGGATTTTGGATTGACCCCACGTCTACAGCCTTATCCATAAAAGGAGTGTGGGAGGTGTGGGGAGTGTGGGGAGGGAGTGTGGGAAGATATTATTCCTTTCTTGTCCCCCTTGTCTTCCTTCTCCCCTGCACCCTGCACCCTGCTCCCCTGCCTCCTTCTCCCTGCTTAGAAGTTAAGTACATTAAAATCTTTCTCCAATACCAAAGTTAATGCGACTATCTCCATCGTCATTAAATCCAAAATCCACACGAATGGGACCAAGGGGAGATTGTATCCGTACTCCCAAACCGTAGCCAACACCTGTCCCATTTTTGTCAAGTAGTTCCGCCGCTCTGGTGGTGGTTCCTAAATCCGTACCAACATCCACAAATAAAGCCCCACTAATCACGGAAAATAGGGGAAAACGATATTCCATTGAAGCTTGTAGGAAACTGCGCCCACTACTTAAGGCTCCTTCTTCATAACCCCGGACAGAGTTACTACCACCAAGGGTAAATGCTTCATAGGGAGGTAAATCCCCTAAAACTGTTCCCCCTTGAACGTTAAATGCTAAAGTTTCCGCTCCTTTGGCAAAGTTGGTAAAATTTACGGGTATATATTGGCTGTAGCTTCCCCGTAATCTAGTGAGAAAAATATTCCCTTTGCCAATTGGTATTGATTGATCCAAGCCTAAGCGAAGAAAGGATCCTTGGGTAGGTTGTAAACGATTGTTACGGCGATCGCGGGATGCACCTAGTCTGACTAAAAATAAGTCATCCTTACCATCTCCGGATTGACTCAAATCTAGTAATTCATTCGTATTCTCAACCCTACCTTGTTTCCTCAAATCTCCATCTGCGTCTCGAATGGAAACTCTTTGATACTGTACTCCCGCAGAAGCTATCCATTCCGAACGCTTGTAGGGATTACCAGATAGGGGTCGAGAAAAGTTTACACCACCACCGGTGCGTACAACCCGGGGGCGATCGCCATCATCATCGGGGTCATTAGGATCAAAAGTTTCAATATCGTTATCTGTACCATCAAAGATTAAGGAAATTGATTGTCTGCGAAAACCATTAACCGTATAGGAAGTACGATTGGGGTCACCAGCAATCCAAGGATCGGTAAATCGGGCATCAAATAAAATTTCCCGTTGTCCTAACTGAAATTCAGCTCCCAGTTTCTGGTTTCTACCGTTGAGGTTTTGCTCCTGGTAACTCACAGTCCCAAATAAGCCACTGGCAGAACTAATACCCGCACCAGCAGCAATGGAACCACTACTACGTTCAACTACATTCAAGACCACATTCACTTTGCTGGGGTCTGTACCAGGGTCAAGGGAAACATTCACATCTTCAAATAAACCTAACCCAAATACTCGTTGTAAGTCTTTTTGAACTTTATTCCGATTAAAAATCTGTCCAGACTTTAATTCGACTTCTCGCTTAATTATGTATGGTTGGGTGCGTCCTTTGATGGGTTTTCCTTTATCATCTGTGTCTTGTCCTTCCTTATTTCGGAAACGGACGCGAATACCCTCTACCACACCTTCAGCAACTTGTAAAGTGACAACCCCATCTTCAGAAACTTTGGGTGAACCAACTACCTGTGCCAATACATAGCCTTGGTCTTGATAACCCTTAGTTAGTTGTTTAACACCTTCTTGTAAGTCTCGCAGGTTTAATATTTTACCGTACTGGTCTTGAAAAATTTCATCTGCTGTTTCTGGCTTCAGAACTGAGGCGACGTTGGTACCTGGATTTGCTTCTACTTGTACCTTGGTTAAAACTGGGTTAGGTTGCACCTCAAAGCTAACCCGCACTCCTAATGGTGTATCTTCTGGCACTGCTCGCACATTGGAGAAGAAACCAGTGGCAAAAATGGCATTAATATCTTCCTGGAGTTGGGAACGGGTTGTGGTTCTGCCCGGTTTGGTACGAATTGCCCGATAAACTTGATCTGCTAGTTCTGATGATAGTTCTCCTGTACTCGATTTAACGAATACTTCAGAAACTAGTACTCGGGTTTCCTGATCTGAGGGAGTTGGCTCTGTTTGAATTTCAGGTGTGGGTTGGGTTGGCTGATTTTCTGGAGTTGGTTGATTATTAGTAGGAGTTTGGTCGGGAAGTTGTTGCTGGGTACCTGGTGGGGGGATATCTGGTACAGGAGGCTGGGAAGTTTGTGCAATTTTCCTCTGAGAATCAGTAAGTGGCACAACTAACCCTACTTTTGTTTGTGGTGACAATTTTGCGGGAGTATCAATCTGTTTTGTGCCACTATTAGCAATTTTTAATTGATTTAACTGGGAATTTTGACTTTTTCCTTGTTTTGTCACAGACAGTTGCAAATTACTTCCTAACAACTGTGAAGATGATGGCTGAAGGGCAGGTTTTTTCGATGCCTTCAAGGCTGCAATTAAGGATTTCTGGGAACGGCTCTTGGCATTGGAGCTATTGGAGCTTACTTGTGGAACTGCCGATACTGATTTTACAGATGCCTTTCCTATCTTGGTATCCAGATTATTTTGAGTAATGGTTGGTACTACCATTTCTGGTATCGTCGTTTTTGCTGACAGGTTAGACGAATCAGAAATTAACTGTTGTTGACCATGAAATTTGGGGATTACCACCCCTTTGATATTATTGGTTCGGGTTTGGGCATTTACTTGCAATGAAGTACCCAGAGGGGCTGTAATTGCCACCACTGTAGCCAAAACGGGAGATAAGCGCATTTTATTTACATTCATTCCTCTTCACGTCCACACATCATCACCCTTCGGTTGTATCAGTTTGCTGATGCTAGGGAATCCCTTCTTGCAAGGGTAGGCTTTTAAAATTTCGGTTGAGGCTAGGCTTGAGGGATTAGAAGACAGGTAGACAAGGAAAATTGTTTAACGGTCAAATAGGCTTTTGAGCTAGTTTCTATTTTGGAAAACCGTACAATATTTGGTTCGGTTTTCCTTCCTTGTCTACTTTCCCTCCTTATCTCCCTTGTCTGACCAACACCCAATTCTAAAAAGCCTACCCCTATGAGGAGAGTCCCTTTGGATTTTGCCCATTGCTTCAATGCATTGGATTACTGTCCACCGCAACTGAACTCACCAGGCAATTATTTTCTTATGTCTAAGGCAAAAGTAACAATATTATGCCTTTTTAGTTGACAAAACAACATAAAACGATTCCAAAATATTTTTTAAACTAATACACAGCATAAAAATAAATGCCTTTTGCTTTGTTTGGCTCGATTCAGCCCACATAGCAAGAGGCTAAAGCATGATTAATAATTAGCTTGATTTTGATTTTGCTGCTCTATTGTTTGTAAAATCCTCTGTAAAACCTCCTGATATGCATCTTCTACATTTCCTAAATCTTTGCGAAAACGATCTTTATCCATCACGCGACGGTTAGGATCGGTTTCTGAAGCATCCCATAAACGGCAGGTGTCGGGACTAATTTCGTCGGCTAAGAGTATTTGCTGTTGGGAGTCTACACCGAATTCCAGTTTGAAGTCTACAAGAATAATGTCACATTGCCGAAAAATTTCCTGGAGTAATTTGTTGATTTGCAATGCTAGATGGGTAATTGTATCAACTTGTTCCGGAGTTGCTAAATTCAATAAATATAAGCGATCGCTTGTCAGTAGCGGATCTCCCAAACTATCATTTTTATAATAAAATTCCACTAATGGCTGTGGTAATACAGTCCCTAGCTCTAAACCTGTTTGTTTACAAAGACTACCCGCAGCTATATTTCGTACCACCACTTCCAAAGGTAAAATTTTTACTGCCCGCACACGCATTTGGTTTGGAGTAGGGTTATCAATAAAGTGAGTTTTGATACCTTGAAGTTCTAAAGTTTGAAATAACTTACTAGAAATGCCACAGTTCATCCTCCCTTTATCAATAATTGTTCCCTTTTTTTGAGCGTTAAAGGCTGTAGCATCGTCTTTAAAATCTGTGAGAAGAATTTCTGGATCTTCTGTTGTATAAAGGATTTTGGCTTTGCCTTCATATAACTTTTGGCAATCAATAGACATGGTAGAAAATCAAGTGATGAAATATGAATGTGAAGTACCATAGGTTTCGCTACGCGACACCTGTGGCTTCCTGTCCTGAACCAGTATCCCGGTTCATCCCTAGTCTTTCAACTAGCTAATCAGGCGTAGATTTCCCTTCTTCCAAGGGTATTTTTGCAGAAAATCGGGGGGAATGGTCTGCTTCTCCCGTGGGCGTAAAGCCTACGACATAGCTGGGCTTACCGCGTAGGGTGCGTTTTGCGCTTAGCATGTCCGTAGGACTTACTTTTTGAGACGGACTCAGAGAATAGCATCAGGTTGAGTGCAGCATTCACATCTGTGTCCCAGAAAGTCTTGCATTCTGGACACTCCCACTCACGAATAGCAAGTGTTAAGTCTTGTTTTATATATCCACACTTAGAACATCTTTTAGAACTAGGGAAAAATCTATCTACATAGTGAACTTCACAGCCGTAGATATCTCCCTTATATTCCAACATAGTCAGGAAGTTTCCCCAAGCGACATCATTTATTTGTTTAGCTAATTTACGGTTCTTTACCATCCCTTTTATGTTTAGACTTTCTGCTGATATGCTTTGGTTCTCGCATACCAGTTTCAGGCTAATTTTGTGTTGGTAATCTTGCCGTTGATTCGCAATCTTTTCGTGAATACTAGCAACATTCAGCCTAGATTTGTTGCGATTATTAGAACCTGATTGTTTTCTGCTTAATCTCCTTTGTCTTATTTTCAGTCTACGTAAAGACTTTTGAAAGTATCTAGGATTTTCAAACTTTTCACCAATTGAAGTAATTGCAAATTCCTTTAATCCTAAATCTAAACCGATCTTGCCGCCATTCAAAGGTGCGTGAGGGATACCAAGTTCTGTTACTATTGATGCGTAATACTTTCCTGATGGTGTCTTAGATATGGTGACATTTTTCGGTGTTCCTAGTATTTTCCTATGAATTACCATTTTGAGCGGTGACATCTTAGGCAATTTGAGGAACCCATTATTGTCTAGTGAAAAGTGTTGTGGCACTCTGAAGGATTGCCGATTACTTTTCTTTTTAAAGTTTGGGAATTCTCCTAACTTTTGAAAAAATCTGACAAATGCTGACTCTAAGTCTTTAAGAGTTTGTTGTAGTGACTGGGAGTTAACTTCTTTAAGCCATTCAAACTCTGACTTCAAATCTGTTAATAGATTAGCCCATTGTTTGTATCGCAGAGATTTTTTCGACTCAGCGTAGACATCCGTTGTCAGCCTCAAAAAATGGTTGTATACAAATCTAGAACAACCAAAACATTTTGCCATAAATGCTGATTGTTCTTGATTCGGATATAGTCGAAATTTGTAAGCTTTGTTGACCATACTGCTTACTCTAACACGCTT
>NZ_FYBH01000423.1 GCF_900185595.1 Calothrix rhizosoleniae SC01
GGGATTGCTTTTTCCAACAAGCGTTGGTTGCACTTCTTCATGTTATTTGTACCCGTAACCGGGTTATGGATGAGTGCAGTAGGAATTGTGGGTTTGGCACTCAACTTACGTGCCTATGACTTCGTGTCCCAAGAATTACGGGCAGCAGAAGACCCAGAATTTGAAACATTTTATACCAAAAACATTTTGCTGAACGAGGGTATCCGTGCATGGATGGCACCTCAAGATCAGCCACACCAGAACTTTATATTCCCTGAGGAAGTACTACCTCGTGGTAACGCTTTGTAATTAATTTTTGTAATTAATTTTTGACACAAGTAATCACGAAAAAATCACCCGCCCACAGGCGGGTTTTTTATTCACGAAGGGAAGAAGGAAGAAGGATAATTGGTGGGGGACTTAAAGCTTCGGCTTCACTCAGCTTTATCCCAAAAGCTCGAAGGGAAGAAAGAGGAAAGTACTTTGTTTTAAGAATATGAAACTCTACCTTCTTCCTTCTTCCCTCTGACTTCTCGCGTAGCGAGTTAAACAAGTAATAAATAAAAAGTAATAAGTAACTCCACCCTCAAAAGAGACCACTTAGTTTTAGTTTTCAATATTAATCAAACTACTATAAATAATACATCCGAAGGCGAGCAAAAATGCGATCGCACCTGTAAAAGCAGCAAATTCTGGTGTAATAGCTTGAGGTTTGGCAAACACTGAGCCAAAAATACTCATAGCTAAACCAACACCACCAAAATACATACCTACGCCCAAACCTCCACGATGCGAAGGCACCATTTCTAAGGCGAAGGGTATTGTACCATTCAAAATGAAACTAATAGCAATTGCTAAAGGGGCAAGAATTACTATGTTTGCGCCCAACACAGGTAACAGTAGCATCAACAAAATAGCTATACCCATACTACCCAGCATGGCATTACGGTTGCCAATCTTTTTAGCAATCAAGCCAGCAGGTAAAGCCGCAATAGCCACTGTCATACCGAAGAGAACCATCTGTAATTGTACATTATCGCTATTTAGCTGAACTTTCAGAAATTTACCGACTCCATCAAGTAACAAACGATATCCCCAAGCGAAACTACCACCCAAGGTAAAAATTAATCCCAGTGCTTGAATAGATACTGGCGAAGGTGAGGCTGCTCGGTGTCGATCGACGGGTTCGCCTGACACAATTTCGGGAGGATGGATAAATCTTAATATAGCTGCTGAAGTTAACAGCACAAAAGAACCAAATGCAAAGGTAATAACTGGGCCAAAACTAAGCAGTAAATTATTCGCACTAATTCTAAAAGAACCGATAGTTCCACCAATTAAGGTGAGGACACTAGCAGCCATTGGTAAACTTTTTGGCAGAGCATACCGTCCCAACAAAGATAGTACTGGACTGCGAAATACAGTCATTGCTAAAGCCCAAGCTACCAATAATACTGGCAAAATATACTTTAGTACTGTTGTCGGTGGGACAAAAGTTACAATACAGGGAACAGCAATAAATAAAGTTGAAGAAAGGAGAACTCCAACTGTAATAAAAGGGAAACGGCTACCAAACCAACGTTGATTTTGATCGGAAAGGGAACCCATCAAAGGCTCCATGAATACAGCTAAAGCATTTTCTAAAATTAGCAGACTTATCGCCAAAGACTTAGAGAAGCCGAATTGCACCAATAACTTAGGTAAGTAAAAATTGTAAATTACCCAACTCAGTGTAATCGCACCCTGTACCATCGCCAAACCACAAACCTGTAACCATAACACTTGTGTTCTATTAGACATATTTGTACTTAATATTTTGAGTTATGGGATGTGTTTAAATACTATAACCAGAATAATTCGTGAGGTTCGCCCTTTGTGCATTTCTTTTTGAAACAATAAACTTTATTCAATAGCGTAGTACCATTACTTTGTGAGGCTGCGCTAAATTTTTGATACTCCTAAGTAAGTCGGCACAATAAAACCAAACTATGTGGAGAAAAGTAAATAAGGCTAAAACCCTTTTTCCCCCTGCTCCCTGCCCCCTGCCCCCTGTCTTATCCAAACGATAATTTTTTACGCCTACCTACTTATGTCCTTCTGACTTTGTGTCCTTTGCGGTTAATTAATTATTGAATTTGGCGCATTTGTATACAAAATTGGTATAAGTTCCAACTAAAAGGAGAAAAGATAATGGCTCGCAACTACGACATTATTTGTTTCGGGGATGAAGTTCCGGGGATATTAGCACTGGTGTGTGCTGCACGAGAATATCACCGGCGCACAGGTAAATATCCTAGTAGCTTGTTAATGCTTAAGGGTAACTCTCAATTGGGTATTGGTGGTCATTTAGTTAGGGGTGGTTTATCATACCTAGATCGCTCTGCGGTTCCCATTCCCATTCGCCAGTCCTATGG
>NZ_FYBH01000053.1 GCF_900185595.1 Calothrix rhizosoleniae SC01
TAATAAATTATCCACCGAAGTTGCACCGAACGACTGGTATTTTAATGTTGTTTTAAATGGTGCGGTGACTTGTGGACTTCCAGAAGATTATTGTTGGTCTTTATTTAACCATATGTACCAATTACAACTCAATAAGCAAGAAAAAAAAGGAGTTGCTGAATACTGGGATGATTGAAGCTGACACGGAGACGCGGAGACACGGAGACACAGGGATTATGGTTTATCTTCTCTGAACAAATCATCTCGCAATTATGCAATGCTCAAAAAAAATTGGTTATATCTAAAAATGAACCAAATTTGAGCAATCATTGTGACTAATGAGAACTTGAAACTCTTATACAGTAGTCTTTTAGCTATCCAAAATCTGAAAATGGATTGATGTTTTGTTGTGAGTCAAAAAAGAGGGGTGGAATACACCCCCAACACACACACAAAAATGAGATCTGATTTAATTTACCAATCTCCTACCTGAATACACCATCGAGAAAATACGGTAATTTTTACTTGTTTATAGGAAATTACTAATTAATCTGAGACATATGTTACTAAATGTATAACTATTTTAACAAATTTTTGTCTTTAGTTTAGTTCGCCATTGTCGAATAGCTTGGGCTGTACGTGATACTGGTGGTAAATATTGCTGAATATTGTCATCTTGACTATGGGTAGTATGAACCATACTTAATCTTTGAGAGCTTAAACAATCGGTCAAAGTAGGTAATTCAGATTCCATACTTAAAGCCACTAAAACTTCCTGCGCTGATTGAAAACGTTCCTCCACGCAAATCTTGAGCATTTTATTCAGAATGTAAGTAAAGTGGGGGGTAAGGTCTATATACTGTTGCCAACAGAGTTCACCTGTAACTGAATCATAATCAAACTCTAAGGGAGGTTTTCCTGTTAACAAATAAAGACAAGTAACACCCACTGCATAAATATCACTGGCATATACGGGATGTAAAGATAACTGTTCTGGTGCAGCAAAACCCATAGTCCCAACAAAACTAGTTT
The DNA here is from genome assembly GCF_900185595.1 of Calothrix rhizosoleniae SC01. Taxonomy (GTDB): domain Bacteria; phylum Cyanobacteriota; class Cyanobacteriia; order Cyanobacteriales; family Nostocaceae; genus Calothrix_A; species Calothrix_A rhizosoleniae. The sequence goes on from NZ_FYBH01000053.1 coordinate 1,012, forward strand.
GCTGCTGTTTATTCTCATAAATATCATTAACTTGTGCGATTTCTTCCTTAACAGCCCCAAAATCGATCAAGACTAATCTCCCATCATCTTGACAGTGCAATAAATTATGAGGCTTAATATCCCGATGAATCACATGATTATTATGTATGTACTGTAATACTGGTAGTATTTGCCGCAAAAATTGCTTAACACTGACTTCATTTTTTACCCCTGTCTTTTTTACTACTTGGGATAAATTAAGACCACTTATATACTCTTGAACTAAATAAAATTCCCCATTAATCTCGAAATAGTCTAACAGCATGGGAATTTGGGAATGACTACCAACTTGACCAAGTATTTTTGCTTCTTTGGCAAATCTTTTCCTCGCACGTGCTAACTTTTGAGGATTATTCATCTGTGGACAAAGTTGTTTAATCACGCATAGAGGATGACCTGGTAATCTCACATTTTTGGCTAAAAAAGTGACACCAAATCCTCCTCTACCTAGAATACTAATAATTTCATAGCGATCGCAAAATAATTTTCCAGAAGCACATATCCTACCCAGTTGAGTATTCTGTAAAATATCTGTGCGAAAATTGGATATTTTCTGAGACATTTGATTCATTATGAAAAAGGTAGAAGCTTAAATTTAGTAATTTTTGTCATAACTATCTTTAAGTTAATGGCAGAATTTCTAATCAGCTAGTAGTATTACCCAATCTTTGCCAAATACTCACTTAGTATATGTTCTGAGCCGAAATTTTATCATCTCAACTTTAAATATCTATAATAAATTTTTAAAACAATAATATGAATTTTTTATAATTCCATCAGTAGTCCCTGTACTTTTACATAACTGAAATGACCATAGTTGTTGCCACACTTTATAAATTTATCAAATTGGCTGAGGCGGTTCCTCTAGAACATCGGCAATCAAGTCTATTATCCTATTGTCAAGCACAAGGGGTAAAGGGGACTATTCTTTTAGCAGCAGAAGGGATTAATGGTACAATTGCTGGCACACGTCAGGCCATAGATGCTGTTTTATCATACTTACGTACCGATCCCTTGTTTGCAGATTTGGAACATAAAGAGTCTTATACAGATACACCACCATTTGCACGCATGAAGGTGCGTTTAAAAAAGAAATAGTTACTATGGGTTTACCAGAGATAGATCCTAATGAGCAGGTAGGAACATACGTAAGTCCCCAGGAATGGAATCGGATTATTCAGGATCCAGAAGTAACTGTAATTGATACTCGTAATGATTATGAAGTTAGTATTGGTTCCTTTCAAGGAGCAAAAAATCCTCACACCGATTCCTTCCGTGAATTTCCAGAGTATGTAGAGCAAAATTTAGACCCCGATAAACACAAAAAGGTGGCTTTATTTTGTACTGGAGGTATTCGCTGTGAGAAAGCCACATCTTTGCTATTGGCGCGGGGATTCTCAGAGGTTTACCACCTCAAGGGTGGTATTCTCAAATATTTAGAGTCAGTACCCACAGCAGAAAGTTTATGGTCAGGAGAGTGTTTTGTTTTTGACCAACGGGTTGCTGTGAGTCAGGGGTTAGAGCCTGGTAGTTATGACATATGTCCTAGTTGTGGACATCCGATTTCAGAAAGCGATCGCCAACATCCTGCATATGAACCAGGAATTTCCTGTCCCCAATGTTTTGATAGTCTTACAGAAGAGAAAAAAGCCCGTCTGCAAGAGAAAAAGTACCAATTAGAATTGGAAAAGCAAAGAAAACAGCAGCAATAAAAGTTTCAATTAAGGATGCTTAACAGCTAAAGTTAAACCATCTGCGATCGGTACTAAACTTAAATTGATCCGTTGATCATTATGTAACTTCTGATTCAATGCCCGGATTTTCTCAGTTCTATTATCTTTTACCTGGGGATCTGCTACTTGTCCAGACCACAAAACATTATCAATAGCAATTAATCCCCCAGGACGCACTAACTGTAATGCTCGTTCATAATACCCGTCATAGTTGCTTTTATCAGCATCGATAAAGGCAAAATCAAAACTATCACTTGACCCTGCGGTTATTAACCCATCTAGGGTTTCCAAGGCAGGAGCAATCTGTAAATCAATTTTATGATCAACATCTGCTTGCTGCCAATAACGACGGGCAATTGCAGTATATTCTTCACTGACATCACAGGCAACAATCTTGCCATCTTTGGGTAAAGCTAATGCCACAACTAAAGTGCTGTAGCCAGTAAATACCCCTATCTCTAATGTCTTTTTAGCTGCCATCAATTGCACCAACAAAGCCATAAACTGTCCTTGCTCCGGTGCTATTTGCATCTTCCCCATAGGGAGTTGTGCTGTTTCTTGGCGCAGTTTGGTGAGAATTTCTGGCTCTCGTAAGGATACGGAAAGCAGATAATCATAGAGTTGTGTTGATAGTCCTAGAGTTTTATTTGCCATATCTCTATTTTGAATTTTAGATTTTAGATTTTGCGGAAAGTTGCGGTGCGGGGGTTCCCCCCGTTGAGCAAACTTTTCAAGACGGATTTTGGATGGAGAATCACCTTCTGTGTTGGTGTTATAATACCAATTCAAATAATGTTTGCGACACATACATTTTTCGTAAGGGCGCGGCAGCAGTAAGATAATTGTATATACCAAAAGATTGTGGATGTTCCCTACCCATCTGTCCCATTCTTTTTTCAAAATGGTATAACAATCCATCTATTCCATTATTGTTGCAAATAGAGATCAAATTAGGATTTTAGGTTTAAAATCCTTGCATCTGTTATTTTTTCTGGCAAAAAGAATAGAAATAAAGAGGCTGGAACTACTCCCCACTCCCCACTCCCTACTCCCTACCCTCACCAAAGGACTTTGTCAGCAAGCCCTAAATATTCATTCATGGTTGAGCAAAATTAATCAAATGCAACACTAACCGCGAGTTCTTTCCAATAGCAACATCATGATTAAGCTCAATAATACTTGCTGTTCTTCTCGTTCACTGAGTTGATTCATGGCTTTAATGGTAAATTTTCGGGAAAGAAACGAAGGAATTTTTTCCAAACGCATTACTAATGTTTCATCTGGACGACTAACTAAATATACTGGGTTAAAAACGTAACCACTTAAAAGACCTATAATCGGTATCTCTGCAAATAAAGCATCCGCTACCTTAATCCAGGGGTTCTTTTCCTGGATAGTCATAATTACATTATCACCATCAAAAATGTCATAACGGGCACGCCATAGGGAACGTAAACCCCGTCTTTTAACTGCACCAATGGCTGTATTATCCCTATCAGTGAAATTGTAACGGGCAGAAAAATCAATGATGCGATCGGCTTTAATATAGTAAAGGGGTTTACTACGTTCAGCATCTGCAAAGACGGTAATTAATTCCTTCAGCTTAAATAGCTTCTGCTTGACATAGAATTGTAGACTTCCCTGGTTATCCATGACGGATATTTGGGGTGCAAATGCCCATAATTTAAAGGTAAGTTCTAGGGGATACTGCATAGTAATTCTGGAATAATGGTATATTTCTCGCTTTATTAATCCCAGTTTTCAGAGCTAACTAACACCAAGTCGTTTCAGTTATCAGTTATCAGTTATCAGTTGTCAAGGTATTTCATCTCACCCAAAGGATGTTTTATCGAGCGCAAACTACTTGAGTTGATAGAAAACTCTCACAGGAAAGTCTAAAATAGTTATCATAGCTTGCCAATTCATAGATTGCAGGAAGGAAGGAATGATGACTGTTGAAAATATCCTTACCTTGAAATTAGGAGGTATGCGTTGTGCTTCCTGTGCTAAAACAGTGGAAACTGCAATCGTGAAAGTTCCTGGTGTAGGTGAATGTAGTGTCAATTTTGGTGCAGAGCAAGCCACTATTAAATATAATCCTCAATTAACTAATTTAGAAACAATTCAAGCAGCTGTGCAAAATGTGGGTTATTCAGCCCAACCTTTGACCACAGATATACTTGCATCCGAGGAAGATGGGGAAAAACAAGCTAGCTCTGCTCAATCGCGGGAGTTGAGAATTAAAGTTGCAGTGGGAGCAGTAATTAGTATTGTACTTGTAGTCGGCTCTCTACCAATGATGACTGGGTTGAATTTACCTTTCATTCCTTCATGGTTGCACAATCCTTGGTTGCAGTTAGTCTTAACCACACCTGTGCAATTTTGGTGTGGCTATGGCTTCTATATCAATGGCTGGAAGGCGCTCAGGAATCGTACTGCAACAATGGATACCCTTGTATCTCTGGGTACGAGTGCAGCGTTTTTCTATTCTCTCTTTGCAACTATATTTCCTGGCTTTTTTACAGTTCAGGGTTTGCCAGCGGAGGTATATTATGAGACTGCGGCGGTAGTCATCACCTTAATTCTGTTGGGGCGATTGTTTGAACATCGGGCTCGGGGAAAAACTTCAGAAGCGATTCGTCAATTGATGGGTTTGCAACCTAAAACTGCTAGGGTGATTCGAGATGGGAAGGAAGTTGATATTCCCATAGTCGCAGTCAAAATTAATGATGTGGTTTTAGTTCGTCCTGGGGAAAAAATTCCTGTGGATGGGGAAGTTATATCAGGGAGTTCTACTATAGATGAATCTATGGTTACGGGGGAAAGCATACCTGTAAAGAAACAATCCGGGGATGAGGTAATTGGAGCAACAATTAATAAAACAGGTAGCTTTAAATTTCGAGCGACAAGGGTAGGGAAAGATACTTTTCTGGCGCAAATCGTCCAATTAGTCCAACAAGCCCAAGGCTCAAAACCCCCCATTCAAAGGTTAGCAGACCAAGTTACTGGCTGGTTTGTGCCGGTGGTAATTACTATTGCAATTTTGACTTTTATCCTCTGGCTTAGTTTCACCAGCAATATTACCTTAGCCTTAATTCCCACGGTTGGTGTCCTTATTATTGCCTGTCCCTGTGCTTTGGGTTTAGCTACACCTACTTCCGTGATGGTGGGTACGGGTAAAGGTGCAGAAAATGGGATTTTAATTCGCGATGCGGAAAGTTTGGAACTGGCGCACAAAATCCACACCATTGTCTTAGATAAAACTGGTACTTTGACAATGGGTAAACCTACGGTAACAGACTTTGCCACGGTGGAAGGAACAGCAAATCAGAATGAGTTAAAATTATTACGCCTAGCCGCAGCAGTGGAAAGACAGTCAGAACATCCCCTGGCAGAGGCGATTGTTAATTATGAAGGATTACAAACCGCATCTTTGCCAGGACAACAACTATCAGTCCCAGCAATTACTGGTTTTGCAGCCTTGGCTGGTAGTGGTGTACAAGCTATAGTTTCCGATCGCTTGGTGCAAATTGGGACTCAACGATGGATGGAAGAATTGAGAATTAATACTGATAAATTATGTGATTATCAATACGCATGGGAGAAGGCGGCAAAAACCGTGGTGTGGATGGCTGTGGATGGGGAAATAGAGGCAATTTTTGGGATTGCTGATGCTTTAAAACCATCTAGTACGGCAACTGTGAACACCTTACAAAGTATGGGCTTAGAAGTTGTCATGCTTACAGGAGATAACCAACAAACCGCAGAAGCGATCGCCAGTGAAGTTGGTATAAAAAGAGTCTTTGCCCAAATTAGACCGGAGCAAAAAGCCGACATTGTAAAATCTCTTCAGGTAGAGGAAGGAAGAAATAAATCCAAAATCCCAAATCCAAAATCTAAAATAGTAGGGATGGTGGGGGATGGTATCAATGACGCGCCAGCCTTAGCTCAAGCAGATGTGGGAATTGCCATTGGTACGGGGGCAGATGTTGCGATCGCAGCTAGTGATGTTACTTTAATATCGGGGGATTTACAGGGGATTGTGACAGCGATTCAACTCAGTCGAGCTACCATTCGGAATATTCGCCAAAATCTCTTCTTTGCCTTTATATATAATATTGCAGGTATCCCCATTGCCGCAGGGATTTTGTTTCCCATTTTTGGCTGGTTACTCAACCCGATTATTGCTGGAGCTGCGATGGCATTTAGTTCGGTTTCTGTGGTGAGTAATGCCTTGCGCTTGCGTAATTTTCAGCCGAAAACTATGGGGTAGGAAAATTTTAGATTTTAGATTTTAGATTTTAGATTTTAGATTTTAGATTTTAGATTGTGAATTTGAATTTTTATTATTAACCCCAGGAGCAAAACCTTAGTTATACTGAGAGAATATGTACAGTCCAATACAGGACTCCTTCTCATTTTCAGGTTATCAGTATGAGTACAGTAGGTTTTTGGCAGCCCATTTACCAACTTTTTGAGCCAGAGAAACCCTTAGCTACATCTGAAGAATTAAACAACTTCTACGTCCAACGGAAAAACAGTCCTGTAGAAAGGCTTGTGACTCTGATTAGTTTACAACAAGATCCAGCCAAGTTTTTGTTGGCAGGTCATAGAGGTAGTGGAAAAACCACAGAATTACGAAGACTACAGCAGAAATTAGGATATGAACATACTGTTATTTGGATTGATGCTGAATTTGCTCTCAACAAATTCAATGCAGGTTATGCAGAAGTAGTAATTTTAATTGGTTTAGAAATTTATAATCAAGCCAAAAAGTCAGATTGGAAGCTTGACCGTAAACTGTATAATAATCTAGAAAATTCTTTAAAAACTGTAGTCAAAGTTGAGTCACAAAATGAAGAGGGAGCTTTTAAACTACCAGAAGTTATGGAGAAAGTCGGTTTGCTCCTCAAACGTGGTTTTGACCGACAACAAACCCGAACTTTAAATGTGCTCCCGGTATTAAATGACATTATTAAAAACGTTAATAGTATCATTAAAGCAGCAGAAGATAAGAGATTAGAAAAGTTATTAGTAATTGTGGATGGTTTAGATAAGCACGAAAGACGCACGACTTTAGATATGTTTTGTCGTTCAAGTTTGTTGGCAGAACCAGAATGTCACATTATTTATTCCATACCACTTGAGTTGAGACATTCAACTGAATATAGCCAAGCCAAAGAACACTTTGATGAATGCTTATCTTTGAACAATCTACCTGTTTTCCATTGTGATGATAATTTACGTCCTACCACAATACCCCATGATTATGGTAGGCAAACAATGAAAAAGATAATTGACAAGAGATTGCAAAAATTAGATAGAGGCTATCAAAATAAAACTATCTTTGACACAGATGCTTTAGAGGAAATTGCCGAAAAAAGTGGTGGTGTTAATCGTGATTTAGTGCGTTTAGCCAGAACTTGCTGTGAAGTAGCTTTGAGACATAGAAAAGATTTGGTTGATGCAGAAGTAGCTAAGGAAGCAGTCAATAAAGAACGTCAAGTATACAACTTAAATGATTATCAATTTCCGGTATTGCTTGACATACACTACACTGGAAAATTAACAACTAAAACTCATAGTCTTCCCCATAAAGGCGAATTTATTATCTGTGATGAACTTTTACAGAATAAGTCTATTTTGGGCTATGAGCATGAAATTGGTAATGCTTGGTTTGATGTCAATCCCATACTGATGGAAGATTTAGAACGCTGGCAAAAAGGTAATAATAAATAAGTTATCGAAATATTGGGGTCTAAAACCCTGCCTTTTGAGACGAATTTTTTTTTGAGACAAGGTTGGAATCCCGGTCAAAAAAACAAATTTATTACTTATTACTTATTACTTATTACTTATTACTTATTACTTAATTCAAGGGTTACTCCCAGATGCAACCTGATATTGATGCTCCTCCTCCAATTCTGAGTCAAATTGATCAAGATGAATTGACAGATTTAGTCAACATTCTCTTGCTATCTAGTGGAATGAAAACTATTTTTGCCATAGCACCAGAACCGAGTCCCCAGCATCCGGTGGTGGAACAGTTCAAGCTATTACTGCAAAATAGTAGCCAGGAGTTTCAAGTTCAAAATTTTTTCTATAGTGATGAGCAACTGTACAACTTCATCTATGGTTCAGAGCAGGTTGCAAAACAAGCCGCTGATGGTAATCATCGCCGGATTGTGATGGCATTTGGAATTGAGCAAGTTCCTCTACCGCGCATGTTGAACGAACTAAAACAGTTAAATCTGGGGCGAGAGATACTTTTTCAACAACAAATTATATTAATTTTCTGGCTAAATAAAGCAGACTTTTTAGATGAATTTCGCAGCCGTGCGCCGGATTTCTGGGATTGGCGGGGTAAGGTAGTCAGATTTACAACCCGTCCGCCCAGAAATCCCTTGCTGTATCCTTATTTAGAATGGTTAATTGCTGAGAATTCTTACCTGAGAACCAGTGGCGTAATGCAAGTGCAACGCCAAGTAGATATTTTTCTCGACCAAATTTATGTTTCCCTGCAAGCTGTCAGAAAACAGGAAGTTACGGAAACTCTTGATGGAAGCACTAGTAAATTAGCAAGGGGTGCATACAGGGAAGCGGAGATTAGACAAAGGGTGAGTGTTAGTAGTTCCAGTCCCCGTGAATTAGATGAACCTGGCTACTATGAAGAATATGCAGAACCTATTTTGGAATATGAGCCAGTAGTCACCACTAGTAAAACAGTAACCCAAAAGGTAGATTTATCCCAGGCGGTACGAGAAAATCGCTACAGCATAATTTTAGGTGCTCCTGGGGCGGGAAAAACAACCCTGATGCATTATTTGGCTCTGCATTTTGCTACTGCTAAACGGGATGGAAATGAAAGAGTTATAGGGGGAGAAGACAAAGAAGATTTAGGTGAAGTGCGCCTACCTATTTTATTTCGCATTGCAGACTATGCTGAACGGCTGGAAGAACAACCTGATTTGAGTTTACGCGACTACCTGTGTCAGTTTTACCGCCAGTGGGAAACTTATTTTGAAAATCCCCCTGCTCCTCTACCTCTTCCTCACAACCCAATTGCTCAGCTGCTATTAGAGCAAATGCGTTTAGGACATTGCTTGATGCTACTGGATGGGTTGGATGAGGTATTTGATCAAACAATTCGCAGACAGATTGTGCAACGGATTGATGAATTTGTTGATGCTTTTTCTAGTAACAAATTTGTGATTACCAGTCGGATTGCTGGCTACCGGGATGTGAAACTCAGCAGTCGCTTCAGTGAGTTCACTATTGAAGATATGAGTGGGGAACAGGTAGAAAATTTCCTATATCGCTGGTGTAAAGCAGTAGAAAAGGCGCAACAGCCAGAAACCAGCGAAGAACAGTGGCAAATAGCCGGAGAAGCCCAAGCGAGGGAGATTTTAAAGGCAATTGAAGATAATGAGGGAGTAAAGCGACTGACAGCCAACCCACTACTATTGACGATTTTGGCATTGATTCACCGCAATGGGAAACGCTTACCCAATCGTCGTGTGGATTTATATGAGTTAGCAGTAAAAACTTTAACTGAAGATTGGCAATTAGGGAAGAAATTACCTGATGCTAATAAAGTGTTACTGAGTCAAAATGAGGTGGTGGAATTTTTAGCACCCCTAGCTGACTGGATGCATGAGGACAAGCCTTCTGGTTTGGTGACTGAGGCGGAAGTTGAGCAAAAGTTAGCTGAAAAATTAGCCGAGCTGAATGATACTGAACCAGAATCGGATTCGGTGCGACAACAAGTACAGGAATTTTTACGGAAAGTCAGGGAAACTACGGGTTTATTTGTGGAACGTGCGCCTGGTGTTTATGGCTTTATGCACCTGACATTTGAGGAGTATTTTGCTGCACGTTATATTGCTGATAATGATGCCAGTGAGATTCTGGAAATCATAGATTTACGGTTACATGAACCCCGTTGGAGGGAGCCGATTTTGTTAGCTTTGGGGTATTACGGTGTTCATTTTCCCAGCATGATTAATAAGTTGGTGAAAAAACTTTTCCAAAAGCTTAACGATTACCAACCTGCGCTGGAATGTGGAGAAATCAAAATTAAAAATGCTACTGCACCAGATGCCATGATTATTTGGTCTGGATTACGGGGAGAAGCAGACAATACCTGTATGCAGTCAGAATTTCCCCTGCAAGATTTACTATTTGCGGGTCAAGTAATAACTGAAATTGAAGTTAATAACAGTAGTATTCGCAAAAAGCTAATTGAAAAGTTAGTTTTGACCTATGTTGGTGTGGATACTGATTTTGAAGATGATGTAATTAAACAATTGTTGAGATTACTGCGCCAAATTGAATTGTTTAATCAGAAAGGTGAAGTGATAGCCAAACTGAAACAAGTTGCTGAAAGCTCTATTGTGTCTCAAGAGATGGGTGTCAAAGTACAATCAGCAATTCTTTATGTTGCTTGTGGTGAAGCTGGGACAGGATTAGCTCAATGTGTGACTAAGATTGTCAATCAATTAGAACCTTTACTATTTAATAGTATTAGGAATTTATTTGAGGAATTGGGTGAAGAAATGACACCTGCTCTGGAAATAATGCGACAAAATCCGAGTGGGGAACTGGAACAACAACAGGCATTAAATTTTATCACTGGAATGTCTTATATCCGTTCAGATAATTATGACAAAGCAATTGCAGTTTTAGAGAAAATAACTCACCAGCAAGAAAACCGTCTTACCCCATTTGTTTATTGGGCATTAGCTATATGTCATGAGGAAAAAGAAGATTACAACAAGGCAGATGACTATTACAGTCAATCAAAAATTACTAATTATCATGAAACGAATACGTTATTTATTTTCTGGAGACACTGGGGTTGGTGTCATCGTTTAAGTGGTACATATGAGGAATCACTAAAATGTTTTCAAAACTCGCTTGGGATTGCGAAAGGACTAAAAAATTATAAATATGAGGCTAATATTTTCTATAACATAGGGAGAACTTATAAAGATTGGGGTAAATACGAAGATGCGATCACTCATTATCAACAAAGCCTTGAGCTGTATCAGCAATTGAGTAAAGAAGAAAATGTAGCTAATCAGTGGTATTGGCTTGGTGATTGTTATCGAGAATGGAGTAAATATCAGCAGGCGATTGATTGTGAACTCAAAGACTTGGAAATTTGTCAGCAGCTAGATGACCAATCAGCAATTGCTTTGGCTTACTGGCAGCTAGGTCGAATTTATCAAGGATGGGACAAATATGAAGATGCGATCGCTCATCATCAACAAAGTCTTGAACTCTATCAGCAATTAGATTTACAAATTAATGTTGCTAACCAGTGGAATAACCTAGCTGATTGCTACCGAGAATGGAGTAAATACCAGCAGGCGATTGATTATGAACTCAAAGAATTAGAAATTTGCCAGCAGTTAGATGACCAAACAAGAGTTGCTTTAGCTTACTGGCGACTAGGTCGCATTTATCAGGAATGGGAAAATAC
>NZ_FYBH01000024.1 GCF_900185595.1 Calothrix rhizosoleniae SC01
TGTTTGCTGGTTCATAAAATGTTAAACACACACCAGCAGGATCTAATACTACAAATTCCTTCATTCCCCAAGGTTTAGTTTCTAGTTTGCCATTGGGATGAACAATCTCTCCTCCCTTTGCCTCTAATTCGGTATAATATTGTTCAATATTGTTGACATAAATCCTTAATGCTGTGGATTCTGCTAATTGAGAATTACTATTTTTAATCAAGAATATTTGTGCTTCATCCCGTTTCACAATTGCCATGTGCATGGGGTTTCCTTCGTGATGAATCTTAGTAAAACCTAAACTTTGTTCGTAAAAAGCAATAGTTTTTTCCACATCATCACCAGCAGGGATTAAGGGACTAATATTTCCTAGAGTATATTCTCTATTATCTGTCATAATTGGTTTCAGTGTTGAAGTCTGCAAGTAAGTTAACATACTCTTAATTTGACTTCAACCACTGAATAAGTGAGATTTATACCCCTTTTTCAACATGTCTACCCTGATGTTTATCTACATGTAGGGTACCACCCACTGCCCAGTTTTCCCGTGAAAATTCATCAATATGAACTGTTACCCATTCTGGCTTTGTCCCCATTGTCGAAACCAAAGTGTCGGTAATGGCTTTTGCTAGTTCTCGTTTTTTTTCGATAGAATGACCTTCGGCAATTTGAATAGTAACAAATGGCATAATATGTCCTTGATGATTAAGTTTACAATCTCACATAGAGGCGCAGAGACATAGATAATAAAGGAGTTAAATTTATGCTGTAACTTTGGAACTTTCAGTTATATTTTGTTTGCCAATTTGAGAGAAACGACCATATTTGTAATAGGCTGCACAAGCACCTTCAGAAGAAACCATACAAGTACCAATAGGATTTTCGGGAGTACAAGCAGTTCCAAATACTTTACATTGCCAAGGTTTTAATACCCCTTTAAGTATTTCTCCACATTGACAAGCTTTATTATCTGCTATTTTTCTATTGGGTAGGATAAATTTAACTTCAGCATCAAATTGGGCATATTCTGGACGAATTTTTAAACCAGAATTAGGAATCTCGCCTAAGCCACGCCACTCAAAATTATCTCGCACCTCAAATACTTGATTCATCGCCTTTAAGGCGACTGTATTCCCTAGGGGTTGAACTAATCGGTTATATTGATTTTCTACTTCGCAGCGATTTTCTGATATCTGTTGTAGTAACATCCAAATAGATTGGAGAATATCTAAAGGTTCAAAACCAGAAATAACGATTGGTTTGCCATATTTTTGAGCAATAAATTCATAGGGTTCTGTACCTATTACCATACTTACATGACCAGGTCCAACAAATCCATCTAGTTGTAAATCTGGATTATCTAATAATGCTTTTAAGGCGGGAATCACGAGGACGTGATTAGAAAACATACTAAAGTTATGAATATTTTCTGTGGCGGCTTGGAGAATAGTAAAAGCTGTACTGGGAGCTGTAGTTTCAAAGCCGAGAGCAAAAAATACTACTTGTTTATTGGGGTTTTCTTTGGCAATTTTCAGACTATCTAAAGGTGAGTAAACCATGCGGATATCTGAACCAATAGCTTTAGCTTGGAGGAGGCTAGTGGTGGAGCCAGGAACCCGCATGGTATCACCAAAGGTGGTAAAAATAACGTTGGGTTGTTGGGAGATATAAATAGCATCATCTAATCTACCCCTAGGCATTACACATACTGGACAACCAGGACCATGAATTAATTCAATGTTTTGGGGTAGAATTTCTTCAATGCCATATTTAAAGATTGAATGGGTATGTCCGCCACATACTTCCATTATTTTGAGTGGATAATTTAAGCTTAATTTTTCAATTTCATTGAGTAAGGCTTGAGCTTTTTCCGGTTGTCTAAATTCATCAACGTATTTCATCATTGGTAGAGTGGTATTGCCCACCTTATGAACATCATCTAAATTTGAAAATAGTCTATTTACAGCATATTTCATTTTAATAAAGTATATTCAGACGGGCAGGGATGCCCATCCCACAAGAGCTTTTGTATTTAGCCTTGTACTTCATTTACCTACCTGCAAAGTGCTGTATACTTCAGCCAAAGTCGCAGAAAATAAGAGGTTGATATTCTCTACTTTTAGTTTTATGTTGGTCAGAATAATTGTTTTATATAATTGCCAAAATATCTAAAATTCATTACTCATTGTTGCTTGTGCGGCAACTATTTCTTCTAATAGTTTCAATGTTTCCGCAGCTTCTTGCTCATTAATACGATTCATGGCAAAGCCGACATGAACTAATACCCAATCTCCCAGACAAGATTCTGGTGGATGTTGTTCGTCTACAATACAAGCAATATTTACCTGACGTTTAACTCCAGCAACATCAACAATTGCTAGTTTGTGATTAATGTCAGTAATTTCAATAATTTTACCGGGAATTCCCAAACACATATTTATTTACCTTTAATCAATTTGGCAGCTGCAATTACTGCTTGTCCTAGGGATAAACCACCATCATTAGCTGGAATTAAACTATGGGTTATAGTATTAATTCCCAGATTTTCTAACCCTATTTTGACCTTTTCTAGGAGAATAGTATTCTGAAATACTCCTCCTGTCAGTACAACTTGATTAATATCATTTTTTTGACATAATTTTTGTGCTGTGTTCACAATTGTTTTTGCTAAACCATAGTGAAATTTAGTAGCAATAACTGCTGAAGATACTTGTTGCTCTAAGTCATCAAGCAAGTCTTGCCACATGGAACTTGGATCTATATAATAAATATTATCTAAAATGCCCAGATTAAAAGAATAACTTAGTGTTTCTTCACCATTATCTAAGACATTAGTTTTGACTAAATCCTCCATTTCCATTGCTGCTTGTCCTTGATAGCTACATTGTTCTCGACAAATTGCGATCGCAGCTGCTACAGCATCAAATAACCGTCCGACTGAGGAAGCAGGAGGACAATTTATTTTTTGTTCTACAAGCCGATCAATCAGTTTAAGTGGTTTAATTTGTAAAAATTTAACTATTTCTAAATCGCCATATTGTTGTATTAATTTATCCCAATCAAATGCAGAGGTTAAATGAGCATAGGTATTGCGCCAAGGCTCTTTCATCGCTTTGCTACCACCAATAATTGCTACTGGTTTAAATGTTGCCAGTCGTTGAAATTGCTGATAATCTACTAATAAAAATTCTCCTCCCCAAAAAGTCCCATCTTCTCCATAACCCAATCCATCTAAAGCAATACCGAGAATGGGTGGTGAGTCTAAAGGAAGATTATTTTCTGCCATACAAGCAGCAATATGAGCGTGATGATGTTGAATGTTATCAATGGGGATTTTATTGGCTGCTGCTAGTTGTTTCCCGAATTTGCTAGATAAATATTCTGGATGTTTATCTATAGCTATTATTTCTGGTTGATGCTCAAATAAATTTAGGTATAAGTTCAGGGTTTCTTGATAAGCTGTGAAGGCTGTAGCATTTTCTAAATCCCCTAAATGTTGGGATAAAATTGCTTGTCCATCTTTTAATAAACAAAAGGTATTTTTTAACTTTCCACCCATAGCTAATACTGGAGGTATATTGCTAAATCCTAGTGGTAAATTTATCGGTGCTGGTGCATATCCCCTTGCACGACGGATAATTTGCACTTGGTTATTAATGACTCTGACTACGGAATCATCTACTCGATTAATAATGTCTCGGTTATGCAGGAGGAAGTAATCAGCGATTTCACTTAATTTTTCTTTTGCTTCATTGTTATCTATACATTGAGGCTCATCAGATAAATTACCACTGGTAAAGACTATGGGACGATTCATCCGTTTGAGGATCAAGTGGTGTAAGGGAGTGTAGGGAAGAATAAAGCCGAGGGTGTTTTGATATGGGGCGATGGAAGGAGATAAGTTGGCAGAGGAGTTTGTAGCGAATGTAACGGATGTTTTTTTTATTTGGGTTGGGGATGAGTTGTCTATTTGTCTTTTTTGTAGCAAGACAATGGGGGCTGGGGGGCTGGTAAGTAATTCTCGTTCTTGGTTACTAATATGACAGTATCTTGCAATGATGTCTATATCTCGCGCCATGAGAGCGAAGGGTTTATGGTAGCGATGTTTGCGCTGACGTAATTTTTGTACTGCTGTATGATTAGTGGCATCACAAGCTAAGTGGAAGCCGCCAATTCCCTTGATGGCAACGATTTCACCTTTTTGTAAGAGGGTACATACTGCATCCACATCATCTAACATGGAAAACATTGATGCTGTGATGGGTTTACCATCAGTCCTTTCTAACCATGCCTTGGGACCACAAACATGACAAGCTGTAGGCTGGGCGTAAAATCTGCGATCGCTCACATCCCTGTATTCTTTATCACATGCTTCACACATAGGGAAAGCTGCCATGCTGGTGTTACATCTATCATAGGGAATGGCACGGATAATGCTTAAACGAGGACCACAATGGGTACAATTAGTAAAAGGATAGCGGTAGTAGCGGCTGTAAAGGTCAAATATTTCTTGTTGACATTGGGGACAGGTAGCCGCGTCGGGGGAAATAGATGTTTTTGTTTGGCTGCTGACGCTGGGAGCAATCACAAAATCATCGAATTTTAACTCACCCTGGTAAGGTTGGCGTGTTAGCTGATTAATTTTTCCTAGGGGGGGACATTCCTGCTGTAATTTAGCGACAAATGCTGTAATTGATTCCTCCTTCCCCCATACCCTAATTAATACCCCTTCCCCATCGTTGCAAACATCACCACACAAGTTATAAGCTTTTGCTAAACGGTAAACTGTAGGGCGAAAACCCACACCCTGTACAGTACCGCGAATTCTGATTGATTCAGCTTTCATAAGCTTTCCAGGTTATACTGCCATAGTTAATATCCGGTTATTACCGGAATTACTGATTATTGCTATGTCATCAGAAAATTGAGTCGGGAAGAATTTGCTGTATCTAAAATGACTATTTAGCGAATAAGTTAGTAAATATTACTTAAATCAATAATCAATAATTCTATATATAAATCAATGACAACCTTTTTACCGTTCATAATTAGCAATTTTGTATTATACCAATTTGAAAAATGATTGCGACAAATGAAAAGAAAAGCTTATTTAGTTACTCTTTCACAATCTAAAATCTAAAATGTTATAGCACTACGCGATTAGGTTAGGACATTGCTAGAGGCTGAAACTTATTACTTATTACTTGCGCGTAGCGCTATATTACCTAACTCAAGCTGACATATTGGCTAAAAAACCCAGTATTTTTTCTGCTACAGCATGGGGTGATTCAATTAATAAACCATGCCCGCAATTTTCTATCAGTGCTATTTCCGCATAGGGGATTAATTGTGCTAACTGCTGAGAAAATGCCACTGGTGTCAAAATATCCTGTTTACCCACCATTACTAAAGTAGGACAGGAAATCTCTGAGATTCTATCTGAAGTATCGGTATTGAGAATGGCTCGACTTTGATCATATAGTCCTTGGGGAGTAGGACGAAAAGGGTAATTAATTGCCATTTGCAGAATTTGAGCGATCGCTAGGGGAGTAGAAAGAAATTTATCAGTAAATACCCAGGGTAATATAATTTTTTGATACTGCTGCCAATCCAATATTTGTGGTAAATCTCCCCAACTTTCAATAATGGTGTGGAATATACTATTTGCCTGTGCCCAAGATGAAATGAGGATCAAATTCTGCACCTTGGTGGGATCATTCAACGCCAATTCTTGAGCAATTTGACCTCCCATAGAGTGCCCAATCACACTTATAGAATCAATGCATAAATGTTCTAGTAATACCGCCACATCCCTCGCTATCTCCTTAATACTGTAGGGTTGTGTAGGTGTAGAACTACGTCCAACTCCCCGGTTATCTACGCGAATTACCTGATATTTTTTGGTCAAATGAGGCATCATTAATGACCAATAAGAATTGTCACAGGCAAACCCTGCTAATAATAACAAAGGTTCCCCTGTGCCACTAATGTTGTAAAAGACTTCAATGCCATTCGCCTGAATTTTCGGCATTCTTCAGCAGACTTATTGTATAGGTAGAAAACAAAAAAAGATCTAATTTTGATAGGGCTGACTGATTCTGTCTACAAATACATTAGCAGATAATGGTAAACGACCTGGATTGAGACGGGGTTGGGCAGCATAACCAACAGGAACCAAAACTGCGATCGCTAAATCTGAATCTGCTGCACCAATTACTTCTTTAACTTTATCTTCCATCCAGCCATTCATAAAGTTGGTAGATAAACCCAAGCTTTCTGCAGCCAACACTAAATGAGTGGCTGCAATCATGGCATCCTTAATGGCGTACTCCCGTCGCTTATCTCCCAATCCAGCTTGGAATTGAGGGACAGCAGTTTTAAAATAGTTGACTACCTGCTCGTTCCAAGCACCAGTTGCTAAACCTTGCTCCAAAATTGTTGTTAAGTCTCGTTCACCATGAGGTTCGGCTGCAAAGACAAAAGTCACAGGAGCTTGAATAATTTGTTGTTGATTGAAAGCCGCAGCAGATAAAGCTGATTTTTGGGTTTCATCTTGAACAATGACAATGCGCCAGTCTTGTAGGTTATAACTACTGGGTGCCGCAACGGTTAATTCCACCAATTTTTGCAACAATTCTGGAGAAATAGGATCTGGTTTGAAACTTTTAATAGAACGGCGCTGAATAATTGCACTAGGTACATCTAAAGCCTGGGTTTGAGTAATTGGATTCATGAGTTTCCCTATATATCATGCTCGCCAAATACCAATCTATCAGTGAGAGGTAGTCATAGGTCATAGAATTTTGGATTGACCCCATGTCATACAATTTTACAGCACTACCAAAGCACGTTAGGAAATTGTTGAAGCAGCAAACCTATGAACAGTAAACTTATTACTTATTAAGTAAGTCGGTACAATTAGAATCAAACTATGTGAAGAAAAGTAAATAAGGCTAAAACCCTCTTTCTCCCTGCTCCCTGCCCCCTGCCTTATCCAAACGATAATTTTTTATGCCTACCTACTTACTTATTACTCCTTCATCCCTTCTCTTGCGATTACAATAAGCCACTAACAATACAAACAAACTCATCCCCACCAAGTATTTAACAGGATCTGGCACATTAGGATTAGGAGAGAAAAAACCTTCAATCAACCCAGCAATAAGTAACATGGGTACAATCCCAAATACTAACTGTACCGCTTGGGAACCATAGAATTTTAATGCATCAATGCGGCGATACTTACCAGGAAATAATATAGCTCTACCAATTAAAAAGCCCGCTCCTCCAGCAAAAAAGATTGCAGGTAACTCCAAAGAACCGTGAGGGAAAACAAAAGCCCAAAATGGGTATGCCAAATTGTTTTGTCCTACGAGAGTAGCAACCGCACCAATTAAGAAACCATTGTAAAACAGTAAAAATGCTGTATATAAACCCGCAGTAATTCCACCAGCCACAGCACCAAAGGAAACAGATAGATTATTAGTAGTAA
>NZ_FYBH01000347.1 GCF_900185595.1 Calothrix rhizosoleniae SC01
GTAAGTCAACAAAAATATTTACCATTATTACGAACTACGCGAAGTAATCCTAACCCTTTCGATTGCTTCGTTTCACTCCGTTACACTCGCAATGACATTGTGTAATTAATTATGTTTAACTACTTATATAAAATTATCTTACTGGTGCCGTGCCCTTACGAAGAATGTATGTGTCGCAAACATTATTTGAATTGGTTAGGAATTTCGCATTGATAGGAGAACCTAAATATGAGGTATGCGTTTCAGGCATTAAATTTTGATTTTTCAACACTTTTTAGGCGATGTCTTGCGACAAGCTGCTTTGCGTCTACGCTATTGATCAAAGGATGATTGATAAAAGCCTGAAACAACCTATTTTCCTTAATGCACAAGATAATAAATTTGTACAGTGCGAAACTCCTATTGGTATTAAAAGATAATCACGGTAAGAAATTAAGAAACTAGCGATCACCCAACTAAAGAGTTTCCAACTAATCCGAATTAACCCAATCGGTGGGGAGTTCGCTGAGGAGCCTTTACCCAGTAAGGGTTTCAGCCTCCAAATCGACATACTCCTGAAAAACATTATACATGCTCTTCAAAATTGCACAAAATACATAGCTCAAACCCTTGCCCTGCAAGCATTAGACACACTCCAACAGAAAATATAGGGTTTCAGCGATTCGGCGGAGTGTGTCGATGATCATGTTACAAAACCTCCTTAGGATCACAAAGAGGCAGGGGAGCAGGGAGCAGGGGAGAAACCCCATCAATAATAAATGAAAGTTCGACTCTACACCCCAGTGGTTTAAAGCGCCTCAATTCTATTCATGGGAATTACCCACCCCTAAACCCTATATCCTTCTTAAACTGTAACTGTTTCCAACATCAATTTAGAACGCTTAACCTGTTCAGGAATAGCTACGGGATAATCCCCTGTAAAGCAAGCCGAACAGAAGTTATTAGTATCTTCCCGAGTGGCTTTTAGCATTCCTTCCCAACTCAAATAAGCCAGGGAATCCACACCAATTTGCTGGGCAATTTCTTCCACCGACTTAGTAGCTGCAATTAGCTGTTCTTGATTGTCAGTATCAATCCCATAAAAACAAGGATGAGTCACAGGAGGTGAAGAAATTCGCATATGGACTTCCACTGCACCTGCATCCCGTAAAGCTTTCACTAGTTTTTTACTAGTAGTACCCCGAACAATGGAATCATCGACAATAACTATCCTTTTACCCTCTAACACATCCTTCAGGGGATTGAGCTTCATACGAATACCAGCTTCTCGCATATGTTGGGTAGGCTGGATAAAAGTACGCCCGACATAGCGATTTTTGATTAATCCTTCAGCATAATGAATTCCAGAAGCTTGGGAAAAACCGATCGCAGCTGGTACCCCAGAATCGGGAACCCCAAATACAATATCCGCATCCACCGATGACTCTACTGCTAACTGTTGCCCTAATCGTAGCCGATAGCTATACAAACTCTCATTGTGCACAATGCTATCAGGACGAGCAAAATAAATCATTTCAAAAATGCACAACTTCTTTTCTGGCTCTTGATTCCATTGGTAGGAAGATAAACCCGCCTCTGTAATCCATACCAATTCTCCTGGTTTCACATCCCGCAAATATTCAGCACCAATAATATCTAAACCACAAGTTTCAGAAGCCAGAACATACCGCACTGGATTGCTGTCTAAAGTGCCAATTACTAAAGGACGGATACCATGAGGATCGCGAACACCCATTACACCCTCAGCAGTCGCAATAGTTAAACTAAAAGCCCCTTGACAACGGTGCAATGCCTGAATGGTTCCATTTACCCAATCCGCTCCTTCATTCACTGCTTCGGCGATCGCAAAAGCAATCATTTCTGAGTCAGTGGTAGTTAATAAGTTCCATTTGTTCTTCAACAACTCATCCCGTAACCCTACTGTATTGACTAAGTTGCCATTATGTGCTAAGGCAACTTGACCTAAGCGAGTATCAACAACGGCTGGCTGGGCATTAGTCTTATGACTAGAGCCAGTGGTGGAATAACGGGTGTGACCAACAGCTAACTGACCCGGTAATTTTTCTAAGATATCTTCGCTAAAGACTTGGGAAACGAGTCCCATATCCTTATGTAGATGAACTTGCGAGCCATCAAAAGTGGCAATACCCGCAGATTCTTGACCTCGATGTTGCAGGGCATACAATCCAAAGTAAGTTAGTTTAGCAACATTTTCTTCTGGTGCGTAAATACCAAAAACCCCACAGGCTTCTTCTGGTTTGTCTGGTTGATTGTCATGGTCATGAATCAGTTGATGACTCTGTAGATGCTGATGCTGGAGTTCGGGAGTGACGGGATGGTTGGGAATCATGCTAGCTTAGTTCCTGATGGGCTAATCAAGTCACAAGGAATATGTCAATGGATAGTTGCAGAAATCTTAATAAATCGTTAACCATCCACTTAAACATTACCCCACTTGTGTTGAATAATGCTAGCTACTTGGTGTAATTAAATACGTAAAAATCGATAAGATCAACTTTTTAGAGATATTAGGAGAGCTTAGGAGTAAGGGGCAGAGAGAGATCAGGAGTAATTATTTTTTCATTACTAAATGACTGTATGGTAGTAGCGATCGCTCATTTGCTCATAATTAACCTGGATTAAGGTTTGGTAATCCCGAGTTAAAATTTGCAAACCTTGGTCATTGCTGGTGACAGTACCCAATTTTTGCCAAGCACCATCTAAATTCTCCCGTAAATACATTTCCCAGGCTTCCTGTTGTGAGGGTGTTACAGAGACAATAATTCTTGCTCCCCCTTCCCCAAACAAAACCTCATCCCAACGCAAATTGGTTAATTCTTGGTTAGATAAATCCAGAGTAATAGCTGCACCGAGTTCCCCACTCAGGCAACATTCTGCTAAAGCCACAGCCAAACCACCTTCAGCAGTATCGTGGGCAGAATGGAGCCAACCTTGGCGAATACCTGTGCGGCAAGCCGCTTGTACCTGGCGTTCTAAGGCAAAATCAACTCGTGGAGGCTTACCAGCAACGGTATTGTGAATAGCTGCCAAATACTCAGAACCACCCAAAGTAGTTGGGGATTGTATGGGTAACCCCAATAAATAAATTACATCTCCTTCAGCCTGCCAACCTTGAGTACAAATTTTGCTTAAATCGGGAATTAAACCCACCATACCCACCACAGGAGTAGGATATATGGGTTGGGGATTGCCTTGGGAATCTAAGGTTTCGTTGTAGAGAGAAACATTACCACCAGTTACAGGAGTTGACATTTCTTGACATCCTGCCGATAAACCGCGACAAGCTTCAGCTAATTGCCAATAACCAATGGGTTTTTCCGGACTGCCAAAATTGAGGTTATCAGTTACAGCCAAGGGTTCTGCTCCCACACAGGATAAATTGCGGGCTGCTTCCGCCACCACAGCCTTGGCTCCCTCATAGGGATCGAGATAAACATAGCGGGGATTACAATCTACCGTTGCAGCCACCCCTGTATTAAACTCAGAAGCTGCTTCCACCCCTTCCAAAGGACGTAAACGAACTACAGCCGCATCTGCTCCACCGGGAAGGACAACTGTATTATTTTGCACTTGATGGTCATATTGCCGATATATCCAACGTTTAGAGGCAATGGTAGGTGTAGCTAATAAAGTTAAGAGAATATCCTGCCAAGTTTGTACCTGCCCAGAAACTTCTATACCCTCAAAATTGGCAGCAGATAACATATCCGTCGTCCATTCCCAAGCTTCCCGAGCATATGCTGGTGGTTCTGGCAAAACTTCTCTTTCATACAAAGGAGTATTTTCTGCCAGGGCTGTGGCAGGTATTTCCGCCGCCACCGCCTCCTGAAATAGAATCCGGACTATAGGTTCCTCAATCACTTCTCCAGCAACCACAGCCTGTAAATCCCAACGCTTGAATATATCAATTAATTCCTGTTCTCGTCCCTTCTCTGCCACAAATAGCATTCGTTCCTGGGACTCAGAAAGCAAGTATTCATAAGGAGACATACCATATTCCCGTGCAGGAATCTTATCTAGATCCAACTCAATACCCACCCCACCTTTAGCAGCCATTTCCGAGGTAGAACAAGTGATACCAGCCGCACCCATATCCTGTGCTGCTACCACCGCACCAGTTTTAAAAGCCTCTAAACAAGCTTCAATTAAAGACTTCTCCAGGAAAGGATCCCCCACTTGTACCGCCGGACGATCATCCATTGAGGCATCACTGAGTTCCGCACTAGCAAAACTCGCTCCTCCCATGCCATCCCGTCCAGTTGTTGAACCGACGTATAATACTGGATTACCAATACCAGCTGCCCCAGACTTGACAATTTCTGGAGTTTCCATCAATCCCAACGCCATCACATTGACTAAAGGATTACCAGAATAGGCAGAATCGAAATATACTTCTCCTCCCACAGTTGGCACTCCCACACAATTACCATAGTGGCTAATTCCCGCCACCACTCCATTAACTAATCTGCGGGTTTTAGCATCATCTAAAGAACCAAAACGCAGGGAATTGAGCAAAGCAATCGGGCGAGCGCCCATAGTAAAAATATCTCTGAGAATACCACCCACACCCGTTGCTGCCCCTTGGAATGGCTCCACAGCTGAGGGGTGATTGTGGGATTCAATCTTAAAAGCCAGTCGCAATCCATGATCTAAATCTACAACACCAGCATTTTCCCCTGGACCAACTAGAATGCGTTCACGCAGCGTGCCGCAGGCTTCGCCTGTGGTGGGAAATTGCTTGAGCAAAGGGCGGGAATTCTTGTAACAGCAATGCTCTGACCACATGACCCCAAACATTCCCAGCTCAGCTTTGTTGGGATGACGACCTAGCCTATTAACAATTTCTTCGTACTCTTGGGGTTTAATACCTTCGGCAGCAATTGCTGTGGGGGAAAAGGGGGTTTCGGAGGGATTCATGGATATTGATTGCACCAAGGGGACAAAGGATTATTGTACTGATTTCTGGATCGCTGTAACAGGCTTGTAGCTCTAAAAATCAAGAAAAATAAAAATAGAGGAAGATTTTATATTTCTCTCCCTCTGTTTATCTGCACTGATGACAACAGGTTTTGGTTGCGAAGTATCTGAATGTTTAATCTTTAGTTCAAAGCAGTACTTAATTCCATCAGGCGATCCCTAATTTCAATCCAGTCTGGGTTCTTTGCAAGTTTTTTAACCACCGAAGATTTACTCTCTAGAATAATTTTGTTGTATAAATTAATAGCTTCGCTGAGTTGATTTATATCTACACTTTGCTCTACTTTCTGATCTCCATCTTTATTCGAGTTTTTCGATTCATTGAATTGATTTGTACTCACAGGGAAAGACTTTATTGCTATCAAAGCATAAATCTTCTCGATCAATTCTTCTAATTCCTTGAGAGATATTCCTGACTCCTGCAAACTCTTAACTAATTCCTCTTTAGCAGTTTCTGCATCATCATCTGCCATCCATCTGAAAACGACGGTCTTCTCATTTCGTTCTATAATCTCTCTATTAGCTACCTTAAATGGGTTGGTACGCATGTTAGCTGCTATTTGATCAGCTATCCGTTGAATCTCTGGTGTTATAACAACAATTATAACTTTGCCATCTTCACTTTTGAAGAATCTAACTTTGTTCCTAAATCGGGGTGCGATTCTGGGGGGTCTACCTCCTCGTCCTGGAAATCTGCTTGGTCGTCCAGGAAATCCGTCTGGTCTGCCTGGAAAGTCATTGGTACCTCCTGCATTAACTGCGAGAGGGGTGCTTACTAAAGAGGTGAATAAGATGACTGCAAAACCAAGTTTGAAGGTCAATTTTTGTTTGTTCATAACTTTTCTTAACAATGAAATTCTGATTGAACTGAAAATTTAAGATAGATGCGAATTTTTCTAAAAAGATGCCTATTGTCGTATAGTCCCTGAGGTCAATATACAGGAATATTTTTATTTTCCCGCTTCAAAAAGAATAACTTCGCTAAAATTTTAAAAATCACTTTATGTTCATGCTGTAGTAATTACATTACATAAAAACAGATATTTTAGCGTTTAAGTATTTTGCTTTTTTGCTGTAGCCTTCACTTTCCTAAAAATGAAAGAGCTAAAGGAAACTTCAGCACAAATTATCCCATAATATTTTTTTGACGTTTGACTGTATATTGGCGGAGTTTGCAAGTTTTTCACTTGACAAATGATGAGATATTTTTTATTTTCCAGTCCGCCAATCTCTCAAGACGTGGAAATACAAATTACCGTATTACATCCTCCTCAAAAATTCCTACACATTTAAAATTGAAAGGCATATCCAGCACTGAGGTTAAAACCAACTCCATCATCTAGATTACTGGTAACGTCTGTAAAAAAAGTATTTATAATTACAGGAACTTGTCTGAGTGGAGCAAAAGAGGTACCGACGTTGAGACGACTACCAGTCCAGCTAGTTACCAAAGAAACTTGTGGTGAAACTCTTAATCCAACACCACCAAAAAAGTTAGGGGTGTTGGTACCATCTTCTATGGCACCTGTGGAACGAAAACCACCGCTACCAAAACCTAGGGATACAGTCAGAGGTAATTGATTTTTGGGGTTATTGGGTTGCAGTTGAAATGCTTGAGTGACTACGCCATAAATTGTGTCTTCTTCGCCATCTGAGTCTCCCCATTTAACTACATTTGACCAACCAACAGCTACTGCGAGACCATTGTCAAAAGATCTATGAACTTTAAAACCTAAGCCACCACTGTCACCAAAGTCACCGGTATCAACGCTAGAAATACTGGCGGTGATTTCCAGCCCTACAGATTTGACTGAATCCCCTAAACCAAAACCAATACCGAGAGCGCCGTCTGTTCTACCATCTTCTAAGGGGAAGTTTAATCCACCACCAATGAATGCTTGTCGCCAATTTGCACCAAAAGCCGTAGGTGTACCAGCTGTGGAAGCAGGAGCTGATGCAGGTGGTTCTCCTGGGATGACAATGGGGTCAATTAATAGGTCTCGGCGTAACTTATCAAGATTTTGTAAGGTGTCTCCTAGCCCTTCAGAAGGATCGTTTTGAGCTATTACCTGAGACTTGTTTTTCTTCGCTGGATTTTTGCTGAGGTCTGTATTTAAATCTGATTTAGCCGCAAGACGATTTGCTCTGTAGGCACGCAAAAAATTAATTAAATCTGCATTTAAATCTGATTTGTGTGATTGCAGGCTATTTCCCAGATTCGTCAAAGACTGATGATTGTTTACTGTTTTCTTAGTCTTAGCCAGATTATTTTTGCGATTCTTATAAGCTATTAATTTTTGCCTGAGACTAGTATCCATTTCCGGCTCTATATGTGCTGTGATAGCATCCTTTTTTACCTGATGAGAAGAATTTAATTGAGTCGGAGCTGCCAATACTGGGTTGGATGAAATTGTGGTTAATGGTATTAAGGAAGTTGCTAAAGTTGTCCCTAAACCTAAATAAACATATTTCACACCACTAAAACGAGAAATAGCTACGCTATTCATAATTTTTTGTTTTTGATCCACCGTAAATATTCCTTAGGCAAAAAATAACTATGTATTTACACAAAGTTCATGCACACCAAAATATACGCTTTGGATTCAATTTGTAAAATGGTATTTATACGGAAGTATACTGAAAAACTAGAATCGGTTAAGTAAGTCGGCACAATACAACCAAACTATGTGAAGAATAGTAAATAAGACTACAACCCTTTTTCCCCCTGCTCCCCTTCGGGTTGCGCCACTT
The DNA here is from genome assembly GCF_900185595.1 of Calothrix rhizosoleniae SC01. Lineage (GTDB taxonomy): Bacteria > Cyanobacteriota > Cyanobacteriia > Cyanobacteriales > Nostocaceae > Calothrix_A > Calothrix_A rhizosoleniae. Next base: position 7,750 of record NZ_FYBH01000347.1, read on the forward strand.
GCTACAACGCCCTTAAACCGCGCAACACAGTGGCTTACCTGCCCCCTGCCTTATCCAAACGATATTTTTTTACGCCTACCTACTTAGTCTTTTAAGTAGTTAAACATAATTAATTACACAATGTCATTGCGAGTGTAACGGAGTGAAACGACGCAATCGCAAGGATTAGGATTACTTCGCATAATTCGTAATAATGGTAAATATTTTTGTTTGATTACTTATATTCCTAGCTCTAATGTTTGATTATTTTTTATCTTTAAATAAAAATGAAGGGAAGCAGTTATTTTGAAAGAGTGCTAAAGGCTTTTATTTGTTCAAATTCTTGCGCCCGTTTTTGTATTTGATTGCCAATGCGATCGCAAACTAATTCACATAAATCGAAAATTACAGGGTCACTGATAGCATAGTAAACGCTAACACCCATCTGCTGACGGGATACTAAACCTGCTTGGGTTAATACTTTTAAATGTTTGGAGAGATTTGCTTGTCCTAATCCAGTCGCTTCACCCATTTCCGTAACATTCATTGATCCATTTCTCAAACAACTCAAAATCTGTAAGCGACTAGTTTCAGAAAGTACTTTAAAATACTCTGCAACAGGAGCAAGTAATTCTGGTGTATTTTTTTCAGGGATAGCCTTTGACATAATTATTAAATTTATTTGTTGCACAGTTTATATTACTATATAGTTATTGTATTAAGCTATCCCTGCTTTTTTGTAATTGCTGCTTATACTACTTATTTATAAAGATGCATCAAATCCAGCCCACCTGCGTGAGCTGGATTTGGGTAGCCCCAATCTTCTGGGGTGAGGGCGATTAAGCGCAGCTTCATACAGAATTGCTGCTGAGTTTTGGTGTGGCAAATCCTCAGTATGTGATTCAGGCATTTTCCCTCGAATGCAGTTAAATTCGGGCACGGAGTGCAGGATTAGGGAATAAATTTCTGAATCCAGCTTGACGCTGTTGAGCACTTTCTTGAGCTTTTTCCCATAAGCTCTCGTAATAGAAAAACACTGTACCTAAACCACGGCTTTGAGCAGCTCTAACCTGGGATTTAATTCGCCTCATGGGAACTGGTTTATTACGTAACCCGGTCATAATACCGACTCCGGTGGAAATCTTTTGGTTTGCTTCCTGCATTTCTGGGCGGGAAATTGTACTCACAAAACCCTGTAGATTGTGGCGATAAACCTGTACTACTAATTCATCAACAATATTTTGCCTGATCCAAGTCAGCCAGTCTTGTAGTTGTAATTTGTAAGCAAAGTCATAATAATTGGGGGAAACGGAGAAAATCGTCTTCGGTTTTCTAACCTTCACCGCTTGGTGTAACCGCACCATAAATTCTGTGATTTTATCAGCACGCCATTTTACCCAATCTGGGTCTTGAGGATTACTTGGGGGTGTTTTCTCTGTTTCTTGGGTGTATAAAGCCATAGTGTATTGATCATAACCAAATTCACGAGGTAAACTCATGTGGTCATCAAACTGAATTCCATCAACATCATATTTAGATACGACTTCCAGGACGAGATTAGTGATAAATTGTTGTACTTCCGGTAAAAAAGGATTTAGCCAAGCTACCTCACCAGCAGCACTAATAGAAGTTTGATTACCATCCCGCTTACGTGTCAGCCAATTGGGACGATTTAAAGCTAATTCTGAAGTTTGAGGAGTCATAAAACCAAACTCAAACCAAGGAATTACCATTAATCCCTGACGATGGGCTTGATTTATTAAGTCAGCCAGAACATCTTGTCCATTTGTACCGCGAAAGAAAAAAGGGATACCAACTTGTTTGGCGACAACACTAGGAAACTTGGTATAACCTGAGTTCCAAACTACGGGATAAATAGTGTTCAAATTCAAGCGGCGTAATTGAGTCACAGCCTCCTTGACTTTGGTATGAGATTTGAGTACGTCAAAATCATTGGTAGTCATCCACACACCGCGAATTTCCTGACGAGGTATTCGAGGTAATGGAGGTAGTTGAGGTTGAGGTGTTTGAGGTACTGGGGATACTTGAGGTTGAGTTCCTTGAGGTGTTGGAGATACTTGATTTAGTGGAGGTAGTTGAGTTACTGAATGTATTGGAGACAATTGTGCCATTACAGGACTAAAATTGTGTACCATTAATACTGTAATTAATGACACCACAAATAGTGATGGAGTAAATCTCTTGTGTAATTTTTGCCAAAGTTGAAGAATTACATCTAATGTAGTCATCATATAAATTACAATTGTTGCCGCTTGATTAACTAACTGTTAATGATTCCTTTTTTCTGCATTGAAGTACAGTAAGATATGTGACGCATTTTTTGCCTAAGTAGTGCCTTGGAACCGCAAAGTGGAAGTCATAACAATTTTGGATTTTGCGGAAAGTTGCGGTGCGGTGAGTGTAGTGTGGTCTTGGGGGTTTCCCCCATGAACAACTACCGTGCCTCTTTCAGAGGAGCTTCGCTAACGCGTAGCGTCTCCGTTCGGCGAAGCCGTGCCGAAGGCTCAGGAGATACCCGAAGGGGGGTTCCCCCCGTTGAGCAAACTTTTCAAGACGGATTTTGGATTTTGGATTGACCCCATATATAAAGTCAGAGGCTTGTATCCTTTTATTCTTCTGTCAATTCCCCCTTATTCCCAAAAGGGTAGGCTTTTTAGGGAACACCAAAAAATAAATTCTCCAATTTCATCGACTCGAACTATTTTCTTTACTCCCCCTGCACCCTGCACCCTGCATCCTCGTGGGACATTTCCAACCAGAGAAGATGTCAAACTATTGATGAACTTTGCAGTGAGGTTTGAATGAACTTGGCGATCGCTTCGATGGGGCGATCGCCATTAATGACTGTTAGGGGGTAGCGTTGGCGATATTCCTGAATTAAAGAGCTAGCCTGCTCTTGGTATGCTGTTAAACGGCTAAGAATCTTTTCTGTTGTGTCATCTGCCAGACCCCGCTTTAACATTCTTTCTAATAAAATATTCAAGGGAGCGTACAACAGAAATACTCCATCACAAGGCTGACCTAATGAGTAGATAAAATGCTCGAATTCTGCGAATTGAGACGAATTACCGGGGAATCCATCCAAAATCCAGCCTTTGTTTGCGTCTAGTTCTGTAAAACGCCCTCGCATTGCCGCAAAAACTAAACTGTCTGGAACAATTTCTCCGGAATCTAGATAACTTTGAATTTTTACCCCTAGTCCATTACTACGAGTGATTGCTTGATGCAATATCTCACTAGCAGATATATGTGCAATTTGGCATCTTTCAGCCAATATTGCTGCTTGAGTACTTTTACCCACTCCCGGTGGACCCAAAAAAATTAATCGCATAGGGATAACTCACTTTTGATTAAAGAATGTTGTAAATAGAATGAACAACAAAAAGCGTAGAAAAATTTCTTGCTTGCCGATGCTGCAAGCCTAGTTATTATGTATTGCGATATCTGTTCAGGAGGGAGTGTAAATAAATTCAATTTATTAAAAAGATTGTTAATACTTATATTTGTACAGGATTAATCATATACCGTTACGCTGATACATACAATTCTTTACTTTTTTTCACATTTAGAAGAGCGATCAGGGAACTCCCTTTGTCAGCACATCTCTAGCTGCAATCAACTAGAATGTTTTCCATGACCGTGGCATTAATTTTTATAAAGCTTCTCTTTGCATAAGCTAAGTTAAAATTATGACAAACTTTAGCGGTCTGTTAATGACTAAAAAAAAACTTAAACATATCCAAACAGACAAATCAGTTATAGCCAGTAACGGTAAGGTTGGTTCAGCAGTACAAGAAAAACCAAAACTGCAAAAAATCAACAACAAAGCATATGAAAAAGAGCTGAAACTACTTCAGATTGAATTAGTCAAACTTCAGGAATGGGTTAAACATAAAGGTTTAAGGGTAGTAGTCGTTTTTGAAGGTCGGGACGCTGCGGGAAAAGGGGGAGCTATTAAGCGAATTGTCGATTGTCTGAATCCCCGTGTTTGTCGGATTGCAGCTCTGGGTATGCCTACTGAACGAGAAAAAACTCAGTGGTATTTCCAACGTTATGCAGCTCATTTACCTGCAGCAGGGGAAATCGTATTATTTGATCGCAGTTGGTACAATCGGGCTGGAGTGGAGCGAGTGATGGGTTTTTGCACCCATGAGCAATATGTTGAGTTTCTGCGTTCTTGTCCAGAGTTTGAACATATGTTACAGCGATCAGGTATTATCCTAGTCAAGTATTGGTTCTCGGTCAGTGATGAGGAACAAGAACGACGTTTTCAGAAACGTATTGACAACCCTACCAAACGATGGAAACTAAGCCCTATGGATCTCGAATCTCGTGTCCGATGGGTAGAATATTCCAAGGCAAAAGATGATATGTTTGCTGCTACTGACACGACTTTATCCCCCTGGTATGTAGTGGAAGCTGATGACAAAAAAAGTGCCCGTCTCAATTGCATCAGCCATCTATTAAGTATTATTCCCTATGAAGATTTGACACCAGATCCGATCAAATTACCTCCCCGACAGCAAGCAATAGATTATATTCGCCCTCCTATGTGTATGCAAAAATTTGTACCACAAAAGTACTAGGTTTCAGCTTGCAACGATGTTAGCCTTTGGATTTCGCTCAGGGCTAACCTAATTGCCTAGTGATATAACAATAAAAAGCGATCGCAATTCAAAATGTAATACCATTTTGCAAAAAGAATGGGACAGAAGGGTAGGGGCACGGCACCAGTAAGATAATTTTATATATCAAAATATTAAGGAATTATTGCTATAGATTTACAAAGGCAGAATCTATGGTAATCAAAAACTAGCAACAATATCAACACTCCTTAGAGCTGCGCAAAAAGTGTGTAAAATCCGTTGAAAAATAGAAGAGTTTCACAGGGAAATAAAACAATTAACAGACATTGAATCATGTCAATGTCGTAAAGCCCGTCTTTAGCGAAATCATATTGCTTGTGACAGTTGCTTAACGAGGGAGTAGGGAGTAGGGGCGTGGGAGTAGGGATGCCCCATACTTAAAAGTAGGGGATTTCATGTTGACGTTTTGTCTGTCGGGCTTGCGCCTCTCCACCCAAATTTTCTTAACTTTCCACGGATAAATCCGGGGGCTTTAAACCATCCTGGAGTAGGGTATTTTTCCTCTTCCACTACTCCCTACTCTCTACTCCCTACTCCCTATTTTGGTAAGTCCTGACTCCATAAAACCGATTTACTATAAATATGCCAACCAAAGAATAACTGCTTGTAAAATATTAAGCAAACAAGTACATTTCAATAGTCGTTTATATAACATTTAAAATTTAAATAGTAGTTTACATAACATTTAAATACAATGCT
>NZ_FYBH01000022.1 GCF_900185595.1 Calothrix rhizosoleniae SC01
GCTAGTTGGGGAGATTCAAATATTAACCGCAAGCGGACACTACGATGATTGGCTTGTGCCCCTGCTATGGTAGCTTGGAATCGGGCATTAATTTGGTTGGGGAACAGTGCTTGGTAAAGTTCGTCACCTAGTGCTTTGAGCAAATCTGCATCTGTCTGATTCTGCTCAATCAGTTTTAATGCTAGGTTAATTTTGTTCCTTTCTAGGCGTAATTCACCAGAAATCTCACCTTGTTCTGATGAAGCACGAATATTCTTATTTTCCCTGACTAAGATTTGAAAATCTTGGTAGTTTATAGGACTTTGATTAGATAATATATTTTCGGGGTTGATATTCGGTGCAGGTATAGTTAATTGTTTAACCCATTCCTGAAACAGGCGAGAACCTAATGTATAGCACTCGTCATTCAATGGGCGGATAACACCAGTACCAGCTATGACTTCTAAGGCTTCTGCAACTTTGAATCGGCTGAAATTTGTATCTTTTGCTAAATCTTGGGGGGTGGCTTGGTGTTGCTCGAGGAGGACAGAATATATTTTGCGTTCGTCTTCGCTAAAGCAACCAGAGAGGTGTTCTTCGTTCCACCAGGAGGAAAAATCTTTGTCGTGATGCTGTAGTAATTCGTTGGTGAGATTAGCCCAGGAGTCTTGCTGGTGGTTGTCAAAAATTATGTTGAGTGATTGTTGGGTTAGGTAGGGATGACATCCGGACAATTTGATGATTTCGCTGATTTCAGCTTCACTTAGGGATACATTTTCTTGTTCGGCGCGATCGCATATCAGTTTTGTGGTATCTTCCTTACTTAAGGCAGTTAACCATTCGATTTCGGCGATGTTTAATAATGGCGAACCCACACGTTGCTGATATTCTTTTAAGTCTCGGTAACCGGAGAGTAATAAACCTAGGGCAGATTTGACGGCAATATCAGTATCTTTTAATCCCCGTAGGTAAGACCAAGCGTCAGTAGCCCAAGGTTGGCGGACAATGAATTCAGCACCATCGATGAGGAAGCAAACCCCTTGAAAGTTCATCTGGCACAGTTCTTCCGTAGTTTTTAAGAATGCCAAGCGAAAGCTATCGTTATTTAAACCCTTGGCGGAGTCGGGATAATTATTGTTGAAATTTATACCTAATGTGGCAAGAAAATTTAGGGTAACTTCACCACCCTTGATTTTACTGAGAAACTCGCGATACATTTGGCTAATTTCCCCTACAGGAATTTCTCGCCACCGTTCTATGGCTTCTCTGAGTCTGGCGATGAGGAGGTAACGCAGATTGTCTAAGTCTTTGGGTTGTTCTAACTGGAGGTTAATTAATACGGGGAAGGCGCGACGGAAATAATTAGTATGGGGATTGAGTAAGTTCCACTCTACAGCCCGTAAGGCACTGGTTTTACCTAAACGCCTCCCCCCTAAGAGTATCCGCACCTGAAAAGGGGATTGGAGTATGGTATCAATTAATTCGTTGCGTCCGAAGAAGTAGGAAGGTTCTGTAATGGGGATGCGGTAGTTCTCAAAGGGACGTTCTCTTACAAAATCCGGCATTGCTCCATTTCCTCTTCTATCATCTGCATTTGAATCCAACGTGATAAGAGAGGAATTCGGATATGGTATAAATCCTGATCTTGAACTTCCTCTTGATACAACAATCCAACATTTGTGAGCCAATTACAAGCGTCTAAGCACTGGTTGGCTGTAAAGCAGGTTTTCAGGTGGTTGAATAAAGCTGGTTGTGTGATTTTGTCGGGGAAGTCTTGGTTACAGGCGATGACTCGAATAATGGAGATGGCGACTTGGAAGTTGCGTTTCTCTAAATCTTCCCAAATACTTTTTTCGAGGTAATTTTTTAACTCACCTTTTTGGGTTAAAGTTCTCTCTAAATATTTATCTACCATTGCCCATTCAATTAGCATAGTGCCATTAGCGGGTTGATGGTTGTGATTTTGATTTTTAATTTTATCTGTGATTAAGCGGGCAATTTGGCGAGATAAAAAGGGATGTCCACCGCTTTGGTAATGAATTTTTTTGGGTGTGGATGCATCGAATTCTAACCCCATTAATTTACCAAGATTTACCAGCATATCTTGGGTTTCTGACTCAGAGAAAGGGGGTAAAAAGATTTCTTTGAAGAAGCTAAATACAGGATTTGTCGCTACTCCTGGTTGTGTCCAGGAATTAATGCGATTGCAATCTGGATGTACGTCAGCCACAAGCAGTGACATTTTCTGTTGTTGACACAATACCCGCAATGCTCCCAAAAAAGCATTAAATTCTTCAGCTTTTTCCCGGTTGTCTTCTGGGGTGGGAATAATCCTTTCTATTTCATCTAAAAAGCACAGGATGGGCAGTTTATATTTATGATGTTTTTGGATGAAATGGGTAAATTCATTCAGCCGACGAATAAATTCATCCGTTAACTCAGCACCAGGTTTATCTAGGGGGAAAGGGTCAAATTTTGGCAGGGGAATATCACTTTCTAAAGCAGATAGATGCTGGATAATTTTGTTAAATAAAGCCCCAGTGTAGCGAGAACCACTATAGGTTTGCAAATCAATGTGGACAATGGGATGTTCCCGCAGCATAAAGCCCAGTTGCAGCAACACAGAGGTTTTACCTGACTTGCGTAATCCAAAAAGTCCTACTCCTTGATATCTTAGTAGTTCTTCTCCCAACCGTTGTAATATTTCCGTGCGACCGAAAAATGATAAAGTGTCGCTAATGGCGTTTCTATCATCAAAGAAATCAGCACGCTGGACGTATCTATCAATATATGTTTCCAGCAGTCCCCTACATTCATATTTATCCCCTAAAGCCTGTTCCACTGATGTTACAGGTATGGGAATTACCAAAAATTTGTCCCTTAACCGCACCTTAGCAATTTCCATTCTGGCTGTGGTATCTGGGGGAAGTTTATAGATTAATAAACCAGCTTTTTGGGCAGCTTTTCGTGTTGCTTTGATTTGCAATTGTTGAGAAAGTTTCACCAGGTAGATGATATCCTCATCCGTTGGCGTATCAATAGTAATTAACACAGGAAAAGGGGTGTAATTGCTGAGACTACTGTTGATAGTTTCGATAGTCAGGTGTAGTTCTTGTTCCCGTTTTATCTTGGCATCAACTTGTTCTAAAAACTTCCCGACTAAATCTAAATATTGAGTTTTCTGTTCATGTTGTTGTAATACTGACTTTGCCCCTTGTGTCCATTTTCGCGGTAAACGTAACTGTAATAATTGGACAAATTTATCACTTAATGTATGATCTTTGCTGTTAGCAGCGTATTCGATAATTCTTTCTCGCAGTGCTAAAGCCGCATTTAAAGAAAGTAAATTAGCTAATAATAAATAGACACCGCGAAACCTGGGATCATCAATATGTTGATTAACCCGTTCTTGAACTTCCTCCCCTGCACCGCGAAAGTTTTGGACTAGGAAAAATTCCATGATTTTGTCGTGGCGAAAATACCAGCGTTTCTGGGCTTCCCCCTCCTCATCTTCCCACTGACGGCTGATGACCATTTTATATTTTTCATCTTCCAGACAGATTAATTCTGGTTGAAATGATTCACTGGGGATGATGGTTTCGTCATGCAGTCGCATTTGGTAAACTGCCTGGGAGAATCTGTTTAAAGGAAATTCCTGTTGCCATTCTCGCTGATATTCCGTCGCCATGAGCTGATATTGCTGTTCTTGCAGGCGAAACAAATTTGGTTGTTGTCCTTGTGATAGCATCTGGGCAACCAGGGTTAAATCCATTGGGTTGGAAAGAATGCGCTTGGTTGCGGTGAAATCTTCCACTGATTGTTGTTCGTTGAAAGCTTCTGCAAGGTAGCTTTTACAGGCTTGCTCATATTCGGTGGTGACTGTCTCAGTTCCTAAATCTCCAGTTCCCAGTCCACTATCACGGGAAAGCAAAAACTGCTGGATTTGTTCCCGCTCTAAGGGCTGCAATTCATATTTTTTTGCTGTAGAAGGGGGTATCCAGTCTAGGGGCTGGGTTGTCATAATTATATTGCTGCGGAAATTGCTTTCAGCAAATTGGGAGATTTTCGCCCGTGTGTCGGCGGTAACTTCATTGAGTCCATCGATGCAGATATTTAAGGCTCCATTATAAATTAGGCTTTTGAGGAACTTGCTATCATCTACCTGTTCCCGGAGCTTGGCAGAAATTGCTTCAATCACCCCTTTGTCACATTTTTGGGCGGGGAGGTAAACAAAGATACCCTGGGAGTTATTTGCCAAATGGCGGAGAAACATTGATTTACCTAAACCAGAGTCTCCTTCTAAGACGATTTGCCCTTGGAGAGTGGGAATTGCTTGGGTAATGGGTTGAATTGTTGGGGTTACAGCATAGCCAACCAATCCCCCTTGTCTCCCTTGTCCCCCTTTTCTCTCTTCTCCCCCTCGTCCCCCTCGTCCCCCTCGTCCCCCTTGTCCCTCTTTAAGACTCCGAGGAACTTTGACGAAAGACTCACCAAAATAAGTTTGCTCAATGAAATTATCTAATCCTGCATCTGCTAGCAGTAGAGGTGTAAATGGTTGCAACAATCTGTTACGCGCCCAGGGAATACAAGTGAGGAGTAAGCCGATGTAACCAAAACCGAGAATTCTTCTTAACCAAGGATTCCAGAACAAAGGTGCGAGAATTTGGGTAAATTTAGAGTAGGCAAGGATGAGGGTAAGCCAAATGGCAAGGTGAATGAGGATGATGTTTCTGGCAAGGAAAAACCACTTCCAAAATTCCAGATTATTAATCACACGCAGCACCGTATCAGCATAGTGAGAACCTGCATTTTTCAGGTTTTCATGTTGACGCTGAAGTAAGGCGATGTCCCATGCTTTCCAATCAACTCGGTTGGCAACTACAGCAATTTGTCCTGCTAATTCTCGCTGCAACTTTGGTAGAGAATCAAGAAGTTTCCAAGTTTCCTCGAATAATTCCATGATTTTCCTACCTTTATCAGGAGTTAAATCACTTGGTTTAGTCTTGGGTTCGCCAACCCATTGCATCAAAGTTTCTATATCTTGGTTTCCACCACCAATAAAATGAGCTAAGAATCTCAATTGAGTCACTTCTGAGGGATAATAGTGTACTGCATTCAGAACTTGCACAATAGTAGGTAAACCTTGTTGCTCTAGCTTTGGT
>NZ_FYBH01000073.1 GCF_900185595.1 Calothrix rhizosoleniae SC01
GAGCATTGCTAAACCCCTACTACGAATCATTTATCTGTCGCAAATATTATTTGAATTGGTATAATCTTGTTTTTTCTAAATCTAGAGGCGTTGTGTTGTAACGCCTCTAGATTTATTTGTTAGTAATACTAAAGAGTATTTTTGAACATTAAGGCAGCCAGGGATACTGACGAAAATTAGGAGGACGCTTTTCTAAAAATGCTTGTTTACCCTCTGCCCCCTCTTCCGTCATGTAATAGAGTAAAGTAGCATTACCAGCTAACTCTTGTAACCCAGCTTGTCCATCACAGTCAGCATTAAACGCCGCTTTTAAACAACGGATAGCAATGGGACTTTTTTCTAATACTTCTCTTGCCCACTGGATACCTTCAGCCTCCAATTGTTCCACAGGCACAACACAATTTACCAAACCCATATCTAAAGCTTGTTGGGCATCATACTGACGGCAAAGAAACCAAATTTCCCGTGCTTTTTTTTGCCCCACAATCCGGGCAAGATAACTAGCACCAAAACCACCATCAAAACTACCAACCTTGGGGCCAGTTTGTCCGAAAATAGCATTATCAGCAGCAATGGTCAGGTCACAGACCAAGTGTAAAACATGCCCGCCCCCGATCGCATACCCAGCCACTAAGGCAATTACGACTTTAGGCATGGAACGAATCAGACGCTGTAAATCCAGCACATTTAAACGAGGGACACCATCATCATCAACATAACCCGCTTTTCCCCTCACACTTTGATCACCACCAGAACAGAAGGCATATTTCCCATCTGTATGGGGCCCAGCACCAGTTAATAAAACTACACCAATACTAGTATCTTCACGTGCATCTAAAAACGCTGCATATAATTCAAACACAGTTTGGGGACGAAAAGCATTGCGCTTGTGAGGACGGTTGATAGTAATTTTGGCAATGCCATCGGCTTTGTGATAAAGAATGTCTTCGTAGGTTTCAACGGTTTGCCAGTCAATTTGCATTGTGTTTGTGATGAATAATGATTGATGAACCATTAGTCATTATCTGTGATTGTTGAACGTATACGACCAACTCAAGTTATTAATTTAATTAGGGCTTGCTGTTCGCGGAGCGTGCCGTTAGGCATAAAAGTCTTTTGGTGGGGGTAGGGAGTGGGGAGTGGGGAGTAGTTCCAGCCTCTTTATTTCTATTCTTTTTGCCAGAAAAAATAACAGATGCAAGGATTTTAAATCTAAAATCCTAATTTCCTTGCACGCCCCTCCCCAATAGAATAGCCTCAAAGTATTGATAAATCAATCTTTTTCAGTTATTCAGCAGACCCTAATTACAAATAAAAAACACATAGTTCGTATTAGAGGAAAAATCCCAAACAAATCTTGTAGTGTAGGCATCTTACCTGCATGAAGATATGAGGGAGCAAGATGCTCCCACTACAGAAATTAATTGGAATAACTATAATTTAATTACACATATTCCTAACTAGAAGTAGCGAGCTGCTTCTCTGGTAATTGGGTATATTCTGCAACAATAGTCCGGAATTGTTCACCTTCAATAGTTTCTTGTTCCACCAATATTTCCACTAGTTTGTCAACTAGAGAGCGGTTCTGGCGAATGATATTACAAGCTTCTTGATAACAGGAAAGAGCCATTTCTCGCACCTTATTGTCTATTTTTGATGCCATCTCTTCCGAATATTCCGAGCGATTACCCCAGTCTCTACCCAAAAATACATCATTCTGATTTTGACTTTCCAGTGCTACTAACCCCAAATCTGTCATCCCATACATAGTTACCATTTTTCGGGCAAGATTTGTGACCATTTTCAGATCCCCACTGGCTCCTCCTGTGGTTTCCGCTTCACCAAAAACTTCACTCTCTGCGGCTCTACCACCCAAGGTCATGGTAATATTATCTTTGAGCCATGCACGGGTATAAAGACCACTATCAATAGTTTCCTCATTGAGGATTAATTGGGAAAAACCACCCACACCACCGGAACGAGGAATAATTGTCACCTTGTTCAAGGGATCTGAATGTTCAAGCAGGGTAGCTAGTAAAGCATGTCCAATTTCGTGATAGGCAATTAATCGCTTTTTCCGGCTATCTAACAGAGGGTTGAGAGTTAATCCAATGGTCAAACGATCGATCGCATCATCAATTTCTAATTGAGTAATTGCCTCTTTTCTTCTCCGTGCTGTTAAGATTGCTGCTTCGTTGAGTAGGTTAGCTAAGTCTGCACCAGTAAAACCAGGTGTACGGCGAGCCACAATTTCTAAGGAAACTGATGGTTCAATTTTTTTGTTACGGGAATGCACTTGTAGTATTGACAGTCTACCTTTACGATCTGGCGCATCTACAATTACTTGTCTGTCAAATCTGCCAGGACGTAATAAGGCTGCATCTAAAACATCGGGACGGTTAGTGGCAGCAATAATAATAATACCTGTATTACCTTCAAACCCATCCATTTCCGTCAAAAGTTGATTCAGGGTTTGCTCCCGCTCATCATTTCCACCACCGATACCAGCACCCCGTTGTCTACCAACAGCATCAATTTCATCGATAAATATCAAACAAGGTGCGCTTTCTTTGGCTTTCTTAAATAAATCCCTGACCCTGGAAGCACCCACACCGACAAACATTTCCACAAATTCCGAACCAGAAATGCTGAAAAAAGGTACTCCTGCTTCCCCGGCGATCGCTTTTGCTAGTAAAGTTTTACCAGTACCAGGAGGTCCCACCAAAAGCACACCTTTGGGAATCCGCGCCCCCACAGCAGTAAACTTTTCTGGCTGTTTCAAGAAGGTCACAACCTCTTGTAATTCTTCTTTCGCTTCTTCGATCCCCGCCACATCATCAAATATAACTCCTGTTTTTGCTTCCATTTGAAAACGAGCCTTGGTTTTACCAAAGTTCATTGCTTGACTAGAAGCATTAGTAGTACGACGCAAAAACAATAAAATTACAGTTAGCAGCAAAAAGATCCACATCAAAGGAATCAGTAGCTCTACCACAGATTTACTATTGGCAGAGGAAACCTCAGCAAAGTCAACTTTATTTTGTTTAAGTTTGTTAACTAATTCTGTATTTTGATTTAATAACTTGACTTTAAAGACTTGATTATCTTTTTTTTGCCCCTTAGATTTCAATTTTACTTTCGCCACCCGTTCTGTTTTATCAATCTCTAATGATTGAACCTCTCCTTGATCTATTTTTTGCAGTAACTTGCCATAGTTAAGGGAATCAGGTTTTGCTTTTTGCGCCAGTGCAGGAGTACTTGCTACCACCCCCGGTAATATGGTCAAACTGGCTGCTAATATACTTGCTAGCCCCAAATTTTTAGTTGCGGGTCTTTTTTTCATGGATGCTTTTTTTGCAAAATTGGTCATAACAATTACCCTTTATCTATTGCCATCCCCACAGTGATGGTTTTTATGGCTGTTTTCTCGCAATATTTGAATAAATAACCTTTCTTTAATTTAGTGTAGCTTCCGTAAACTGCGATTCCCACTTTTCTCTTAAACCGATAGCTCAACCAACCCAAAATTGCTTGCAGTTAATATGGATTTTCCCCATACTCCCTTGACATTTTCACTCACACATAGCTAGGATTAGACAAAGTCATAACGACTTCAACTTATTGCCTGATAGTAAAAGTGAGAGAAATTATGGTAAAAATTGTGGGTATTAATGGTAGTTTACGAGCCGAATCTTATAGCTACCAGGCTTTGTATTTAGCTGCACAAAGGGTAGAAGCTTTGGGTGCAGAAGTAGAAATATTAGATTTAAGGCAGATGCAATTACCATTTTGCAATGGAGAAAAAGAATATACTGATTATCCAGATGTGAAACGGATGCGGGATGCTGTCAGCAGTGCTGATGGATTAATTTTAGCAACGCCAGAATATCATGGCAGCGTCAGTGGAGTGCTGAAAAATGCTCTGGATTTGATGAGTTTTGAGCATTTATCTGGTAAAGTTGCTGGATTGATTAGCGTCCTCGGAGGACAACCTAACACTAATGCTTTGAATGATTTAAGACTAATTATCCGTTGGGTGCATGGATGGTGCATACCCGAACAAATAGCAATTGGTGAAGCTTGGAAAGCTTTCAATCCTGAAGGAAAGCTTTTAGAGGAAAAACTCTCTCAACGCTTCGATAAATTTGCCCAGAGTTTAGTTGAAAATACTAGTAAACTCCGAGGAATTAATTAGAAGTCAAAAATTGAGTTATGGGGTAGTCCCTCATGTACGTTTGTAAACAACCGAGAATGAAAATACTTATTCCCTATCCCCCAAGCCCTAACACCTAACCTCTATTTTCAAGGTAGACATATTCGACATAATCTATCCATAAAGAAGGAGTGATATAAAATGAACCCTTTAATCATAACTATTAGAGTAATTATCTTTTTTGCGATCGCATTTATTGCTTCTAGCCTAGTAGAATATTGGATGCATCGGCTGATGCACGTTTCCCCACGTATTGGGGAACGTCACCGGGATCACCACCGTCGTAACGAAGGACAAGGAGTCATTTGGGAATTTTTGGACTATGTAAAGCCTGGTGCAATCGGCATGGTGGCGATGTTTTTTTATGCTTGGGATGCTGGTATCGCTTGGCTCTTAGGTTCCTTGTTTTATGCAGCTTTTTCAGCCTATGCTCACCAACTACAACATGAAAATCCGACCAAATGTTTCTGGATGAAAATGCCAGTTCATTATGTACATCACAAATATGGGATGTGGGAGCATAATTTTGGTTTAGCTCTAGATTGGTGGGATCACATATTTGGTACTTATAAACCAGTAGAATGGTTGACAGAGAAAGAACTAGAACAATCAGAACGCGGTTATTTACAATTAAAGTGGCGGTAACCTGATTTCAGATTTGGGATTGACTAATTTTACGGGGAAGTTCATCTGAAATTTGATTTCCAGCCTCCAGAATCATCATATCCGACTCCTGGCTCTCAAACTGCTTTACTAGCAATTGAGTTGCCTTTTGTTGATCTAAAGGTTTGGAAAATAAATACCCTTGCCCATATTTACATCCTAACTCATACAATTTTTCCTTCTGTGCTTTCGTCTCTATACCTTCAGCCACCACATCCATACCTAAAATATGACCAAGGGTAATAATCGTACGTACAATTGCTGCATCTTCATCAGTTTCACCCATGCGACTCACAAAAGATTGGTCAATTTTCAAAGTATTAATGGGAAAGCGGTGTAAATAACTCAACGAAGAATACCCCGTACCAAAATCATCAATACTCAGGCGTAAATTTAAAGCCCTCAACTTCAGCAAAATAGAAATGGCAGTTTCCACATCTTTCATTGCCACAGTTTCCGTAATTTCTAGCCTAACCGTGTCTTCTTTGATGCCAGTATTGATTAAAGTATCCTGAATTGATTCGACTAAATCCGGTTGATGCAATTCCTGTCCAGATAAATTGATACTCATCATCAGAGGGGGATTTGAGAAAAATTGTCTTTGCCAAGCGGATAATTGTTGACAAGCTTCCCGAAAAATCCATCTGCCCAAAGGAACAATTAACCCCGTTTCTTCAGCCACTGGAATAAAATCTCCTGGCGAGATAAATCCACGCTGGGGATGTTGCCATCTTACAAGAGTCTCAAAACCAAGAACTTTTTCATTCTCTAAAGATACAATTGGCTGATAATTGAGATAAAACTCTTGATTTTTTAAACCACTACGAATTTCTGCTTCTATTTGCAAGCGTTTTACTACTTGGGTATGCATTCCATTGGCAAACACTTCATGGCGAGCTTTCCCTAAATCCTTTGCTCGATACATGGCTGTATGTGCATCTCGCAGTAAATCCACTGCTTGATGATCTAGTGTTGGTTGATTGAAGGCAATACCAATACTGACACTCGTAAATATTTCTTGATTGTTGCTCTGAAAAGGTAAACTTATTACTTCTTGTAACTGATCAGCAACTACTATAGCTTCATTACTATCCTTAATTCTATCCAGCACAATCGCAAACTCATCTCCACCCACCCGAGCGATACTATTTTTCGCTGGGATACAACTTTTTAATCTGTGAGTAACTTCAATTAATAACTGATCTCCAATATGATGACCAAAACTTTCATTAATTAATTTGAATCTATCTATATCTAAAAACATGACCGCAAATCTTCTATTATCAGTCAGTTTTGTATCTGTAATTAACCATTGCAAACGTTTAATAAACAGTTCCCTATTTGGTAAATAGGAAGTCAAATCATGCAGAGTATAATATAGTTGTTTATAAGCAATAATACTGGCAGTTGTTAATGTTAATGCTATAGCCGGAGGTACCAGGGGTATCCAAGCTGCTTGAGAAAATAAAGCCAAGCAAATAATAGATAAAATTGCCGAAGCAGTAGTTACAGCTAATAACAGAGATAAGGGATGCCGTAATTTTGTGGCGATAGCACCTCCAATTGAAGCCCAACTGTATATCCATAATACTTCTACCCATTCAGACCAAAACCAGAACAGGGGCTGTCCATCTATAGTTATATTTAAAAGCTGGCTAACAAGTTGAACGTGTAAAAAAATTCCTGATAATTTTGGTGTTCCTAAATGGTTAGCACTGTAAGGAGTCAGAAATAAGTCTTTTCCACTAGGAGCACTAGTACCAATTAATACTATTTTGTCTTTAATCCAATCAGATTTCACTTTTCCTTCTAATACGTCACTTAGTGAGACTCTGCGTATTATTTTATGAGGTAAATTCCAGGAAATTAGTATCTGACGACCAGCATAATCTATATTCTCATAACCACCGGAATTGCCATATAGACGGGGAAAAAATGCCTGATCCAGATGTAATCCATCCTTTGTTACTTGGATTGAGCTATCATTTTTCTGCAAGTATTTTAGAGTTGTTCGTAGAGCAAATGAATAATATATGCGATTATCAATTTTGGCATATAGCAAATTACGACGAACCACACCATCTGAGTCTAAAAGAAAGTCATTAAAGCCAATGCGTTCTGGAGGTATACCAGGAATCGCAGATATACCTTCTTTATTAATATCTTTCAGCTCAATAATAGTAATAATATTAGATGCCTGAAGCTCTTGGATGAGATCATCATTACCTGGTGGTTGGGGAACATTACGATAAAGATCCAAACCAATTACTTTTGGTTGAGATAGTTGTAACTTTTTTAAAACTTCAGCAATGCTAAAATCGGAGATAGGAAATCTTTTCTGTTTTTCAATATCAGCTTCAGTAATTTCGACTACTAAGATTCGTTCATCCAGAGGAGGATCTGGTTGGTGGCGTATCATTTCATCAAAAACTACCAACTCTAGGAGTTGCAACCAACCTAATTTTCTCACACCGACTGTTAATCCTGTGAATAACAAGCTGGCGATTAATACTGATTCTAATAAGCCAATATTAATCAGAGAACGATTTAAGTGATGTTGAGAATACTTAATAAAAAAGCAGATGAATCGAGATAACCTGTGAGATAATTTCACAATTACATTTTCTTGATTATTAGTTTATTGCTTATTTATAACAAAATTTTATTCATGATGATAAAAAATAAACTGTTTGTCTATATCTCCCAGTTTTTAATAAGAAGTGAAATTAATCATTTGCATTCATTCAATGATACTCTTTATATGAACTAATTAGAGATCCGCAAAATTACTGAATTTCTTCTGGTTACATACTTAAGAAATAGCTTTTCACATGAGGTATTCCTACTCGATTGCTTAGGAGTCACTGTAAGCTAATACACGTAGTAAACCAAGGCATAAGTCAAAAGTCAACGACTTAATGGGCTCTATGATTTGGTTTACAAATCATAGACAAGAACCAAGTATATTTGCTATCCACATTTAGTCCTGGAGCTGATACAGCATCATGGGAAGAAAAATTGATTATTCCTTGAGAAATCTTAGCTGGCCTATTTTTTTCATATTTTGCTGGAGAAACTTGAGGGATATGCGACAAGAATTGTGGACTGGCTGTGACTGACTTTGTCTGTCTGAAATTATTTGCAGGAACAAATACTATTAACTGACCATCAGTACTAACACATATCTCTCTAGTCGCACCACCGATTCTGTTTTTTCCTGGCACATCATTTTTCCCCTTTTCAGAAGATTTTTGCATATTTTCTGATGCATTTACTGGTACAATTGTAATGCTAACAAGTGTTAAGCAGACAAAAATTAAGATGTTAAAATGTAGATATTTTTTCATGATTCAAATATATTGTCATAGCTGTTGTGATGTACATCTAATTTAGAAATAGCCTATTTGTTCAACATATGCTAGCTAAACAATCGATGATTCATCAAATATTTATAAACAGAAAAGCAAGGAATATATAGATGTAATTCATCGGTATAGATACGGTGATTAATATTCTTAACTGCCAAAAAAGAGCAAATAATAAGTGAATATATCAGCCATGAGGGAAGGAACAATATTAAAAAAGATAAAATTTATGAATATCTACTGAGATAATAAGAAATATTATTCTGCTAAGAGAATAATATGGTGTTGAATTTGATCGTGAAATTACTGGAAATCAATAACTAATATCGATTACTACTAATGCTTTTCCTATGTTTAAATGATATTTTATCGGCAACTGCTGATTCATTGAATTTTTATCATGGATTTCGATTGACACTCTGCGCCCAATATCGCATCATAGCTTTGATGAAAATCCCAGACATTATTCCTGGCACTGTTTATAAATCCCTAAACTGCCAGGTTAGGAGAAGAAGGGGAAGTGTGGGAAGAAAATAACTTTTTCTTCTCATTATTAACCAGGCATAGTTCCCTTAGTAGAGTACTAGGGAAATATGCATGGTTAATGCACCATAGCAGAAGTCGGGAATCTACCGTCCCCTTGTCTCCATTAATATATGGTTGTGCAAAGAATTACACTGATTATAGTTAAAGGCTAATAGTAGAATAAGGTACAGGAAAACGGCATGGAAGGGAGGAAGGGAAATTGGATGAACTTAGGGCGGTACTAGAACTAGCAACTGAAGAGGAGTTACAGGACTTAACGGCAATTTTGTTTAGTCGTAAGTTTAATCCCCTCGATTATCTCAAAACCCCAGAACCCATAGAAGTTCAAAGTCAAAGTTACCAAGCTTGGCTAGATACCATCGAAGAAAGGTTTCGCTTTTTAGCTGCTGATGGCATGACTGTGTTACGGGGACAAAGCAATCAAGTATCCTACAGACAAGCACTCATACAGGTATGTAAATATTTAAAAATCCCTTACTCTCAAGATTTAGCAACTGTTGATTTAGAAGCAGAAATATTTTTATTCTTGTTGGGACGAGTGTGGAAAAAATTGCCGCGAAAAGAAAAACAACAATTGACTACGGGTTTACAGCATCAATTAGCAACATCTGATTTAAAAGAACCTTTACCATTATCCTTACAACGGGATCCCTTGGGGGTAATTTTTAAAGGTGGTAGTGCAATCGCTGTAACTTCTGTCCTGCAACCATTTGTACTGCAACAGATTGCTCGTCAATTCACTGCACATTTTGCTAGCTATCAAGTTGCGAGACAAGCAGCAATCCAAGGGAGTAAAGTCGCTACAACCCAATTAAAAAACTATGCTACCTTACAAATGGCAAAGCGAGGTATGGCAGTGAATGCAGCTCGTTATGGTGCTGTTAGAAGTATGTTTACTTTTGTTGGTCCCATGATGTGGGCTTGGTTTTTTGCCGATTTAGGATGGAGAGCGATCGCGACTAATTATGGTCGCATTATACCAACTATTTTTGCTTTGGCTCAAATTCGCCTGATTCGTGCGGAATGTTGGGAACCAGCTTGAAACAATTAATGATCTATTAGTCATTAGTTCTGAGACTTGACAACACAAGCTATTGATGTTTAATCTTTGGTTTCTTTACACCTTGCTGCCTTAGCAAGTGAAATTATCAGCTTGGTACTGATGACTAAGACATAGATGATCAATCATAAATTACCTTTTCAATTATTTTCTTTCCTTCCCAGCTTAAAATTCTCTTGGCGTTGTATCCAAATCGGATTATTGATATTGCCTTTCTTCCCATGGTTGGGAGCTATATTTATTGGGCTGGCATTAATATTTACATGGCTACACAATTATCACATGATTATTCGCAGTCCCCTCAACTGGGGATTCGCCATACTAAGTTTATTATTAATAGTTACTGCTAGTTTGGCTTTCGATAAAACAGAAGCATTCCTGGGCTTATTCAATTTTTTACCTTTCTTTGTTGCCTTTGCTGGTTTCAATAGCCTGATTCAAAAGCCATGGCAATTACGGCGCTTATCTTTGATTTTAGTAATTACTTCTGTGCCAGTAGTTGTCATGGGTTGGGGACAGTTATTTTGGGGTTGGACTGTTCCACCCCAATGGCAAAGTATATTTGGTTGGATAATGGCGACTGGAGGTAATCCCCCTGGACGTATGGCTTCTGTATTTATCTACGCCAATACCTTAGCAGTTTATTTGATTATAGTTTTTATTCTCGGATTAGGTTTATGGCTAGAAGCCTATCAAAAGTTGAGGGCTAAACTTGCCAATCCTTACCAGAATAATTATCAGGTTTATGATTATCTGCCTTACTTCCTGTTTCTCTTGGTAATTGCGATCGCTAATTTCAGTGCATTGATTTTAACTAACTCTCGCAATGCATGGGTAATCGCTCTCATTGCCTGTTTGGCTTATGCTATTTATCAAGGTTGGCAAATATTAGTAGCTGGGGTAACGGCTATGGTAGCTGCCATTGCTGCGGCTGCCTTTGCACCTTCTCCTATAGCAGAGATATTACGCAAATTTGTACCTGCTTTTTTCTGGGCACGATTAAATGACCAGTTATATCCTGATCGTCCCCTAGCTTTAATGCGAACAACCCAGTGGAATTTCGCCTGGGATTTGACCTGGCAACGTCCTTGGACTGGTTGGGGTTTACGCAACTTTACCCAACTTTACCAAGCTCAGATGGATATTTGGTTGGGTCATCCCCACAATTTATTTTTAATGCTATCCGCAGAAACTGGATTACCCACAACTCTTTTGTTTTGCAGCTTATTTATCTGGATGGCGATCGCTAGTATCAAGCTCTTACGCAACAAAAAGATACTCAAACCACAGCATAGAGTGATACTATTTAGCTACATTTTACTTTTGAGCTGTTTAGCAACATTTAACACTCTTGATGTTAGTATATTTGATTTTCGGATCAATGTCCTTTCATGGGTTCTATTATCCGGTATTGCTGGATTAATATCCTACTACCACAAAAGCCTAAAATTGACTAATTTGCAACAATAACTATGTATAATTTATTTCTTTTGCTATACCTGCCACATATTTTTTTGGGTATATACTCTAATGTAAATAGATACCAGTAAATAATAATATTGATATGTAGCACTACGCACTTAGGGCGCGGACATTTTTGGAGGCTCAAACCGATGAACAGTAAACTTATTACTTTTAATTGCGCCTAGGGCTATATCTCTTTTGTGCTGTGAATTTGAATTCTATATCAGTTGAGAATCCTAAATTTGAGGAATAGTTTAGAATCTATTTGTGTATTTTTCCCACGTAAACATTACTAGAATTTATTATTCCCGGAGTTTTTAAAATGAAAAAATACTCCTTAACTATTTTGGCATCTTTTCTCAGTGTTGTAACGGCTAATTTTGTTGTTAACCAGCCAGTGGATGCATCTGTAGTCTGTGAGATGAATACAATTAGCTACCACAATTATAATCTCGAAAAATGCATTCTCGGGCAGAATATGAATGTCAGATTAGCGGGTATTCAAGGAAAACAATACAAAGTTCCTTGTCAGGCAAAGAGTTATATTATTTTCAACAAACAAGGTAAATTTTTTAGTTGCCAATTAGCGAAGACTATACGTGTTCAAAAAAACAACTGTCCTGTCAAATCAAATATTTTTGTTGCTGTGGGTAAAACAGGGGATCCATCTATTCGTTGCTGGTATTTTTGATAGTATAATGAGTCTTAAATAAACCTTGTCTAGCTAGAAAACCTTAGTTTTATAACAGGATTTTGGGATTGCTTCCTTACGTCGCAATGACACATCAGAATAAGTTATAAGCTCCAGGTTCCAACATGGATGAGGTTTAATTAGGGCTTGCTGATGATAGAAAAAAGTCAGACTTGTTTTTTCTATCATTTCAACCACCACTAACAGGGGGAATCATTACTACTTCATCACCATCTTGGATAATAGTATGTGGTTCAACGAATTGCATATTCACTCCAAAACGGGTAACATCACGCCATTGAGACAGCTCTGGATGTTCTGCAATCAAGCGATCGCGAACTGCTAGGACTGGAGTATTTTCAGGAAATTCCATGACGATTTCCTCTACTCCATAAGCTTCTTGGTAAGCAGCAAAAAGTTTAACGGTGATGGTAATTACTGATTTAATCATTTCAGTTATTAGTTATAGCAGGAGGCAGGAGGGAAAAGCTTTCTATATCTATATTTTAGCTTCTCAATTTGTCCTAACCTTAAAGCATAGTGCTATATTTTCTACTTACTTTAACAAATATCATAGTGCTAACTCAATTGTGCTACCAATTGGTTTTCTAAGATAGTTTGATTAGTCAATAAATCTTCCACAGTCATCCGTAAAAACCTTTGTTCATCAACTAAAAAAAGAATTTTAATCCGATCACTACCCGGAAATCCTGGTGGTGTCAATTGAGCAATAGTTCTAGCGCCATCCCGATCATTTAATGGTTTAACACTAGTTTGACCATTATCTAGACGACGGGTAATTAAGCGATCGCCATCAAAGTAAACTTCCGTACCACCCCCTGTATCTGTCCCCAATTCTCCCATAATTAATTCAATACTAGGTTGGTTTTCCAGGGAAGCCCCCAAAACCAATTCCACTGGCTGTGTCATTGGGTAAGCTTGTCCTTCCCTAATTATGGAGTGCCAACTGTGCTGATTTTGACGACGGTTCCAGTAACGGATGCCATAGCTGTGGTAGAGAAAATCCTTGATTTCGGTATTTTGAGTCAGTTGTAAGGCTCCTTGGGCGATCGCTTCAAAGGGACGTTCGCAACGAATTTTATCCCGATCAAAATACTGCTTGACCCATGTTTGCACTGCTGGTAGCTGGGAAGTTCCTCCCACCAATAACACCCCATTAATATCAGTAATTTCTATGCCTTGTCTTCGCGCTTGCTGTAATAATTGAGTCATAGACTCATCCAAGGATTCAAAAAAGGAGTGTTCTTTGAGGATATTTTCTAAAGTGTCCCGGTTCAATTCCAATTCATAACTATCAAAGTTTTCATCATCAAAATACACCTCACTAGCTTGCTGCTGACTAGATAACTGGATTTTGATCTTTTCAGCCAATCTAGTTGTCAATGCACTTACCGCCAATCCTTGGGTTTTAGCAAAGTAATCTACCAACCAATTATCAATATCTGTACCCCCTAAATTTTGCCCAGCTTTGGCTAACACCCGAGCAGTTTTCACCTTTTGTTTGGAGTCCTCTGCTAAAGATTTATTACCCCACTTCAATAAAAAACCCAAAGGCTTTTGGGCTGCTTGAGAGCTTTGAGCCAAACGCACCAATGATAAATCTAAGGTTCCACCCCCAAAATCAACAACCAACAAAATTTCCTGGTCTGCTAAACCATATCCCAAAGCTGCTGCTGTGGGTTCATCCAGCATTCTGACTTGTTCTACGGGTAATGCTTGACACACCTGCCCCAACCAGTGACGATATGCCTCAAAACTATCTACAGGTACGGTTAACACCAAGGAATCCAATCCCCCCTCCAAAGTCACTAATTCCTCAATGGAGCGAGAGAGAAACCATTGTCCCACTTGTTCAAAGGTGACAATCTTCCCATCTAGTTCTGGTAAAAATCCTTGGATATTCGCACCAATACCACGCTTAAAACTGCGGAAAAATCTGGATTCACTGCTCAAATCCAATCCGCGATCGCGCACTTGCTGCCCTACCAATACTTGATCTTCAGCTGCATTCTCAACATATACCAAGCTGGGAATCAGTGGTGGATTGAGATTTTGTTGAATGGATAAACCAGAAAGGTTTAATGTTTCTGCTTGCTGGTTTACTGGGTTCCAGCGAGCAATAACTGTGTTGCTAGTACCAAAATCAATTGCGATTGCCATAATTTCTTGATTTTCTCGCCCTGGGAGGGTGGAAGTGCAAACGGAGTATGGGGTGAAATTATTCTCTCACAACCCACTTATACCGATAACACCAATTTTCAGAACTACCTTGATTAATCAGTTTAACTAACAAATTAAGACTTTTTATGGATACCATAAAAGTTGATTAGTCAAGCTTGGTTGATATTTTGTAATGTTTTCGTTATATTTATTTACATAAATTCAAAAAAAGACATAAAGGATTATGTATAACACTGTTAACGGACAAGGAATCCTCAATAACAACTCCAATGAACCCGACATTTACTACGCTGAGTTTCCCTCCTCAGAGCAGAGAAACAGTTATGCATTACAAGGAGGAATAGCTGTATTAATGGTGACTGCATTGTTATTAGTAGCTTGTGCAGTTAGCTAAGGATGAAAACTTAGATTTGTTTCAGGCTGCGCCGTAGAATTTGGCTACATCTGTAGTCCCAGGTGCAGCAAACATTTTCTCAAATACTCTTGAAAAAGAGTGGCTTACAATTAGGTTGGTTAATCGACCCCCAAAACCAACAAGTAGAAATCTACCGTCAAAATCGAGTCAGGAAGAGGCAGGGGAGCAGGGAGCAGGGGAGAAACCCTATACATGAATGTAGAGAGCAGCGCGCAGAAAGGGGGTCTTCCCCATGAGCGACTGCATCAAGAAAGGAATTATTGAGAAAGAGTGCTTATGCATCGCGGCACAATTATTTCTAATTTTTCCACAAATAAATTTGGGAGCTTGTATCCTTTTCTTTTTCGGTCAAAGAAATTAGAGAATTGCCGACTACTTTATCAGGAGAAAAAGTTTTACCTGGATTTAGTTTAGACTTACCCCTTTTTTGAAATCTACTATTGAAATATCAAGTATCACAAATGTTTAACACAAATATTATTAAACATAGTCAAATCTATCAATGGTGATCGCTCGGCTAACAGCACAAATCAGGAGAAAATACTGTAATAAGAACCCCAACTTTTTTCAAAATGTCAGGGTTCTTCATTTTTATTTTATTTATTGACAAATCAAATAAGATTAGTAGATAAAGTTTGAATAACTAACTTACCATCTAACAGGGAGCCAAATTTAATATTTAGCAGTCTGGAGAACTTTTAGCAAGTGATTTACTTTTAGTCTTGATTTTTCTCACCCAGCGAGTTTGTACCCAAAAATAAATAAATAAAGTGCCAGAAACTAAAGCTCCCAAATTCCATTTTACCGCTCGCTTAAATAAATTTATTTCTTGGGCAGATTGGGCAGCTTGAGCTTGAGTTTTGATTCTTTTTTTGGCAGTAGAAACCTGTGATAAAATTTGATTTTTTACTTCTTTAGGATTCTTCCCATCCAACGAACGACCTCGACTTTTGAGTAAATTACTTATTTGTGCAGGTGTAGCTTTACTGATTTGTTTTTCTACATTTTCTGCTCGAGTAGTTTGCTGTTCGGAAACTTTGACTATTTTAGTTTGACTGTTTTCACTGAGTCGAATAGCATTGATAGTTCCCACAGGAATGAGTAAGAAAAATAGCATTGCTAGTAGTAAAGTCAACGAAGATATCAACTTTAATAAGCGTAATTCTAATTTTCCTCGGAAGTTGGCTTCACCAAAAAATATCAGTGCTAAAGCAATTAAAGGGACTGGTACTCTTTCGATTATTGCTCCCATAGTTTGGAATTCCCAAGCTGGGTCAATAAATTTTGTCGGAATAAACAGTACTACCCAATCAAACAATGCTAATAAAAACAAGCCATAACCTAAAGCTCTGATAATATTAATTGAGTTTGTTTGTTTGGTGGTGAAATCATGTATTTGCTCTAGTAAAGGTTCTATTTCTGGAAGCAAGGGTATGGGTTTTTCACTTGATTTTGTCATTATGTGTTAATTGCTTGAATTTTTTCTAGATGCTCAGTGAATCTTTGGTTTGTAGGAAAATCTAAATATATTAGAGTGCAAAATAAAATATCTACACCTGTAATTTTCGCTACTAAAATAAAAAACGGCAATAGTTTATAGTGAAACTTAATAGAATATTTATATCAGGTCAATAGCTTGATAAAGCTTCTGTGAATTTACTAGTATACGTTGCTGCAAGTTTATGGGAAAATAGATAAAGAGCTTAAATCCTGAAGTTAGGACTTAAGCTTTGTATAATAGATAAAGATTATTGAAAACTAGTAAAACTCTGATTATGGAGAGGAAAAACTTGTCCTTTTTTCTCTCTATTTTTCATTTCATTATGCAGTATTGCTTCCCAGAATTTATATCTAGGCTCTTGCTGCTTTTGCACTTCCTTTTAAGCTGGTTTGACGGACACAAGCTGCACCAAAACCAAGGGCGAGAATTGAACTGAATATGGTTATTGGCTCGGGAACGGGTGTTGCAATTTCACGTCCAATCTTGAGCTTAACAACATCTCCAAAATCAGTGAAATTAGATACAGCCGTGACGAAAGCACCATTACCCCCAATGACATTATTGGCGTAATAAGTATCAAGGTTAGCATCATCATTCAAAATTGCTAGACCATTGATAGTAGTCCCTTGAGCCACCGCAGAATCTCGCGCGGCTGTAACGGATGCACCAGTATTATTTCTACCATCACCCGATACATCAATAACTTTTCTGTTACCTTCGTAATCATTGGTGTTGAGTAGATTTTGTGCAAAGTTAATAGCATTACCAACACCAGTCGCACCACCAAAAGGTCTTCCAGCATTATCAATTGCATCAGCAAAGGTATTAGCACTAGCTGCATCAGTAATATGAAACCAATCACTAGACTGTGTTGCATTAGTCCCCCAGTAGGATAGGGTGACAGC